>CAUBIP010000069.1 GCA_958436045.1 uncultured Oscillospiraceae bacterium | reverse complement strand
ATCTGCGGCATCGAGCCGATGTCCAATGGCTTTATCGTCGTCAACCGCGAATTCAAGGGCATGACCCCGGCGGGCATGACCTTTGGCGAGTTGGCCTCCTGCACCGGCGGCGGCGTTCAGACGCCGGGTTACATGGGCCACGGGCGGCACTTCATCTCCTCGAAGAAGTTTATCCACGCCGAGGGCGGTATCAAGCGCATCGTCTGGATGCCGAAGGAGCTGAAGGACGACGTCGCCGAAAAGCTGAACAAGACGGCCATGGAGCTCTATGGCATTGAAAACTTCACGGACTATATCGCCGACGAGACCATCTGCACCGACTGCGAGGAGCTGCTGAACTTCCTGACGGAAAAGGGCCACCCCGTGCTGGAGATGGAACCGCTGATGTAAGTTTCGCACAACGGAAACGTCCCCTTGCGCAGCGCCTCGGCGCTGCGCAAGCTGGTATGCGCAGCGTGTGCTGAAAAAAGTAATTCCAAGAACAGGCAAGAGGATCAAAGCATGTTTGATGTAACCTTTCAAATTGAGGGCGGCGCGCCTGTCGTCGTCCCGGCCAACCGGGGGGAGAATCTATTGGAGATCGCCCGGGGGGCCAATGTCGCCATTGATGCGCCGTGCTCCGGCAACGGCGCTTGCGGCAAATGCCGCGTGCAGCTGCTGGAGGGAACGCTTGACAGCCAGCAGACGACGCACATTTCCGATGCCGATTACGCCGCGGGCTGGCGCTTGAGCTGCTGCAGCCATATCACTGGGGACGTGACCGTCCTGGTGCCGGATATCGCGTCGGCCTATCAGCGGCGGATGAAGACGGCGGACCTCTCCTCCGGGGAGGAGATCGCCATTTTTGAGGCGCTGCTGCAGCAGATCCGCGGGGCGGGGGTGGCGCTTGCAAACAACGCCCGGGTGCTGCCCGTCACCTTAGCGCAGCCGACGCTGGACGACACGATGCCGGACAACGAGCGGCTGGAGCGAGCGCTCTGCCGCCTGACGGGCTGCAAGCAGTGCGTCATCACCTACGACGCCCTGCGGGGCCTAGCCCAGGTGCTGCGGGAGAATCAATTCCGCGTCCAGGCCGTGGCCGATTGCGGCGGCGACTGCTGCACGGTCTACGCCCTGCTGCCGCCGGAACCGGCGGCGCATGTCTGCGCCGTGGCCATTGATATCGGCACAACAACGGTCTCCGCCGTCCTGGCCGACTGCGAGACGGGGCGTCTGCTGGCCAAGGCGTCGGCCGGCAACGGGCAGATCCGCTACGGGGCGGATGTCATCAACCGCATCGTCGAGCAGGCGAAGCCCGGCGGGCGGCAGCGGCTGCAGGATGCGATCATCAAAGAGACGCTGACGCCGCTGCTGCAGGCCCTGTGCCGGGATGCGGCGGTCCCGCCTGCCTGCGTGACGCGGCTTTGCGTCGCGGGCAATACGACGATGAACCATCTGCTGCTGGCCGTTGACGCGGAGCCGGTGCGGATGGAGCCGTATATCCCCAGCTTTTTCCGGTTCGACGGCCTGCGGGCCGGGGACCTGGCGCTGCCGGTGCATCCGGACGCGCCGGTGTGGCTGGCCCCGAACATCGGGTCCTACGTCGGCGGCGATATCACCGCGGGCGCGTTTACCAGCCTGATCTGGAACCGGCCGGACTATGCCCTGTTTATCGACTTGGGGACCAACGGCGAGCTGGTCTTTGGCAATGATGACTTTTTGATGTCCTGCGCCTGCTCCGCCGGGCCTGCCTTTGAGGGCGGCGATATCTCCTGCGGGATGCGGGCGACAGACGGCGCGGTGGAGGCGGTGACGCTGGAGCGGCAGACGCTGGAGCCGCAGCTGCGCATCGTCGGCCCGGCGGGGCAGCGGCCGGTGGGCATCTGCGGCAGCGGGATTATTGATGTGATTGCCGAGCTGTACCGGACCTCCGCCATTGACCCGAAGGGCAATTTCGTCCGGGAGGGCCGCCGCATCGCCCGGGATATCCACGGGATGGGGCGCTATATCCTGGCCTTTGCCGAAGAATCGGCGACGGGGCGGGAGATCGCTATCACGGAGGTGGACATCGCCTCGTTCATCCGGGCCAAGGGCGCGATTTATTCTGCCATTGACACGATGCTCTCCGCGCTGGATTTCACGCCGGAGATGATCGACCGGGTCTATGTCGCGGGCGGCATCGGCAGCGGCATCAATATGGAAAACGCCGTGCGCATCGGCATGTTCCCGGATGTACCCCGGGAGAAATTCCAGTATATCGGCAATTCCTCCCTGGCCGGGGCCTATGCCATGGTGCTCTCAGCGGACGCTCGGGCCAAGGTCGGCGAGATCGCTTCCAATATGACGTATATGGAGCTTTCGACCCACCCGGGCTATATGGATAATTTTGTGGCGGCATGCTTTCTGCCCCACACGAATCGGGCGCTGTTCCCCTCAAGCAGGCAGGAGTGATGCGGATGCTGCGGAAAAATCAAAAGGAAGAAATGCCCTTTGCCTATTACCTGGCAAAGTACGCCGGGCTGGACCCGGCGGAGGTGACGGCCCGCCTGGGCGGGGACGTCACATTTGACGGCGAAGCCTTTGGCCTCTCGTTTTTGGGGCGGCCCTACCGGCTGGCCTGGCCGGACTACGCCATTGAAAGCCCGGACGCTGCGGCGCTGGCGCTGCGCAAAATGCCGGCGCAGACCTTCCTGCTGCGGTACCTGGAGCGGGGGCAGCAGATTCCCTTCGGCGGGGCCTGGCTGAATTTCCGCCAGCTGCCCTGGGGGGAGGTCTATGTTAAGACGTTCAGCGGCCGGTGCCTGGGCCGGGCGGCCGGAGTGTTCGGCAATGCGCTGCCGGCCTTTTCCGATGCCTGCCGCGCCCTGGGCGGCGCGCCCATCCCGGGGGCGGACGCCGGCTTTGAGCTGCCGGTCATCGGCCCGTACCGGATACGCATCCTGCTCTGGGCCGGGGACGATGAATTTCCCGCCAGCGCGCAGATTCTGTATTCCGACCAATTCACCTGCGGCTTTACCGCGGAGGACAGCGTCGTCGCGGCGGAGCTGCTGCTGGATAGCCTCTGCGGGCAGCTGCCGCGAAAATAAAGCAAGAGAAACAACCTGCCGGTGCGGCAGATCGCGTATTTTCAAAAAAGGAGTGTATCATGATGGCAACCTACAAATCTGATATTGAAATCGCGCAGGAGACGAAAATGTTGCCCATCGCCCAGGTCGCGGAGGCGGCAGGGGTGGATGAGAAGTATTTGGAGCAGTACGGCAAGTACAAGGCCAAGGTCGATTATAACCTGCTCAAGGAGGTCCAGCGCCCCGACGGCAAGCTGATCCTGGTCACGGCCATCAACCCGACCCCCGCCGGGGAGGGCAAGACGACGACGACCGTCGGCCTGGCCGACGGCATGAAGAAGCTGGGCAAAAACGTCATGGTCGCGCTGCGGGAGCCTTCCCTGGGGCCGGTCTTCGGCATCAAGGGCGGTGCAGCGGGCGGCGGCTATGCCCAGGTCGTCCCGATGGAGGATATCAACCTGCATTTCACCGGCGATTTTCACGCCATCGGCGCGGCGAACAACCTGCTGGCGGCGATGCTGGATAACCATATTTACCAGGGCAACCAGTTGGGCATCGACCCGCGGCGGATCACCTGGAAGCGTTGCGTCGATATGAACGACCGGCAGCTGCGTTTCGTCGTCGACGGCCTGGGCGGCCGGGTCAACGGCGTGCCCCGGGAGGACGGGTATGATATCACCGTCGCCTCCGAGATTATGGCGGTGCTGTGCCTGGCGTCGGACATCAACGATCTGAAGGCCCGGCTAGGGCGGATCATCGTCGGCTACACCTATGACGAAAAGCCTGTCACGGCGGCGGACCTGCACGCCCAGGGGGCCATGGCAGCTCTGCTCAAGGACGCCCTCAAGCCGAACCTCGTTCAGACGCTGGAGCATACCCCGGCGTTTGTCCACGGCGGGCCGTTTGCCAATATCGCCCACGGCTGTAATTCCGTTACGGCGACGAAAATCGCCCGCCGTCTAGCCGATTACACTGTTACTGAGGCGGGCTTCGGCGCGGATCTGGGCGCGGAGAAATTCCTGGATATCAAATGCCGCATGGCGGGCCTGAAGCCGGATTGCGTCGTCATCGTCGCGACGGCCCGGGCACTGAAGTACAACGGCGGCGTCCCGAAGACGGAGACGGGCAAGGAGAATCTGGAGGCGCTGGAAAAGGGCCTCCCGAACCTGCTCAAGCATGTTTCCAATATCGCGAATGTCTATCATCTTCCCTGCGTCGTGGCCATCAACCGCTTCCCGCAGGATACGGAGGCGGAGCTGGCTCTGATCCGCGATAAGTGCCAGGCCCTGGGCGTCAATGTGGCGCTTTCAGAGGTCTGGGGCAAGGGCGGCGACGGCGGCATCGAGCTGGCCAAGGAGGTCATCCGCCTGTGCGACGCGCCGAATGCTTTCACCTTCGCCTATGACCTGGACATCAGCATTGAGGAGAAGATCAAGGCCATCGTCACGAAAATTTATGGCGGCAAGGACGTTGCCTTCACGGCCAACGCCCAGAAGCAAATTCGCCAGATGAACGCCCTGGGCTTTGACAAGCTGCCCATTTGCATGGCCAAGACCCAGTACTCCCTGACGGACGACCCGACGAAGCTGGGCGCGCCGGAGGGCTTCACCATCACCGTCCGCAATATCAAGGTCTCGGCAGGCGCGGGCTTCCTGGTTGCGCTGACAGGCGATATTATGACGATGCCCGGCCTGCCGAAGGTCCCGGCGGCCGAGCGCATCGACGTGGACGAGAACGGCAAGATCTCCGGCCTGTTCTGATGCCGGGTTTCCTGCTGGAATAGATCCAATCCCTGCCCCGGCGCGGCTGCGCCGGGGCGCGAGAGAAGAAGGAGCGTTACCCCTATGGAGAAACTGCAAGATAAAACGCTGGAGTCCTGCCGCGATTTTGTGGCGCGGGTGGCGTCCAGCGAACCGGCCCCGGGAGGCGGCGGTGCGGCGGCGCTGGTCGGCGCCGTCGGCACGGCGCTGGGCAATATGGTCGGCAGCCTGACGGTCGGCAAGAAAAAATATGCCGCCGTCGAGGCGGAGCTTCAGGCGCTGATGGACCAGTGCCAGGCCCTGGAGGCGCAGCTGCTGGACCAGGTCGCCGCGGATGAGGCGGGCTTTTTGCCCCTGGCCAAGGCCTACGGCATCCCGAAGGACGACCCGACGCGGCCGGAGATTTTAGAGCAGGCGACGGTGGCGGCCTGCGCCGTCCCGATGCGGATCATGCGCCTCTGCTGCCAGGCCATCGACGCCATTGCCGTCTTTGCGGAGAAGGGCTCCCGCCTGGCTGTTTCGGATGCCGGGTGCGGCGCGGTCTGCTGCAAGGCAGCGCTGCAGGCGGCGTCGCTGAATGTCTTTATCAACACGAAAACGCTGCGCGACCGCGCCAAGGCGGAGGAACTGAACGCGCAATGCTTTGCAATGCTCCGGGCGCATGGCCAGAAGGCCGACGGCATCTATGATGCGGTGCAAAAGAGCTTTTTCCCGGAGGCATAACAGACAAAAGCCCCGCGGGAGTGGGGCGGAAAGAAGGTTCTAACGATGGCAAAACAGCTATTGGGCAAGGAAGTAACAGCGGCGATGAACGAAAAGCTCCAGGCTAAGGTGGCAGAGCTTCAGGAAAAGGGCGTCACGCCGAAGCTGGGGATCATCCGCTGCGGCGAGAATCCCTCGGACCTCTCCTATGAAAAGGGGGCCATGTCCCGGGCGGCGCTCATCGGCGTCGAGGTCGAGCGGTTCCTGCTGCCGGAGGATGTGACGAAGGAGGCGCTCATCGCCCAGATCGAGGCGCTGAATGCCGACGCATCCATCCACGGCGTGCTGCTGTTCCGGCCGCTGCCGAAGCAGTTGAAGAGCGCGGAGAGCGAGATCTGCAATCATCTGCGCCCGGAGAAGGACATTGACTGCATGACGGACCTGAGCAACGCTGGGGTCTTTATGGGCAAGCAGCTGGGCTTTGCCCCGTGTACGCCACAGGCGTGCATGGAAATTCTCGATCACTACGGCATTGACTGCAAGGGCAAGACGGCCGTCGTCATCGGACGCAGCCTCGTCGTGGGCCGCCCGGCGGCGATGATGCTGATGCAGCGCAACGCGACCGTCACCATCTGCCACACGAAGACGGTGGACACCGCTGCCATTGCCCGGCAGGCGGATATCCTCGTCACCTCGGCGGGCGTCTTGAACAGCCTGACGGCGGACTATGTCCGGCCGGGGCAGATCGTCATCGACGTTTCCATCAACTGGGACCCGACGAAGAAGGACGGCAAGGGCGGCATCGCGGGGGACGCGGACTTTGCCGCTGTCGAGCCCATCGTCGAGGCCATTACGCCGGTGCCCGGCGGGGTCGGCGCGGTGACGACATCTGTCCTCATCGGGCATGTCGTTGAGGCGGCGGCGCGGACGCTGCAATAACAAGGGGGCGAGCGCCATGCAAGTCTTTGCACCGGCGGACTTTTCCGCCAATTATGCCAAGGCGGGCGCTGCAAAAGCGACGGCCCCGGCGGGGAAGCTGTTTCTGCTGGCGATTTTAGCCGGGCTGCTCATCGGCTTCCCGGCGGCGGTGACGAATATGGCGTGCTTTGCGCTGGAAAATCCGTCTGTCATCCGGGTCATCTCGGGGCTGCTCTTTGCCTTCGGGCTGGGCATGGTCGTCATGACCGGCGCGGAGCTGCTGACGGGCAACACCTTGATCTTTATGAGCGTACTGGACGGCAAGGCACGCCTTTCCGGGATGCTGCGCAATTGGGCCATCGTCCTGGTGGGCAATTTCATCGGCGCGCTGCTGCTGGCGTTTGTCTGCGCCCGGTTCGGCTGGCTCAACGCCGGGCAGGAGAAGCTGGCCCAGTACGCCATGCAGGTGGCTCAGGGGAAGATGACGATGCCCTTTGCCAACGCTTTGATGATGGGCGTCCTGTGCAATATCCTTGTGACGGTCGGAGTGCTTTTGAGCCTGGCGGGGCAGGATGGCGTCAGCCGGATCCTCGGTGCGTGGGGGCCGGTGATGTTCTTCGTCGTCTGCGGGTTCAACCACTCCATTGCGGATATGATGTATTGTATGCTGGGCCTGTTTGCAAAGCCAGTATATGCAGATCTGGCGGTGGATTTCCCGCACCTGACCTGGGGCCGGTACCTGGCAGGCAATCTGCTGCCGGTGACCCTGGGCAACCTCCTCGGCGGCTGCGCCGTCGCGGCGCTGTTCTACAGCTGCTATTTGCGCAAGCCGAAGGCGAAAAAGGCTAAAATCTAAAACTTATTTCCTTACGAAAACACGCCTGTGCTGCGGCACAGGCGTGTTTCTTATAGTAGAGACAGGACTTCAGCCCAGGAATAGACGGTCCAGTTCGGCTGGATCGCCGGGTCTTCCGGACGGCGGCGGGCGTTAAACCAGCAGGTGCGCAGGCCCGCTCGCTGGCCGCCGCGGATATCAGTGCGGAGGTTATCGCCGATGAGGAGTGTCTCTTCCCGGCGGGCGCCGGGCATATGGGCAAAGCAGTAATCGAAAAACGCCGGCTCTGGCTTGGGGGCCCCGGCGGCCTCGGAGAGGAAGATGCCTTGGAGATAGGGCGTCATCCCGGCGGCATCCAGCCGGTCGTATTGGGTCTGGGCCAGACCGTTGGAGGCGATATAGAGGGCGTATGTTTGGTGAAGCGCTTCCAGTGCTTCCAGTGCGCCGGGGATGGGGAAGTGGGCCTGGGCGAGAAAGCCCCGATAGCGGGTTTCGACCGCCACCGGGTCGGCCCGCCAGCCGCGGGCGGCAAAGAGCAGGCGGAACCTGCCGTAGAGGACGTCATCGCGCGTGATCTCCCCTGCGTCCAGCCGCTGCCATTGGCGGCGGTTAATCTGGCGATATTGGGCAAAGACATCGTCCGACAGCGTGAGGCCACAGGCGGCGAAGGCTTGGCGCAGCGCCCAGCCTTCGGCCTGGGAGAAGTCCAGCAGGGTGTCGTCGATATCCAGCAGCAGCTGGCGGATCATGCCTGGGCCCTCCGGGCAAGCTCGTTGGCGAGGGCGGCGAAGCCGTCCAGGGAGAGGGTCTCGCCCCGGATCGTCGGCGCAAAGCCGCAGGCTTCCAAAACGCCTGCCATCTCGGCCTTGCTGTAGCCGGGGAAGGCGGCGCACAGGCCGTTGACCAGCATTTTGCGCCGCTGGGCAAAGCTCGCCTTGACGACGCGAAAGAACAGCGCCTCGTCCAAAAGCGTACACGGCGGCGCGGTCCGGCAGGTGAGCTGCAGGACTGTCGAGGTGACCTTCGGCTGGGGAACAAAGCAGCTGGGCGGGACGTCAAAGAGCGTCGCGGGCTGGGCGTAGTAATTGCAGAAGATCGTGAAGGCGCTGTAATTCGCCGTCCCCGGGGCGGCGCAGATGCGCAGGGCGACTTCCTTTTGCACCATGACCGTCACGGAGGAGAAGCATTTCGCCTCCAGCAGGCAGACCAGCACCGGGGAGGTGATGTAGTAGGGGAGGTTTGCGCAGGCCATGGGCTGCAGCCCGGGGAATTTCTCCATGACCAGGGCGGCAAGGTCTGTCTTTAATGCGTCCTGCCAGAGAAGCTCCAGGTTCTCGTACCCTGCCATCGTCTCGGCCAGGACCGGCTGCAGGGAGCGGTCAACCTCGATGGCGACGACCTTCCCGGCGTGACGGCACAGCTGCTGGGTCAGCGACCCGATGCCGGGCCCAATCTCGACGACGCCGCAGTCCGGCCCGACGCCCGCTTCCACGGCGATCTGCTCCGGTACCCACGCGGCGGCGAGAAAATTCTGCCCCTTGGCCTTGGAAAAATGAAAGCCATGCTTGGCAAGCAGCGCGCGCATCTCATTGCGATCACAAACGTTCATAGGTTCCCCCTCATAAAATCGCGATAATTACATAATCTAATATCTATTTTATCAAAAAACCGTGGTAATTGCAATCCACAGCGCACTACGGACAAAAAAACCCGCCGCGCAAAGCGCAGCGGCGGGTTTTGGGGCCCTTGGCACAGATGTGAGGTCTGTACCGGGGGCGATTTTTTGCTCAGGGCGCTTCGTCGACGGCGCGCATGCCTTTGGCGGTCATATAGGCGTCGAGCTTGGAGACGACCTCCCTCGGGGCGTGCATGGA
>CAUBIP010000068.1 GCA_958436045.1 uncultured Oscillospiraceae bacterium | reverse complement strand
CATCTTATCACACCTCCGATTTCACACATTCCGCATAGGTCAGCGGGAAGGATGCTTTCAGCACAACGCTTTTCCGCACCGCCCAGCCGTTTTGCCGTAGGAAGCGCAGGTATTCCTCACTCGTCCACTTGCTGTGGAGAGGAAAGCCCGCCAGCTTCATGAAAAATGCTTTGACATTTCCGCGAAAGTCATTACCAGCATGAGTAAAGGTCGGCGCGATCAGTATACCGTCCTCTTTTAGCACACGCCGAATTTCCGCCAACGCTTTTTCAGGTCCCGGCACGATATGCAGAGCATTGGACACGATCACCACATCGAAAGACTGGTCGGCGTAAGGCAGATGGAACATATCCTGCACCGAAAAATGGAGTTTCGTAGATTTCACGCCCTGTTTCGCCTGCTCGATCATCTCTTGGGATGCGTCGGTAGCTTCAATATGGTCAGCAGAGCGGACGATATGTTTGGCAATCAGCCCTGTGCCGGTGGCAAGCTCCAGCACCTGCTTGTGCCGCACCACAGGATAGATTAGAGAATACATTTGCTTATATGCCTTGTGGTCTTTCTTCATAAAGTGGTCATAGCTTTTCGCTGTGCGATCCCAAAATGTTTTCTTCATAACATCACATCACTCCAATGCGGTGGTTAGCTATCTCTAACTCGCTGTCTTTTGAAAAGCCGCCAGTCGGCAGCTTTTCGATTTAATCAAATAATTCCTTGCAAGCACCATGCACCAGCGTTTCCAACACCTGCGGATACAGTTCGCCGATTTCTCCCTGATGGGAGACAGTTAAGATCAGCCCTCGGACGGCGGCGGCAGCCAGATCCATTTCGCCTTTCGGCACAAGTCCACTTGCCTCCAGAATTTGACGAATATGAACTTCGTCATCGTGATAGTGGGCAGCCTTGATGTCAGACGGTATCCGCCGCAACAAATACTCCGCATCGTTTTCGATGAAGGTCATCGCTTTGGTATCGGAAAGGTATTTGCAGGCGGCAAGAATGATCTTCGTTGCTCGCTCCGTTGGTGGAAGTTCTGCATTGTCCTGTAAAGCTTTCTCCGCTACGGCATACGTTTCCGCATGAATATTTTCCAGCACAGCAAAGAACAGCAGATCTTTGGATGGGAAGACCTTATAGAACGAACCCTTTGCAATACCCACCGCTTCCGTGAGCTGTTCCACCGATGTTTTCCGAATCCCAACGGTCACGGCACAACGCAACGCTTCGTCTAATAAATCCTTGCGGATCATTTCATTTTTCTGTTCTGTAAACGCCAAGCAATAACCCCCAAAACATTTTGACCGCTTTTGTTTTTTCGGTCATAATTATACTCTTTGTATTCGCCACTGTCAATGGGTTTCAAAGAAAAGTTACAAATGAAGATAACGAAAACATACTTGGCAAGCAGGGCATGGCGGTACCCACTCATGCAAAATTTATAAGCCCCTGCCGCAGCAGGGACCTGTAATATACGGAATGCCCTTCCTACTGTCATTATATTTGTCGGGTGTCATATCTTGCCTGGATTGTTGCTCAATAACCGTTCTCAGCTGCACTCATTCCCACAAATCGGAGATGTCGAACGGAACCTCATCCGCTAGCGACCGTACTTCATCGCCGATTTTCTCATAAGGAGTATCGGAAACTCAACCTTTAACGAATACCCCTATCTTTCAACGAATACCCATTAGTTTAACGATTACTTCGGCACAAAACACTGTAAAATCCTTAAAACGCAGGAAAACCGCTGTGGAAATGCTCCGCAGCGGTTGCTGTTTATGTGTCTGAAACGGCAAAAACCTTGATTTCAAGCGGTTTTCAGGCATAGAAAAAGCCCACCGTAATTCTATCAAAATTACGGTGGACTTATGGCGGAGAGGAAGGGATTCGAACCCTTGAGACGCTATTAACGCCTACACGATTTCCAATCGTGCGCCTTCGACCAGCTCAGCCACCTCTCCAAAGTGGCGCTGCTCTTAAACTCAGCCCATTTATTATACTGTAAAGCGGCGGTTTTGTCAAGCAATTTTTCCACTTTTCTGCAAAAATCCAGTCCCGTTTTCTGCAAAGCGCAATGCAGCACGCGGCACGGCGCAGGCTCAGCCTGCGTCCATCGCGGCAGCGCAGGCCTGCAGGACGGCGGCGGCGATGGGGGCGCAGGTCGCGCTGCCGGAGCCGCCGTGCTCCACGGCGACAATAAACGCCAGGGGGTATGCGTCATCCTGGACAAACCCGGCAAACATGGCATTCGGCGTCTGATCGCCGCCGACCTCCGCAGTGCCGGATTTGGCGCAGACGGTCAGGCTGCCGAATTGCCCCGCACCGTAGATCGTCTCGACATTGTTGCGCATCATCTGCGCCAAGCGCTGGGTCGTCTCCTGCTTCAGGCCGTAATCCAGCGTCTTTTGCGACGCTGTGTAGGCCGTATGGTCGCCCAGGGTGATCTCGCTGACATAATACGGTGACGCCGTCTTACCGCCTGCGGCGATGGCGCCCATGAGCGTCATATACTGGCAGGCGTTGATCTGGTCATTGTGCTGGCCGATGCCCGCCCAGGCCAGGTCGCCCTGGGTGGCGCCCGCCAGGTTCAGATTGCCCGCGGCCGTCTTCAGCCCGTCAAACTCCAGGGGCGCCGTGATCCCCAGCTTCTCCGCGTAGGTCTCCATGGTCTGGATGCCCAGCTGTTGGGCGATCTGCCCAAAAGCGCAGTTGCAGGACTGGGCCAGGGCCTGGGTAAAGCCGATCTGCCCATGGACACCCTCGCAGGTGATCTTCTGGCCGCCGACCTCGTAGCTTCCCTCGCAGGTAAAGGTCTGGCTGTCGATATCCGAAATATTTTCGATGGCCGCCGCAGCTGTCACCAGCTTAAAGATGGAACCGGGGATATACTTGGCATTCAGGAAGCGATTGACATAGACGCCGTCGTACTGGCCTGTCGTATCCCCCGCCACGTCCGGGACATTGTCCGGATCATACGTTGGGGAGGTCACGCTGCACAGGATCTCGCCGGTCTTGTAGTTATAGACGCCGATCGTCCCAGCACGGCCTGCCAGCAGCTGCAGCGCCTTCGCCTGCACATTGGCGTCAATGGTCATTGTCATCCGGCCCGTCCCGGCCTTGGCGCTGCTGACGCCGGTGATGCGGCTGTAGCCGATCATCCGGCTGGCGTAGTGGTCCAGCAGCGGCGACGGGATATAGCCGTCCCGGTCGCCCAGCAGATGGATCGTCGCGGCGCGGACCGCGGCGTCGGCATCATAGGCGCGGCCGTCCGTGGAATCCAATAACGTCTGCCCGGCGCGGTCAAAGACAACGCCGGTGTTCAGATTCGACCCGGTATACAGATGCGGGCTGCCGGGGTAGGTCACCCACTGCCCCGCATCCACGACATACCGGACGCAGAACAGCACCAGCCCCGCCAGCAGAGCAAACGCCAGCACCAGCGCAAACGCACTGCGTTTGGAAACTCTATTCATACCCTCTGCCTCCCTCCGGGCCGCCGTAGGCATCGTAACCGTCGTAGGCGTCATCATAGCCGTCGTCGTAGGCGCCGCCGTAGCCATCGTCGTAGGCATTGTCATAGCTGCCCTCGTAGCCGTCGTCATAGCTGCCCTCGTCGGACGTCTCCGCTTCTGCCTCCTCCCGCAGCTCCTTCTGGGAAGTCAGGCGGATGGCGAAGCTGGCGTTCTGCCGGGTATCGGCCGCCTTGATAAAGGCCAGCAGCCCCCAGGCGGACATCATGCTCGAGCCGCCGTTGGAGACGAACGGGAACGTCACGCCCGTCAGCGGCAGGATATCCACCGTGCCGAACACATTGAGGATCGTCTGCGTCATCAAAATCGTCACAGCGGCGCAGGCGCTGATATTATAAAAGCTGCTGCGCCCCAGCGACGCCGAGCGGACGACGAACGCCGCCAGCGTAACGATGGCCAGCACCATCATGACTGCCACCAGCAGCCCCCATTCCTCCGAGACAAAGCCGAAGACCAGGTCCGTATCCGATGCGGCAACGTATTTGAGCCACCCGTTGCCCAGCCCCAGGCCGAACAGCCCGCCGGAGGCGATGACCATCATGGCCCGGGTCTGCTGGTAGCCTGTCGTCGCAGCATACTCCCAGACATGGCCCCAGGCGGCAAAGCGCTTGGCGATATACGGCTTGAACCGCAGCGCCAGCACCCCGGCAAACCCCGTCCCGGCGCAGATCAGCGACAGCGTCGCAAAGCTGCCGGACCGCAGGAACGCGATGACCAGGAAGGCAACAAAGAAGATCAGCGCCGTGCCGAAGTCGTTCATCAAGACCAGGCACAGGCAGACAAAGCCGGAATAGCCGATGAACAGGATCAGGTTCCGCTTCGTCACGATCCGCTCCATGGTGGAAGCCCCGGCGAAAATAAAGCAGATTTTCACCAGCTCCGACGGCTGGAACGAGATGCCGCCCAGGGAAATCCAGTTTTTCGCGCCGAATTTCTCCGTGCCGAAGACCAGGTTGAACAGTAGCAGCGCCACACCGGCCGCCGCGGCGATATAGCGGATCTTTTTCGCCCGCTCCAGGTCCCGCAGGGCCCATCCGATAAACAGGAACAGGAAGATGCCCATGACGGACGCCGCCAGCTGCTTATAGATCGAATCTGGCACCTTGGACGCCACGATGGCAAGGCCGATGGTCGAGAGCAAAAACGCGATGGTCTCCGCCTCGAACCCATGCCGCCGGGCGAATTTCATCGTCAAAAACAGCAGCCATTGCAGACAGATCAGGATCAAAAAGCCGAAGCAGACGCTGCCGATATAATCAGGGTCCACCGTCGTGACCAGCTGCAGCAGGGCCAGCAGCTGCAGCAGTGTCAGCAGGAGCAGCGACAGCCCCGGCGAGATCGTATGCCCGGCCTTTGTCCGGCCCGCCGCCTGCCGCGCCTGCTCCCGCTTAGAGTTGGGCACCAGACGCAGCTCCAGATTGCCTAGGGTAATGACATCGTTTTCGTCAATGGCGACGATCTCCGTCTGCCGCCCGTTGACGCTGACGCCGCCGCGGCTGCCGATATCGGAGATGGTCCAGCTGCCGTCGTCATAGCGGGTCAAAACCGCGTGGCTCTTGGCGATGGACGGCGTATCAATGACGATATCGCTGCCCCGCGCCCGGCCGATGACATTTTCCCAATGCGTCACCGGCAGCTCCTGGCCGCCGGGCAGGACGAGCCAGGCCCAGATCTCCGGCTCTTTGCGGAACGTCAGCAGCGAGATGGCGCACCGCAGCAGCACGAAAAACACCAGCACCGGCAGCAGATACCGCACAACGGAGCCAAAGAGCTGCACAAATTGGTCATTGCCCCGCAGCCCCTCTAAAAAGCCGGTGCATTGGTTCAAAATCTCTGTAAATTTTTCCATAGAGTCCCTCCCTTCCGGGAATCCGCGCCGCCAGACAGGCGGCGGTGAAGCAAAAGCCCCCAAGGGCCGTCCCTTTGGGGGCTTATTGATAAACCCATGGCAGCCCGCGCTGCCCGGCCATTTCTTTTCGCTTTCGCGGGTGCTTAATCCAGCCCTGCGAAATCGCGGTCAAAGTCATACTCCGGCGTGTTCTCGGCATCGCCCGCTGGGGCGGATTCGATCTCGATCTCATCGTTAAGGTCCAGCACGGCGGCAGCCTTTGTCAGATTTGCCGGCGGCGCGGGCTTTTTGACTGGCCGCTCCAGATCGGCGACGCACTTGATCTTGCCGTAGCAGGCCGTCTGCGCTGGGCGGCCCTTTTTGCAAAGCTTCCGGTTGACCCAATCGCTGAACAGCGAGTAGAACACCGCAAAGAACGGCACGCCTAGGACCATTCCGGCAAAGCCGAATATCCCGCCTGCCACGGTGATCGAAACCAGGATCCAGAAGCTGGACAGACCGACGGAGTCGCCCAAAATATGGGGCCCGAGGATATTGCCGTCAAACTGCTGCAGGCAGAGGACGAAAATCACAAAGTACAGGCACTGCCAAGGGTTGATGAGCAAAATCAGCAGCGCCGACGGCACCAGGCCGATGATTGGGCCGAAGAACGGGATAATATTCGTCACACCGATGATCGCCGCGATCAGCACCGGGTACGGCAGCTTGAGAATCAGCATCCCGAAATAGCAGAGAATCCCGATGATCAAAGAGTCAATGAGCTTGCCGACAATAAAGCCGCCGAAGATTTTATTTGTCCGGGTGCAGACGTCAAAGACCCGGTTGCAGCGCTCCTCCCGCAGGAAGGCGACGGCTATCTTCTTGAGCTGGGCATAGAACGTATCCTTCGACAGCAGCATATACACCGCCGCGACCAGGCCGATGAAGAGATTGACCACCGCCCGGACGACGCTGACGACGCCTGTCGTAATGCTGCGGAAGGCCGCCTCGAGATCGAGGTTTCTCAGCCAGTTCTCCACCCATTTGTAGACATCCTCCAGCCGCTCCATGCACCAGGCTTCCATATCCGGATTATCCTGGAAGAGCTTCAGGATCCACTTGCGCAGCTGCTGGTAGTAATTGATGATCGTCTGCGGGTCGAACAGGTTATTTAGGCTCTCGATGATCTGCGGGACGATCATATAAATCAGCAGATACAAAACCGCCAGCAGCACGATGCACGAGACCCCCACACCAACGCCGCGGCTGAGGTTCCGCTTGGCCCGGGGCGAGAGATCCCGCTCCGCCAAGAGCTTCCCCATGCAAAGCTCCACCCGGACCATAATGGGGTTCATCAGATAGGCAAACAGCAGCCCATATAGGAATGGGGAAATGATGGCGATAAACTTCTGAATGACGGCAAAAAAGCCCTTCAGATTCGTGAAGACGACGAACATAATGATGCTGGCGACGATTACGCCCAAAAACGTCAGCCCCCAGGCAACATATTTGTTGTTCCGGCGAAACGGCATCGTTCTCCCACCTCCTTCCTATCGTTCTTATGGTAACACGTCCGGCGTTTTCCGTCAAGAAAGGCGTGGGGAAATGGAAAATTTTTATCCTATTTTTACGCGCGGCATACGGCAACCAGAATGGGCCTTGCTTTTGCGCGAAGCTGTGCTACACTAAATAAAAAAGCAGGCGCATCGCAAGGAGGCAACGCATATGGCAAGAGCGGAGACCCAGCGGCTGAAGCTGCTGTATTTATACGACTATTTTCACCGCTGCACGGATGAGGACCACCCGGCCAGCATCGCCGCACTACAGGCGTATTTGAAGACGCTCCAGATCCCCGCCGAGCGCAAAACACTCTATACGGACCTGCAGCTGCTGCAGGAATTTGGGCTGGACCTGGTCCGGGTCCGGGAGGGGCACCACTTCAGCTATTACCTGGGCAGCCGCGCCTTCGAGCTGCCGGAGGTGCGCCTGCTGGTAGACGCCGTCCAGTCCTCCCGGTTTTTGACGGAGAAAAAATCCGCCGCCCTGATCCGCAAGCTGGCGCAGCTTTCCAGCGAGCACCAGGCAGGCCTTTTGGAGAGCCAGGTCGTCGTCGCTGGGCGGGTCAAGACGATGGACGAGAGCATCTACTACGCGGTGGACGCGATCCAATCGGCCATCGCGGCAGACTGCTGCATCCGCTTTGATTATACAGAATGGGGGCCGGACAAGCAGCGCCACAAGCGCGGCCCGAGCCGCATCGCAACGCCCTGGGCGCTGGTCTGGCACGAGGAATACTACTACCTCATCGCCTATACGCAGGCTCACGGCATCACCCATTACCGGGTGGATAAAATGCGCCGCATCACTGCCCTGGCAATGCCGCGCCAGGTCCCACCGGAGCTGGCGCAGCTGGACCTGGCCCGCTATGGGCGGCAGGTCTTCGGCATGTTCAACGGGCCGCATACGACGGTCAAAATGCAGTTTTCCGCCAGCCTGGCCGGCGTCGTCCTCGACCGGTTCGGGACGGATCTCATGCTCATCCCCCAGCCGGACGGCTCCTTTACCGTGACGACGGAGATTGCCCTCTCGCCGGTGTTCTACAGCTGGATCATCAGCTTCGGCAGCCGGGCGAAAATTCTCGCCCCCCAGAGCGCCGTTGATAGCTGCCGGACCCTGTGCCAGCAATGCCTGGCCCAGTATGCCGCGTCGGATGACGCGCCAGATAATGCCCCCGGCGATGCCCCGGCGGAGCCGCCGGATAACGCGCCGGAGCCTAGCTCAGTGTAACAGTGCCTCAAACTGCTCGATCGTGATATCCCGGTGCACAGAGGTGCGGCCGATCTCATATTGGGCGTAGTAATTTTTCGGCCAGTCGATATACCCGAAGCGGTAGTATTTCGCCGCCGCCGTACAGACCCGCTGGTCATAATCGCTGTAGGGGTAGGCGATCGCCTGCACCTCCTTGCCAGTGATTTTCTCCAACGTTTGCTTGGAATCCTGCAGCTCCTGGTCCAGCGCCGCATCGTCCAGGCTGGTCAGGTGGGGATGGGTCACGGTGTGGGAGGCAATCTCGACCAGGCCGCTGTCACTCATCTCGCGGATCTGGTCCGCTGTTAAATTGCCCGGGTGCCCGATGTTGCCGGTCACGACGGAGATTGTCGCCTTGGCGCGGTACTTTTTTAGCAGCGGGAAGAGGTTCGTGTAATTGTCCTCATAGCCGTCGTCCAGGGTCAGGATGACCTGCTTTTTATTTGTGATTTCATACTGGGAGGCAAAGCAGAATTCATACCCCTTGCGAGTCAGCAGCTGCAGCTGCTCCTCCAGGTCCGCCGGGCGAACAAAGAGATACTCGTTCTCCTCTGATGTCTCCTCTGGCAACTTCTCTTCAATGGCATGGTAGGTCAAAACGGTGGGATAAGACTTTGTGCTATAATGCGTTTTATATACCCAGCATAGGGCCGCAAATATCACAAGCAGGCAAAGCGCCCATTTGTATTTTTTCAAATAAGCCTTCATAGCGAGACCTCCGTCATTTTTTCTGTACCGGTATTCTACCACAAATTGCCGGAAATGGTATAATTCTTAGCCAATTTTAAGAATTATAAACAGAGATCTCCTGTTTTTCGACAAAATTTGTTCTCTGCTTCTCTGGCAGAGCACACAAAAAGCAGCTGCCCATACTGATGGGGCAGCCACTTTTTATTATTTACTATTTCTTTGCGTTTCCCGCGTACGCTTACCGCAGCAGGACATTGCCCGGCGTCGCGCCGGTCAGCTCGTCGTGCCGCAGCACCAGCTCGCCGCCGACAAAGACGGCCTCCAGCCCGGAGGCAAACTGGGCCGGGGCCTGATAGGTCCCGTTCTCCTGCAGCTTGCAGGCGTCAAATACGTTGAGATCGGCATCCGCACCGACGGCCAGACGTCCCTTGCCCGTCAGCCCCAGCACATCCGCCGGGATGGACGTCATCTTCTGCACCGCCTGCGGCAGGGTCAGCACCTTGTCTTGCTGGACGTATTTCTGGATGGCCCGCGGGAATGTCCCATAGAGCCGGGGATGGGGGATGCCTTCCGTGGGATAGGTGCTGTCGGAGATCACGTTGGCAAACGGCGCCTGCAGGATGCGGGCAATGTCCGCCTCGCAGGTGATGAAGTCGATCATCGTAATCGCCCCGCCCTCGGAGATCAGCATGTCGCAGCAGCAGTCCAGTGGGTCCTTCCCCAGCCGCTCCGCCGCCGCTTGGACGGACAGGCCCTCATAGGGCTTATTCTCCGGGTGGCACAGGGTCGACATGCGGATATT
>CAUBIP010000067.1 GCA_958436045.1 uncultured Oscillospiraceae bacterium | reverse complement strand
TCAAATGCTCGCCGTCCTTCAAATAGCGGACCAGCTCGACCGCCTCGCGGGTGCCGACGACGACATTCCAATCCGGCAGCTTATCCTGAATCTCGCCCTTCATGACGGCGACCTTGCCCGGCAGGACCAGGGTCCGGGCGTTGATCTTATTGGCAACGTCAAATTCGTCCATAAACTTTTTGACGGTGCTGGAAGAGAATTTGCCCGCCGCCCAAGCCGTCAGGACGGACATGCCGGAGGCGTCCGTGATGAGCAGGTTGACCGGCACCTTCGACCGCTCCAGCTCGCCGGAGACGAGGAAGTACGTCAGCGCGAAGTCGACCGTCAGCAGGCACGGCGAATCCGCCGTCGCGCCGTTCATCGGATAAATGCCGGGGGCGACCTTCATGGGCTTCTGCGGGTCCGTATAGATGTTCTGGCGCAGGCCGAACAGCGGCAGCGCCTGGGCATAGGACATCTGCTCCATCACCAGGATGGAGCCGTATTTGACGGTGAACAGCGACGCCAGCGCCGTCTGCAGATGCGCGTCGCCCCAGGCCAGGCGGGCGATGTTCACGATGGAGGGATAGCCCAGCGTCCGGACGCCGTCCAGAATCGCGCCGCGGCGGGCTTCGACGGCGTTGGCAAACGTTTCCTTGACCGTCCTGCCGGTGACATCGAGGAGCAAATTCTTGTTGCCCGCCTTCTCCAGCTTTTCCACCGTGTCGTAAATCTCCGCCAGGCTCTCGCCGCCGACGGCCAAGATGGCCTTGCCGCCGACCGCAGCCTGCATGGCCTCCCAGTTCTGCGCGTTGACGCCGTCAATGACGGCCTCGGGGCACGCTGCAACGACGGCCGCCGCCGCATCCGGATTCGTCGTCTCGACGATGACGCCCCGGCCGATGGCCGCTGCCTTCTGGGCAAAGCGCACCAGCTTCTCGGTATCGCGCCCGGCGTCGTGCACAAAGACGAATTCGACGTATTCCCGCTCGCCGATGCGCTCGTAATCGACTTTTTCCAGCTGCGCCAGCGCCGCATCCGCCGCCGCGTCGTCCAGACAGTCGCCCACCTGTACGGCGTAGACATTCCGGTTGACCAGCGTCTTCTCATGCCGGAACAGGACGGTCTCCCCGCCCAGCTTATGGCCCGCGGCCGTGATGGTCTTCATCGGCGGGGCCGTCGCCTCGGACAGCAGCGCGATGGCCTCCTCGGACATATACGGGCACTTTGTAATCGGCAGTGCGCCCTGGGCTACCTTCATGCAGAAGGCCATACAGGTCGGCACGCCGCATTCCTTACAGTTTTTCTTCGGAGACAGCTTAAAAATATCCAATCCCTTGACAGCCATAGCTACAACCTCCCCCTCAGACCAATGCGTCGATCATCTTGCCGATGGCGGTGATGGATGCCGGATGCCGCAGGATGACAGCGTCCGACCCACAGGCCAGACAGGCCGCCGCCGTGGCGACCTCCATGTCGATGCCGCGGTTTTCCGCGTCGCCCCACGCGGGCATCTCCGCCTCGGGCATGACCGATTCCTTCACGCCCCAGGTCTCCGGCGAGATGGGCGTCATGATCGGCATCTGCAGCTGGGCGTCGTTCTGGCCCAGAGCCGCCGCACGGATGCGGTCCAGCGTCGAGGCGACGTATTCAAAGCCATAGCCCGCCGCCGCGCTGCCCGCCTGCATGACGATGGAGCCGGGGTTGACACCCAACTGGGTCATGACGGTATTGAGCTGCTTTGCCAGGTTGATATCCACCGCCGACTCTGCGCCGACCTTCTGGCCATAGGCCAATGCCGCCGAAGCGCCGACTGCCTTATAGTTCTCCTCCCGGGCGGAGAGGACCAGAATATTCTTACCCGCCAGCGCCTCGGAGACCTTGGCAAAGATCTCAGCGTCCTTTTCCACATTCTTGCAGCCCAGGACGACCAGCGGCAGCGCAATGCGCTCGGCCACTTCCTTGCACAGGGCGACGCATTCATCGACCGACCGATTCGCGCCGTTGGGGTCCGCCCCCTCCAGGTGCAGGGCGATGAACGAAACATGCGCCATGGACTGGGCCCGCTCGGCCATATCGGCGACGGTGGCGCAGCCTGCGTAAAACTCCTGCAGGCCCGACTGCGGGTAGGCCGCCATGCCGAGGTCCGTCACCTCCATGCCGATCTTCGGCGCGTTGGCCGTCTCGGCGTCGAAGGTGTAAAACGGGAGCGTGCTGCCGCCGCCGATGGTCACAGCCTTGTCGCCCGTCCCGATGGTGACTTCGTTGATCCTGGCGTTACTTGTGTGTTTTTTGGAAACGAAAGCCATTTTGTTTCCCCCTATTCTAACTCTAAATATTTAACGATTTGAAAATTTCCCGCAGCGCCTGCTTGCTTTTGGCGTCCGCCGCGATGTGCGCGCTGGGCTGCCCGGCGCAGTCGGCGTCATAGACCGCCTCGTCCTGGGGCACGACGCCTGCCAGCTCCAGGCCGTTGGCCTCGATCTCCTCCAGCACGCCGGGGTTCAGCTTCCCCTCCGGCGCCCGGTTGACAATCAAGCGGACCCGCCCCGGTGTCAGGTGCAGGTCCTGGGCCAGCCGGGCAATGCGGCCCACGGCCTGGATGCCCCGGCGGGAGCAGTCGGAAACCAGCAGCAGCGTATCCACATGGGGCAGCGTGCCCCGGGCGATGTACTCCATCCCGGCTTCGTTGTCGATGACGGTGTAGCGGTACTGGCCGGTGTATTTCTCCAGCTGGGCCTGCAAAATGCCGTTGACAAAGCAGTAGCAGCCCTTGCCTTGGGTCCGGCCCATGACGAGCATGTCAAAGTCGTCCTCCTCCGCCAGCGCTTCGCTGAAGCGGAATTCGGCATACTCCGCCTTCGTCATGCCCCCGGGGATGACGTCCCCTCGCTTTTCCGCCTGGGCCATCTCCTCCCGGATCTCGCCCAGGGTCGTCCCCGCTTCGACGCCCAGGACCTCGTTGAGGTTGGAGTTGGCGTCTGCGTCCACGACGAGCACGGGGGTCTTCCGCTGGCTGACCAGATAGTCGACCAGCATCCCGCAGATCGTCGTCTTTCCCACACCGCCTTTTCCGGCGATGGCAATCGTTTGTGTCATAGCTTATGCTCCTTGTGCCGGGCCGCGCCCGGCGGTTTTTACAGATCGACGATGCCGGACTCCTTGACCAGCCGCGTCACATCCTCATATTTATTCAGCGCATACAGATGGATGCCGTCAATGCCGCAGGCTCTGTATTCGTCGATGAGGCCGATGGTGTATTCCAGGCCCGCCTCCTTGAAGTCCGCCTTCTTCTGGGCGATGGACTCCTCCGATTCGTTCGGGGCAAAGGGGTTCGGGAAGATCCAGTGCTTGGAGATGATCTCCGCAAGCCTTCTGGGGATGACGCAGCCGTTGCGGCTCAGCGCCATATTGATCGTCGCGCCCATATCCAGGACCGGCATGATGCCCACGTCCACCGGCAGCCAGACGCCCGCGTTGCGGATGGCCTCCAGCCAGTAGCGGAACTGGTCCATATCCCAGCACAGCTGGGTCATAATATAATCCGCGCCCTCGTCCTGCTTCTGCTTCAGGAAGGAGATATCCGCCTCCAGGCTCCGACAGGCGATGTGCCCCTCCGGAGAGCCCGCCACGGCGATACAGAATTTGTCACCAAATTCCTGGCGAACGAACTTGACCAGCTCCGTCGCGTAGTGCAGGTCCCCGCCGGTGCCCGTCCAGCCATAGGGCAGGTCGCCCCGCAGGGCCAGCATATGGTCAATACCATGGTCCAGATACTTCTGCAGCTGCTCCTTGATGCCCGCGCGGGTATTGCCAATGCAGGTGAAATGCGTCACGGGCGTGCATTTTCCGTCGGTCTTGATCTTGGAAAGTACATCCAGATTCCGCCCGACGTTCGTGCCGCCCGCGCCATAAGTGCAAGAGATATAATCCGGGTGCAGTGCATACAGGTGATCCAGCACGCCGTTTTCTCCACAAAGCTTTTCCATGCCCCGGTCCGTCTTCGGCGGGAACACTTCAAAAGAAAACGCCGCCCGTTTTTCCATGATCTCTGAAACCTTCATGCTAAACGCCTCCTAAATAATATACAGTGGGAAAATTGATTATTGCACTTTGCATATCGAAAAAATCTTATCGGTATAATTTGATCGTATCACAATCACACGCGAATTGCAACCTAAATAACTTTTCACTTTGCTCAATTATTTTTATCCCCAGTATACTGCCGGAACGCGCCGGTTCCTGCCCAGCGCGGCGTTATTGCAGCGGCTCGGTCCGCTCCTTGACGACGGCGTAGCCGTCCACCAGCGATGCCATGACCAGCTCCCCCTGCAGGGCCATCTGGCGGTCCAGCAGGTCGGTCAGGACGACCATGCCGTCATGACAGGCGATCTCTTTGACATTTTTCATCAGGATGTTCTGCTCTGTCACCGCATCCCGATAGATCGTGGAAAGGCACATGCTTGCAACCTCCTTTGCCGTTCTTTTGTATTTGTTATTCCTGCGCTTCCTGCAGCGCCGCCAGCGCTTTTTCCAGCTTGCGATTGCCCTGCTCAAAATCCGCCACCGCCTGCAAAACCGTCTCGGAGACTGGCTGCTTGCCTGCCTCGGTCAGCTGCCGGGCCAGGCCCGCCAGCTCCTTGGCGTGGGCTTCGTTGTGGTGTACCATATAGTGCAGCAGCGCCGTCAGCTCCTCCTGGGGCGTCGCGCCGTGGTTGTGGGAATGGGTATGCTCGTGCATTGACCTGCACCTCGTTTCTTTATTTTTTTCGGCCTCATTATACTGCACACAGCGGGACTTGTCAAATGGCTACTAAACCGGTAGGCACATTTATTTTTTCCGTTTCTGCTTGCAAGCAGGCGTGTTTGCTGGTATGATAATGATAGACAGCAACTGCCTGGCTGCAATTTGTCAAAAGAAGTCAGAACCCCCGAAAGGAGCCTGCCCATGGAGCATTTCCACAGCACCGCGGCACATCCGGAGCACCCCGGGCACGCCGCAGCCCACGGCCCGCATGGGCACGTGCACGAGAGCCAAAAAGCCGTTGTCAACCGGCTGGCCCGGGCAATCGGGCATCTGGAAAAGGTCAAGCGTATGGTCGAAGCCGGCGTTGATTGCTCAGAGGTTCTCATCCAACTGGCCGCCGTCCGCAGCGCTATCGACAATACCGGCAAGATTATCTTGCAGGATCACCTGCGCCACTGCATCGTCGACGCCGTCGAGCGGGACGATCACCAGGCCATCGACGACCTCTGCAACGCCATTGATCAATATATGAAATAACCCTATTTTTAAAAGGAGGCCCTTTTATGCATCCACGTGCCAAACAGCTGCGGCAGATCGCCCGCGGCAATCAAAACAAGCACTTCTGGTGGGCCGTGCTCATCACCCTGCTCGCCACACTTCTGGCAGGCGACCTTGCATCCGGTGTTAATCTGAGCTTCAATCTAGGAGACAGCTCCTTTGACCTCTACAACGGCGCCTACGCGGTGGACGACGCCATGTTGGGTCTGCGCGACTTTCTCTCAAACCCACTGGTCTCCGCCCTGGCCAGCCTGAGCACCCTGCTGGGCCTGGCCGCCATGGTCATCGGCGGTGCGGTCCATTGGGGCTTTGCCCGGTACCTCCTGCAGACGCATGACGCCGACTGCAAGCGCCCCTGCGCCACGCTGTTTTCCGGCTTTTCCTACTTTGGCAAGCTTCTCGGCCTGTACTGGCTGCTTGCACTGAAGGTTTTCCTCTGGGCACTCATCCCCATCGGCGTCGTTGTACTGGGCATGGTCCTCATCGGCCTCCTTGCCATCGCCGGTATGGGGTGGTTCTCCCTGGCGCTTCTTCCCCTCGTCGTGGTGGCCATGCTGGCCGCCAGCATCCCGGCCATCTGTGCAGAATACCGCTACAGCATGGCCTATTTCCTCATGGTCGAAAATCCGGACCTCGGCGTCAGCGAGTGCATCCAGTGCTCCATCAACCTGATGCGCGGGCATAAAAACCGCCTGTTCTGCCTGGATCTGAGCTTCATCGGCTGGTATCTGCTCAGTGGCCTGACCTGCGGCATCCTCGCGGTGCTGTATGTGCTGCCGTACCACGCCTTTGCCCACACGGCGTTCTACCGTGACCTTGTCCCGGCCCAGCCGGTGAGCAAGCTCTGGGGCGACGCCGCCCCGGCCCCGCAGCCCGGCCCCCAGCGCTCTGCCGCCTGGCAGCAGAGCGCGCCGCAGCAGCAGGCGCCGCAGCCGGACGTGGACCTTGCCCCCCTTGCCCCCACGCCGCAGGCCCCTGCCGAACCGGCCCCCGCGCCGCAGCCGGAGCCGTCCGCGCAAGCGCCCCAGGCCCCTGCCCAGGAAGCGCAAGCGCCCGAGCAGCCGCAGCAGCCTGACCAGCCGCAGCAGCCTGACCAGCCGTCTGACCAGGCGCCGCAAATTTAATGCATCGAACGCAGCTTTCCCGCCCGTGCTGGCCCACGGGCGGGATTTTTTTCAAAAAAACGAAAAACCCTCTTGCTATTTGCGAAAAAAAGACTACAATAAGGCTATCCAATATCGCAGGGAGTAGGAATAAGCGCGTTAAGTACCGGTCGGATGGGAGGTTGCCGCCGGGCGAAGGAGAGGTTTCTCCGCGGTGCTGTTTCCGCAACCGCCAGGCGAGGCCCCGCAGGTTCGGGGGATATTGGAAAAGTACATACCGTAACCTCCTCCCACATTCAATTTAGGAGGAATTTTTTATGTCCAAAAACAGCTCTGCCCGTACGTTGACCGCACCGGCATCCCAGGCTTGGGGGGCGCGGAATCTGGCTTACTGCGCCCTTCTGGCGGCGCTCAGTATCGTCTTTGCCCGCCTCATCATCCCTATGCCCAATGAGACGACCCGCTTTTCCATCGAAGCCGTACCAATCTTCCTGGCCGGGCTGTTTTTCGGCCCGGTGGCAGGCGGCCTGGTCGGCTTCAGCGCCGATCTCATCGGCTGCCTGTTCTCCGGCTACGGCTACAACCCCATCTTCTGCGTCCCGCCGATCCTCTACGGTGTGACGGCAGGGCTGTTCCAGGGCTATCTTGTTAAAAAACGCACCCTACCCCGACTGGCGCTTTCGTTCCTGCCCGCGATCGTCCTCGGCTCGATCCTCTACCAGAGCGCATCGCTGACGCTGATTTACGCCGCGCCGGACGCACGGGCCGCCTTCTTCCTTTTGAAGCTGGCCACCCGCGGCATCCAATTTTCCATCACCTGGGTCATCGACGTGCTGCTGGTACATCTGCTTTTCCAGTGCAAGCTGTTTGACCGCGCCGGTCTCTGGCCGCCGAAGCGCACCAAGGCCGCCGCTAAGGCAGAGAAAGGAACCGAAGCAACATGAACGCACAGGAAGCCATCGCTTATATCCACTCCGTCAGCTGGAAGGGCAGCGTCCCCGGCCTGCGCCGCACCCGCGCGTTGCTGGAAAAAATGGGCAACCCGGAGCGCAAGCTCCAATTCATCCACATCGCCGGGACGAACGGCAAGGGCTCGACGGCGGCTATGCTCGCCAGCGTCCTTCACGCCGCAGGCTACCGGGCGGGCCTGTTCACCTCGCCCTACATCACCCGCTTTGAAGAGCGGATGCAGGTAGACGGCCAGGAGATTCCCCCGGAAGAGCTCGCCGAGATCACCGCCTGGATCCGCCCCCTGGCAGAAAGCTGCCCGGAAGCGCCGACGGAGTTTGAGCTTGTCACCTGCGTGGCCCTGGAATTTTTCGCCCGACGGCAGTGCGACATCGTCGTGCTGGAGGCCGGGATGGGCGGCGCGCTGGATTCGACAAACGTCATCCCCTGCCCCGCCTGCGCCGTCCTCTGCAACATCGGCTTGGATCACACCCAGTTCCTCGGCGATACGCTGGAGGCCATCGCCGAAACGAAGGCAGGCATCTTCAAGCAGGGCGGCACCTGCGTAACCTACCCGGCCTCCCCCAGCGTCGAGGCCGTCTTTGCCGCCGCCGCCCAGGCACGGCAGCTGGACTGGCACCCGGTCCGCTTCGACTCCCTGTGCAGCATCCGGCACGACCTCTCCGGCCAGCGCTTTGATTTTGGGCGGCACAAAAACCTGCAGCTCCCCCTGCTGGGGCAGATGCAGCTGCATAACGCCGCCGTCGCCCTGACGGTCCTGGACTGCCTGCAGCAAAAGGGCTGGCGAAAAATCACGGAGGAGGCCATCCACCGCGGCATCGCCGAGGTCTCCTGGCCCGGCCGCTTTGAGCTGCTGCGCCGCAAGCCCCTGTTCCTAGTCGACGGCGGGCACAATCCCCAGTGCATGCAGGCACTGGTGGAGAATCTGCAGCGCTACCTGCCCGGCCGTCCGCTCGTCGCCCTCACCGGCGTCATGGCCGATAAGGATTACACCGCCATGTACGACCAGATCGCCCCCTACTGCGCCCGCTTCATCGCCGTCACGCCGGATAACCCCCGGGCCATGGCGGCAAGTGACCTGGCAAAGGTCCTCGCCCGGTACGGCAAACCGGTGGAGACAGCGAAAAGCGTCGAGGCCGGCGTGCAGCGGGCCATCGACCTGGCCGGTCCCGACGGCGTCTGCCTCGCCTTCGGCTCCCTCTACATGGTCGGCGCGATCCGCGCAGCGGTCAAAACGCACTGAGATAAGGCGCAGAATACGCAAAAATACACACCGCCCGGTCCTGTTCCTGCAGGGCCGGGCGGTGTGTTTGTGCCGGGGCAGAGCGTTTGCCGTTTCCGCCACGGTGGACGCAGCGCCTTATTTTTCCAGCGGGCAATGGGCCTTCCCGTCGCCGATAGACGGCGTCAGGTGGTTCTCCCGCATCATCTGCACCAGGTCGTCAAACCGGCGCATGATATAACCGTAGCTGCTTTTGCAATGGGGCAGCGGGCAGTCCGTGCAGTTTTTGACGCCGTTTTCTGTATACGTGAATTTGCCGCCGCATTGGTCCCCCAGGGCGTAGAGGGGGCAGTAGCAGAACAGGCAGTTGAATTCCTCCGCCGCTATGCCTTCATGGCAAGGGAAAAATTCACACGCCCGGTTCTGAAAGAAGCTGTAGTGCTTCCCCTCCCAATTGGCCTTGGCGAACGGCACCGGGACATAGCGCAGCGCCGGCTCCAGCTGAATCAGATATCCGCAGGCATTTTTCGGCTGCCAGGTGTAGCGATTTTTGGGCTCATCCGGGAACAGATGCGCCATGATCGCCGCGATTACCCCGCCATGACAGATGATGCACACCCGCTCATCCCGCGCTAAAACCCGCTCCAGCGCAGCGAGTACCCGCGCCTTCATCTGCACGCTGCTCTCCCCGCCAGGGCAAACGTTCTCCTCGTTATCGCCGCTGAGCCAAGCCTGGTACTCGGGCTCGTCCTTCATCTCCTCATAGGTTCTGTTTTCAAAGATCCCAAAGTTTATCTCCCGGAACCCAGGTTCGACGGTATGCGCCACGTCTCCGTAAAGCGCCTGCAGTGTCTGCTCCGTGCGGCAAAAGCCGCTGGTATAAACGGCAAAACCGGATAGGCTCGGGTAGCGGTACTGGACCTTCTGCGTCGCCAGATCTGCCCGCCCGGCGTCGGACAGGGGGCTGTCCGTCCACCCGCAGTATTTTCTCTGTTCGTTGGCCACGGTCCTCCCGTGGCGGAGTAAAAGTAATTGTTTCATTTCAGCACCTGCGGCAATCCATACCAAATTCGAATGACCTGCTTTGCATGCTGCGCCAGCATCCGCATCATCCGGCCATTTTCTTCACGCCAGGCCCGCTCCGTCGCGTCAATGGGGACGACGCCGCAGGAAATATCCCGGACGATCAAAATACAATTC
>CAUBIP010000066.1 GCA_958436045.1 uncultured Oscillospiraceae bacterium | reverse complement strand
CTTGGAGACGACCTCCATCGGGGCGTGCATGGAGAGCACGGGGACGCCGGCGTCCAGCGTATCGATGTTGCGGTTTGCCATATAGGCTGCGACGGTGCCGCCGCCGCCCTGGTCGACCTTGCCGAGGGTCGCCGTCTGCCAGATGACGTCGTTCTCGTCAAACAGATGGGCGATATAGCCGACGACCTCTGCCGCCGCGTCGGACGCGCCGGATTTGCCCCGGGCGCCGGTGTATTTGCACACGCCGATGCCGTAGTTCAGCTTGGCGTTATTGCGGCGGTCGCAGGTGTCGGCAAAGGTCGGGTCGAAGGCGTTGGTGACGTCGGCCGAGAGGCAGAACGCATGCTCCAGGCAGCGGCGCAGGGGCACGCCCTGGCTCTGGCACAGGTCGCCCAGGAACGTCTCGAAGCAGCGGCTCTGCATCCCGGAGACGCCGACGGAGCCGATCTCTTCTTTGTCCGCCAGGACGCAGACGGCGGTGTAGGACGGAACGTCCAGATCCAGCAGCGGGGCGAAGGCGGCGTAGGCGCAGACGCGGTCGTCATGGCCGTAGGCGCCGATCATGCTGCGGTCCAGGCCGACCTCGCAGGCTTTGGCCGCGGGGACCATGGTCAGCTCCGCCGTCAGGAAGTCGGCTTCCGTGATGCCGTAGCGCTGGAAGAGGAGGTTCAGCAGGGCCAGCTTGACCCGGTCCGCGCCGTCGTCGCCTGCCAGGGGCTCGGAGCCCAGCAGGACATTCAACTGCTCGGCGGTGACACCGGTGGCCAGGGGCTTTTTCATCTGGTCGCCCGCCAGGTGGATGAGAAGGTCCGGGATATAGAGGACGGGGTCTGCCGGGTCCTCGCCGATGCTGACGTCAAGCTTGATGCCGTCGCGGCGGCAGATGACACCGTGCAGGGCCAGGGGGGTCGTCGTCCACTGGTATTTTTTGATGCCGCCGTAGTAATGGGTCTTGAAATAGCCCAGCTCGCTGTCCTCATACATGGGGTTGGGCTTGAGGTCCAGACGGGGGGAGTCGATATGGGCGGCGCAGATGTGCACGCCGTCGGCCAGGGAGCGCTTGCCGATGACGGCGAAGAGGACGCTCTTGTGGCGGTTGTTCCAATAGATTTTTGTGCCGGGCTTCAGGCGCATACCGGGGGTGTATGCGGTAAAGCCCGCGCCTTCGGCCATGCGGATGGTCTCGGTCACGGCCTCGCGCTCGGTCTTCGCGGCGTCCAGGAAGTGCATGTAATCCTGGCAGTAGGCGCGCATCGCGGCGCGGTCGGTCTCAGACAGACGGTCGTAGCCGTTCTTGGGGGCGTACAGCAGCTGCTGACGCAGGGTTTCATTCTCGCTCACAGTGAAAACTCCTTTCGTGTAACAACTCGGTGAATAATTGACGGCAGGCGGCTTCAAAGGCGGCCTGGGTCGAATCGTTGTGCAGGGCGTGGCGGCACAGGGCCGAAAATTCCTCATCGGTGCGCTGGGCGTCGATCCTGGCTTGGGCGTAGGCGGGGGAGATGGGCTCCCGGGCCAGCAGACGGGCCAGGCGGGCCTCCCGCGGGGCGGTGATGGCCACCGTCGTGTGGCACAAGAGCGTCAGGCCGCTCTCCAGCAGGCCGATGGCGTCGATGGCGGCGGCGGGATACCCCTTCCGGGCGGCTTCGTCCAGCAGGAAGCTGACCTTGGCAAAGACATAGCCGTTTGTGATCTCCGTCAGGCGCTGCAGGGCGGCTTGGTTTGCAAAGACAAGCTTGCCCAATTCCTTGCGGTCAAATACACCGCCGGGTGCGCAGGTGGGAAAGGCTTCGACGATCTCTGCCCGCAGCGCGGGGCAGGTCTCAAGGAGCTCATGATAGACGGCGTCGCAGTCGATGCAGTAGGCGCCCAGCTCCTGCAGGATATGCAGAGCCGTCGTCTTCCCGCAGCCGGTGCCGCCGGTGATGCCGATGATCTTCATACGCTTCCTCCCTCCGTGGCGTTTACGATATGAAAGCCTGCCGCTTTCTTGAGCCGGTTCTGCACGGCGTAGGCCATGCCGCCGCCTTCGGGGCAGCGGGCGTAGATCGTCCCGCAGCAGGTGCTATCGAGCTGGCGCAGGGCGGCAAACAGGCCCTGGCAGAGCGTCGCCGGGTCAGCCTCCTGGCCATAGGCGACGGGCTGGAGCCCGGCGTAGAGCGGCGCTTCCTCAGCAAAGCAGAGGACGGCGTCGCCCGGGGCGAAGTGGGCGTGGATATAATCCGCCGCCGCCTGGCGGGGGCCGGTGATGATGATGACCTGGGCCTCGGGGGCGTAGTGGCGGTATTTCATTCCCGGGGCCTTGGGGCGGACGTCGGCGCTGCACTGCCCGGCGACGGCCGGGTCGATCTCCAGCTGGCCCAGGGCCTGGCGCAGCTGCTCCGGCGTGATGCCGCCGGGGCGGAGCAGGCAGGGAACCGGGCCGGTCAGGTCGACGATCGTCGATTCCAGGCCGACCTGGCAGGGGCCGCCGTCGACAATGGCGGCCAGGGGACCGTCTGTCCCGTAATCGTGGAGGACGTGCTGGGCCGTCGTCGTTGAGGGCTTGCCGGAGAGGTTGGCCGAGGGGGCAGCAATGGGGATGCCTGCTTGGCGGATAATTTCCCGGGTAATGGAGGAGGCCGGGCAGCGGATGGCGACCGTCGGCAGACCGGCCGTCGTCGCAGCGGGGACGAGCTGCCGGGCGGGCAGGATCATCGTCAGCGGGCCGGGCCAGAACAGCCGGGCCAGATACCAGGCGCTGTCGGGGATATGGTGGCAGCAGAGGTCCATCTTGACTGGGTCACTGATGTGGAGGATCAGGGGGTTGTCCTGCGGGCGGCCCTTGGCTTTGAAAATGCGGGCGACGGCGTCGCTGTCGAGGCCGTTGGCGCCGAGGCCGTAGACGGTCTCCGTCGGCAGGGCGACGAGTTCACCGTCTCGCAGGAGCCTTGCGGCGATGGCTGCGGTATCCGGCGCGCTGGCCGGGAGAAGTTGGGTTTTCATCAGATGCTCGTCCTTTCGCCGCCCTCGCTGCGCTGCAGGCGATCGGCTTGGTCTTGGGTCATGAGGGCGTCGAGGAGCTCGTCCAGGTCGCCGTTTAAAATAGAGTCCAGCTTGTAGAGGGTCAGGCCAATGCGGTGGTCTGTCACCCGGCCCTGGGGAAAGTTGTAGGTGCGGATGCGCTCGTTGCGCATCCCGGAGCCGACCTGACTGCGGCGGGCGGCGTTCGTCGCCGATTCGACCCGCTCCTGTTCGATCTGATAGAGCTTGGAGGCCAGCATGGCCATGCACTTTTCCCGGTTCTGGACCTGGCTGCGCTCCTCCTGGCAGGCGACGACGATGCCCGTCGGCTTATGGATGAGCCGCACGGCGGAGGAGGTCTTATTGACATGCTGCCCACCGGCGCCGGAGGCGCGGTAGACTTGCAGCTCAATGTCCTCCTGCCGCAGCTCGACATCGGCGGCCTCCATCTCCGGCAGGACGGCCACCGTCGCCGTCGACGTATGGACGCGGCCGCCGGATTCCGTCTCCGGGACGCGCTGCACCCGGTGGACGCCGGATTCGAATTTCAGCCGGGAGTAGGCCCCGGCGCCGCTGACGAGGAAGTCAGCTTCCTTGATACCGCCCAGCTCCGTCTCGGTGTAGTTGAGCAGCTCCAGCTTCCAGCCCCGGGCGGCGGCGTACATGGCGTACATCCGGAAGAGGCTGTGGGCAAACAGGGCGCTCTCCTCGCCGCCGACGCCGACGCGGATCTCCATCAGGACGTTTTTCTCGTCGTTCGGGTCCCGCGGCAGGAGCAGGAGCTTGAGCTGCTGCTCCAGTTCCTCGCGGCGGGCTTTGTTTTCTTGATATTCCTCCTGGCACAGGGCTTTGAGCGCCTCGTCCTGCTCCCCGGCCATCATGGCAAGGGCGTCGTCCATATTCTGCGCGCAGGCACGCCAGGCGCGGTAGGCGGTGACGATGGGCTCCAGCTCCCGCTGCTCCTTGAGGAATTTGGCAGCGCGGGCCGGGTCAGCGTAGAAATCCGGCTGCTCGGCCCGGGCGGAGAGCTCGAGGTATTTATTTTCCAGCTGCTTGAGTTTCTCCAGCATGGTTTGGCTCCTTTGCGGCGCGGAACAGGCGGAAGACCACCTGGGCCGTGTCCTTTAAAGTTTCTTGCGCGGCGGCGGCTTCGGCCCCGGCCTTGGTGATGCGCCAGTAATGGGGCGTCATCGCCAGCAGGTCCTGAATCTGCTGCGGGGCGGTCAGGGTGAAGGAAAACGAGAGCTCCCGCTCCTCCAAAAGGGTAAAGCCCGCGGGGATGGGCGGATGCTTGGGCCGGTGCAGCAGCGCAGGATAGATGAGCCGCTTGAGGCCCAGCAGATGCGCCTCCCCCGCCAGGACCTGCAAAAACAGGCCGCCGGGGCGCAGCACCCGGGCAAATTCCTCCGCCATGGTCAGGGCGAAGAGACTGAGAACGGCATCAAAGCAGCCCCCCGGGAAGGGCAGATGGGCCGCACTGGCGGCGATCCAATGCCCGGGGCGATAGCGGACGGCGGCGTAGCGCACCGCGTCCTTGGAGATATCGACGCCCCAGAGCTCGGCGTGCAGCGCCTGGGCCAGGGCGGCGCTGTAATAGCCCTCGCCGCATCCGGCGTCCAGCAGGCTGGGCCGGGGCGGCAGATGGGGCTGCAGCAGGGCCAGGGCCGTGTCCCGGATGGGGGCGTAAAACCCGGCGTCCAAAAACCGCTTGCGGGCCGCGACCTGGGCCGGGGTATCCCCCGGATGCCGGGCGTGCTTTTGCTGCACCGGCAAGAGGTTTACATAACCCTGCCGCGCGACGTCGAAGCAGTGCCCGTTCGGGCAGCGCCAGGGGGACGCGCCGGTCGCAAGCGTCTGCCCGCACAGGGGGCAGATGGGGTTTGGCATGGCTTGGTCGCTCCTTTCCGGCGGGGGTCTTTGTTGGGGGCTGGCCTGCCGCGGGCTGCGGCGGGCCGGTGGGTATTGTACCGCAGGGCGGGCGGCGTGTCAAATGGCTGAGTGGCGGGCGGCGTCAGAATTTGCCGCCGGAGCTGCCGCCAAAACCGTCGCGGTCGACACCACCGCCGCCGTGGTCGTTATCCCGCTCGATGCGGCGGCGGGACTCGGTGCGGTAGAGGAAGGTATCGCGCTCGTGGGTGAGCTGGAAGCCGCCCTGGGGGACATAGTTATCGGCCTGGGTAGCGGCGCGGGCCGTCTTCATCTGGCCGCGCCAGATCAGGCAGACGATGAGGGCGATGACGAAGGCGATGAGGAAGGCAATGGCCAGGTGCGAGAGGGGGAAGTAGAAGCCGCTGTGGTATGCACCGCCGTCATTGGAATCGTAGTTCGTGTAATCCTCGCTCCCGGCGTCCGGCGTTTCAAGATAGTTTGCGCAGGTGTCGAGATAGGTCGAAAACGCACCGGCGTAGTCGCCGTCGGAGAGACTGGGGACGACGGCGTCCTCCAGTGCCTGGATGCGGGCGTCGGAGAAGGCGGTGATGCCGATGCCGTAGGTGCTGTCATCGTCCGGGTCCTTCCCGTAGGTGACGGTGACATAATCCCGGCCCTCCATGGAGATGCAGAAGAGGATGCCGTTGCGCCCGTCGCCGTAGCCCAGGGCGTGGTCGGTGTAGTACGCCTTGGCAAAGTCCCGGATGGTCTGGCTGCCGATGGAATCGACGGTCAGAACATAGACGGCGCAGCCGGTATTGTCGGCGATGGACTGGGCCTGCTTCTCCAGGGCCGTTTCTTCGTCATAGGTCAGAAGCAGCGCTTCATCGCGGATGTACGGCGCGCCGTCGCTGGCCAGGGCCGGGAGGGCGAGCAGGAGCGCAGTGGCCACCAGGAGGGCCAAAAGGATGGAAAGACGTTGTTTCATCGTTGCCGCCCCCCTTTCAAAGCAGGAAGAGGTAGTCCAGCGCCGCCAGAAGCAGCGTCAGGATGCCGGTCATCCCGCCGAGCCAGGCCCAGAATTTCCCCCGGGAGACGGGCAGATCGCCGATGAGCTTACCCGTCTGCCCGTTCATGGCGAAGAGGAAATCCTTGTCCTGCCATTTCGTGTGCAGCATCCAGACTGGCAGCAGGGCGTATTTCACCGCGCCCCGGTGCAGGCGGATATCCTGGGAAGCGACGCTGACGGTGCTGTAGCCCTTGGCGGTGGCTGTCAGCATACGGACGGTGGTGTTTTCCGCCCGGTGCTCGGCCCGGGGGGCGCTGGCGTTGGCATCAACGTCGTATTGATCGGCCAGGTAGCCGGGTAAGTAAGCCAAGGTGAAGGGCTCCAGACCGCTGAAATCGAAGGGCTCGATGGCGTCCATATGGGCGTCAGGCATTTTGGTGGAGCCGTCGACGGGGATGCGCTCGAAGCGACAGCGCCCGGCGCGGTCGAGCTGATAGTGCTCGGTGATCGTCACTTCCTCGTCGCTTGTTGTGTAGGAGTGGGTGCGGGTGGCGTCCAGCTGAACGCTGCCCTCGGCTTCGCCGTCGAAGAGCCAGAAGGGAACGTAGACGCCCTGCAGCTTTTCGATCTGGTTGTGGGTGCGGAAGGATTTGGGGAGGAAGCGCTTTTTTCTATAGTATTTTTCCAAAGCGGCGATGGCATCCTTCTTTTCCAGACGGAAGGGGAGGACGTAGTCCGGCCGCAGGGCACCGGAAAGCTTACCGGGGATGACCGTCGGGTTGCCGCAGTAGACGCAGGCGGTGGCGGCGGTCGTTTCGTCGCAGATGAGTTCCGCGCCGCAGGAGGTGCAGACATAGGTACGCAGCTTCGCGGCCTCGGATTCGTCCCACTGGGTGCCGGCGCTGGCGGTGTCCCAGGCTTCCTCCTGCGGGGGCTGCTGCGCCTCCTTCGCGGCGTTCCGCTCGGCTTCGGCGGCTTTTTTGGCGTAGAGGGCTTCGATCTCGTCGACGGCAAATTCGGAGCCGCAGTAGTCGCAGGACAGTTTGCCGGTCGCGCTGTTATAGTGCAGGGGCCCGGTGCAGGACGGGCATTGGTAATTGACCGTTTGCGTTGCCATGGGGATGCCTCCTGTGTTTTTCAGAATTTAGAAGGGGCTGGGCTGGGAATCAGCCTTGGGCAAAGGGGGTGCCGCAGGATGGGCAGAATTTCGGGGCGGCCTCGCCGTCCTTTGCCTTCCAGCCGCACTTGGCACAGGTGTGGGCGACCGGCTTCGGCGCGCCGCACTGGGTACAGAAGCGGCCGGTGTTCTCCTGGCCGCAGACACAGGTCCAGTGCGCGGGGCGCTTGGACCCGCAGGCGGGGCAGAAGTTGCCGTGGACCGTCTCACCGCAGGTGCACTGCCAGGCATCGTCCGCAGGCTTTTTTGCGCCGCACTGGGGGCAGAAATTGCCGGTGGCCGTGTGCCCGCAGGCGCAGGTCCAGCTGCCGGGGGCGGCTTGCGGTGCCTGCTGCGCTTGCTGCTGCGCGCCCATCTGGAAGAGGGACTGGGCGTTCATGCCGCCCATCTGGCCTGCCATATTTGCGCCCATAAAGGCCATGGCGGGGCCCGCGGACTCATTGGATGCAGCGGCCTGCATCGCGGCGGCCTGCGCGCCGACCAGCGTTGCCGCAGCCATGGTCGGATTGCGGAAGGCGGCGTCGCGCTGCAGCTGCTTGATCATCTGCTCGTCTTCCTCACTGGCCTTGACACTGGAGACGCCGACGGAGACGATCTCAATGCCCCGGAGCTTGCGCCACTTTTCCGTTAGGACGCCGTTCAAGGCGTCGGCCAGCTCCATGGTGTGGCCGGGGAGGGCGGAGTAGCGGATGCCGAGGTCGGAGATTCGGGCAAAGGCGGGCTGCAGGGCTGTAAGAAGCTCCGTTTTGAGCTGACCGTCGAGGGTATCACGACGATAGGCGTCCGTCACGTTGCCGCAGACGTTGGTATAGAACAGCAGCGGGTCACAAATCCGGTAGCTGTACTCGCCGAAGCAGCGGATGGAGATATCGACATCCAGGCCGACGTTCTGATCCACCACCCGAAAGGGGACGGGGCTGGGGGTACCGTATTTGTTGCCCGTCAGCTCCTTGGTATTGAAGTAATAGACCCGCTGGTCCTGCGGGGCCTGGCCGCCAAACTGGAAGCGCTTGCCGATGCTGGCAAAGGTATCCAGAATGCTCTGGCTCAGCTCGCCCGCAAACAGGGAGGGCTCTGTGGATGCATCAAAGACAAATTCGCCCGGATCGGCGCACAGCTCCACGACCTTGCCCTGCTCGACACTCATCATGCACTGGCCATCGGCCACGGCAATAACGGAGCCGCTGGTGATGACATTGTCCGTCCCCTTGCGGTTGGACGAGCGGCTGGAGGTCCGCTTTTCGCCTTTGACGGCGAGAACATCCGCATCCAGTGCGTCACAGTAAAAATATTCTTTCCACTGGTCTGCCAGTACACCACCGGCAGCGCCCAGGGCAGCTTTGATGAGTCCCATGTATGGTTGCTCCTTTCGTCAGGTCGAAGACCGCCGGGGCAGTTAGGCTCGGGCGGATGGATATTTGAAAAAATCGCGGTTCCAACGCCATTATAACATAGATTCCACGGATTTAGAACAGGGTTTGGGGGGATTTTTGGCAAAATTTGTATGGATTATGGGATGCTTTGCGGGGCAAACGCCAAAATAGGCGGCGATGGCCTGCCTTGCGTGACGGAGGACGGCCTGGATTAGCGGCACGTATCGCGCTTGTGCGTGTCAAAACACTATGCCCATTTTACCATACCGCCCCGGGCCGCGCAAGGCGCAAAAAGCGCGCCGGGAAACCGGCGCGCTTGGGGGGTGTTACTTATTTGCAGGATTCTTTTTGAAAGACGATCCACTGGGGGTCAGCGGCGCCGTCCAGGCGCATGGGGATCTCGATGGTGCCGTCGGGGCCGATCTGGTAGGTGTAGCCGGTGCCAAAGTTGGATTCGCCCTCTTGGGTGGGGATCTCGGTCGCAGGGACGGTAGCGGTGATCGCGCCGTCCATGTTGCCGCAGCGGCCGTCCACGTCGCTGACCTGGCCGGTGCTGACGTAGAGGGCGCCTTCGACGAAGACCATCGGCGTGGTGGCGGTGACGGGCGTCTCGGGGACGGTGTCCGCGTCGTAGTTTAAGGACTGGCCTTTGGTGGGTGCATCTGTTTGTGCGTCACCAGGGCTGCCGGTGTCGACGGGGGTTTGCCCGCCGCAGCCGGCCAGGACGGCCAGGAGCAGCAGGGCGCAGAGAAATAGAATGCATTTTTTCATGGTTTTGTCCTTTCCAGCGCAGGGCGCTATGTTGGATTTCACTTGATCTGACGGGAAAAAATGGCAGAGGTTCCCACAAAATAAATTTTTAGCACTCCAAGCATCAGAGTGCTAAAAATTCACGGTCTGTTCATAAAAACTGCCAGATTTATTCATAATATGGCCGTAAGATAAAGACAAATAAAAAAGAAAGCATCCGAGGCGCGGAGGCGCTGGGGGTGCCAGTTTGGAGGTAACGATCATGTTTTTGACACCTTATACTAAGAAAAATGAACTGCACAACTACACTCCGTTCCGGGCTATGGAAGAGATGGAGCGGGCGTTCTTCGGCGGCAATGGCATTGCTGAGTTTAAGACGGATATCCGCGATACCGGCGACGCTTACGTTCTGGAGGCGGACCTGCCTGGCTTTAAGAAGGACGACATCAACATCGAGCTGGGCGACGGCAGCCTGACCATCCGCGCCGAGCGGCACAATGAGGCCGAGGAAAAGGGCGAGGGCGGTTACCTGCGCCAGGAGCGCTCCTACGGTTCCTTCAGCCGGAGCTTCAGCACCGAGGGCGTCGATGTGGGCGCCATGCAGGCGAAATTCAACGACGGCGTTTTGACGCTGTCCATGCCGAAGCTGACGAAGAAGGAGCCGGAGGTCCGCCG
>CAUBIP010000065.1 GCA_958436045.1 uncultured Oscillospiraceae bacterium | reverse complement strand
ATGTCCTCCTTCTTCATAGATTTAGCCGCCCGTTGGCAGGACGGACGGCTATGTATGGGGGAATCTAAAAAATGGGCATAAAAAAAGCCGCTTACTCTTTCTGAAAAGAATAAGCGGCTCATCAAGCTGCAATATGTAATTTTAGACTTTCTTCACCGGAGCGCACATGACCTTCAGCAGAAGCTCATCCAGGCAGCCGGTGTCCCGGTTTTCCCGGAGCATGGCATTGCGCAGGTGGTTCAGGCTCTGGATCACGATGCTGTTCTCGGCAGGGGTGAGGTGTATCTTGAATTTCCGTTTTTTCATAGGGCGTTCCTCCTTCTTGCCTCCATTGTAAAAAGAGAAAGCATCTAACGCAAATGTACCAGGTCCCATCCGGTGGAAAGGAACCACAAACGAGATAAAGTACATCTGGTTTGGTCAAATCCTGACAAATCAGGACAGCCCCGACAGAGGTAAAATGCTCGTGAAATGGGAGCCGCCGCAAAGGAGAAAATGGACCTCCAAGGGGTCTGATTTTGCTTCTCAGTTGCCCCATTTTTTAATCATAACGGGGTCAAAAAGGGCCTGTTGCCCCATTTTTAATCAAGAAAAACAGGGTCAGAACCGTTCAAATCCTGCGAAATTTTGCCAAAGGCCATCAGACTTTTTGCAAAGGAAAAACCCCGGAAAACCGCATGGTTCCGGGGTTTTTGAGCATTTTTGAATTGGTTTGTCGGGCCTGTTATCTCTTGGAGAACTGCGGCGCACGACGGGCTGCCTTGAGGCCGTACTTCTTTCTTTCCTTCATTCTCGGGTCACGGGTCAGGAAGCCAGCGGCTTTCAGGGTGGCGCGGAATTCAGGGTTGACGCTCAGCAGAGCGCGGGAGATACCGTGGCGGATCGCACCGGCCTGACCGGTCACGCCGCCGCCGGAGACGGTGCAGATGATATCGACCTTACCGACGGTGTCGGTGGAGACCAGGGGCTGACGGACGATCAGCTTCAGCGTTTCCAGACCAAAGTAGTCGTCGATATCGCGGCCATTGATGGTGATCGCGCCGGTGCCGTTCTCATACAGGCGGACTCTGGCAACGGAGGACTTCCGTCTGCCGGTACCATACTGATACTGCTTTTTGCTTTCGTACATGTTCGTTCCCTCCAATTAGTCCAGCGTCCAGGCTTCCGGCTTCTGGGCGGCGTTCTTGTGCTCAGCGCCCTTATACAGCTTCAGACGAGTCATAGAAGCTCTGCCGATGGTGTTCTTCGGCAGCATACCCTTGACGGCCAGCTCCATTGCAAATTCGGGACGCTCTTCCATCAGCAGGCGGTACTTGGTCTCCTTCAGGTTGCCGATCCAACCAGTGAAGTGACGGTAGTACTTCTGCTCGGCCTTCTTGCCGGTCAGGACTGCTTTTTCGCAGTTGATGATGATGACGAAATCACCGCAGTCAACATTGGGGGTGAAGTCAGGCTTGTGCTTGCCGCGCAGCAGCTTGGCAGCGACGACAGCGGTGCGGCCCAGGGGCTTACCGGCTGCGTCCAGAACATACCACTTGCGCTCTACGGTTTCTTTTTTGGCCATAGTCGTGGACATAAATATTTCCTCCATTCCGGAATTCCGGATCAAAATTTGATCGATTCATACAAATACGCACGATTTCTCGCGCGCCGCTTGATTTTTATACCATAAACCGGCAGCGATGTCAACTGAAAAAATTAAAATTTTTATTTTCCTCAGAAAGAACTGCGAAATGCTCTGGATATCTCCCGAATACTCTTGATATCTCACATTGAAATTTAAAATTTTTCCCGAATGGGGGATGACAAGTCCGGCCGTTTTTACTATAATAGAATGGCAATATCCTATAGAACACGGGGGTAAACCATGCAAAAGATCGTCGGACTGGTGCGCAGATGTGTGGATGACTATCATATGATCGAGTCGGGGGACAAGATCGCCGTTGGCGTCTCCGGCGGGAAGGATTCGCTGACGCTGCTGGTCCTGCTGCGGGAGCTGCAGCGGTATTACCCCAAGCCGTTTTCTCTGGCGGCCGTTACGATTGATATGGGGCTGGGTGGGATGGATTTTTCCCCGGTGCAGGCTCTGTGCGACCGGCTGGAGGTGCCCTTTACGAAGATCAAGACCGAGATCGGCCCGATCATTTTTGAGTACCGACAGGAGAAGAATCCCTGCTCCATGTGCGCAAAAATGCGCCGCGGCGCGTTAAACGAAGCGCTGCTGTCCCAAGGCATCCACAAGATCGCCCTGGGGCACCACCATGACGACGCGGTGGAGACCTTTCTCATGAGCCTGCTCTACGAGGGCCGCATCAGTTGCTTCCAGCCGGTGACCCTGCTGAACCGCACGGGTATCACCCAGATCCGGCCCATGCTCTACCTGCCGGAGCAGACGGTGGTGCATGTGGCTGAGCAGCTGGACCTGCCGGTGGTGCATAATACCTGCCCAGCGGATAAGCACACAAAACGCCAGGAGGTCAAGGACCTCATCCAGGGCCTGCAGGCGACGTACCCGGACCTCAAAACAAAGCTCTTCGGCGCAATGCAGCGCTTGCCGCTGCCTGCCTGGGAGGCAGATGTCTATCACCGGCAAAAGCAGCAGTCTGGCGGCGGTTGATCTGGCTGCCGCTGCAAAAAATGACGCCAGTAGAACCGAGAGACTGCGGTTCTGCTGGCGTCGTTTCTGTTTTGCATTCTGGTGGTTCATTGGCCGGTCTCTTGGGCGTCGCGTTTCCGGGACCGGCTGCGCCATTTACTGCGACACCGGCCCAGCAGTACGCCGAACCCCAGACAGAGGACGACCAGGGGCATAGGGATGCCTTTTTTGCGCTTCATATCAATGACCTCCAAACGAGTGAAACGATTGCTCCCTTAGTATATTAGATTTGCGCGGAAAATTCCAGTGATTTTTCCTTAAGAAATCTTGAAGATCGCTGACAATTTCGTCACTTTCCAGAATTAGGCTGCAAGCTTTTGCGTGCTGGGGTAAAAATATAGTTGACCTCTCGTGCAGCAGAGCAAGGAGCGAAAGCGCCAGCCAAGGGGGACAAAATTTTCGCAGTTTCGACAGTTGACGGAGAAAACTTACCTGATATAATGAATGGCAGTACCTGTGAAAGAGAAAGAAGCGATAGAATGAAAGTTTTAGATTTCCACTGCCATGTCTACCCAGATAAGATCGCCGAGAAGGCGGCCTGCGCCACCGGGACATTTTACGGCGTCGGCCTGCCCCGATCGACGGGGACGGTGGCGGAGCTGCGACGGATGGAGGATGCGGCTGGCATTTCCATGCAGCTCATCCATTCCGTGGCGACGAAGCCCGCCCAGGTCGCGGCTATCAACAAGTTTATTGCTGCCTGTCAGGCAGAAGCCCCGGCGCGCTTGATCGGCTTCGGGGCCCTGCATCCGGACAGCGAGAATATGGAAGCGGATGTCCAGCAGATCCTGGATTTGGGGCTGCACGGGGTCAAGCTGCACCCGGATATTCAGTGCTTTGCGCTGAACGAGCCCCGGAGCATGCGGATGTTCGAAGTGCTGGCAGGGCGGCTGCCGGTGCTGCTGCACACTGGCGATGCCCGGTATCAATATTCCAACCCGGACCAGCTTATCCCGGTGCTGGAGGCCTTCCCGGAGACGGTGTTCGTCGGCGCGCATATGTGCGGCTATACCATCTGGGATGAGGCAGAGCGGGCCCTGTACGGCAAATACGAGAATCTGTGGGCCGACTGCTCTTCGACGCTCTATGCCATGCCGCCAGAGCGGGCAGTGGCGCTGCTGCGGCATTTCGGCACGGGTCGGATTATGTTCGGGACGGACTTTCCCCTGTGGGACCCGAAGACGGAGCTGGCGCGCTTTTTGGCCTTGCCACTGACGGGGGCGGAGCAGCGGGCAATCCTATTTGAGAACGCCGCACGCTTTCTGCAGCTGCCGGTACGCACCGAGGCAGGCAGACCAGCATAGAATGTGATGCTGCCGGCCTCGGGTGGCTGAACGGGGCAAAAATCGTCATACCAATCGTATTTTTTCCTGAATTTTTCTTAAAAACCATGAAAAATCGAGAATTATTTTGTTTTTTTGTTGCCAAGCGGCGCAGCTATTGCTATAATATTACATAACTTTGGGGCCTGTCTGCCCGGTTCGGCAGATAATCGGGTGGCTTTTGTTCGTATTGCAGGCAAGACGCTGCGCACTTTTTTGCCCGCGCCCGAAAGTGCATATTAAAAAATGGAGGTCATGATTTGTATGATGGAGCAGGCAATTTATGCATTCTGCATTGATGCAGCCCCTATTTCCTGTGCGCCCCACGGCGGCGGACATATCAACCACACATTCAAGGTCGTTACGGAAAGTGGCATGGAATATATTCTGCAGCGGGTGAACCAATATGTGTTCCACGACCCGAAGAGCCTGATGGAAAACGTCGGCGCGGTGACCGCCTACCTGAAGGAGCGGGTGGATGACCCCCGGGCGTATCTGCATTTTATCAAAACGAAGGACGATCAATATTATTATGTAGACGAAAAAGGGGAATACTGGCGTTGCTATGAATTTGTCGGCGGCTTCTGCCTGGAGGCCCCGGAGACAGATCAAGACTTTTACGAGAGCGCCCTGGCCTTTGGTCAATTCCAGCAGATGCTCTCGGATTTCCCGGCCCATACGCTGCATGAGACGATCCCGGAATTCCACAATACCATCGACCGGTATCGGAAATTCAAGGAGGCCGTCGCCCGCGATGAAGCCGGGCGCGCCGCCAAGGTCCAGCCGGAGATCAACTTTATCATGGCCCGAGAGGAAGAGGCGGGGACCCTGCAGCGCATGCGAGAGGCGGGCCAACTGCCCCTGCGCGTGACGCATAACGACACGAAGCTCAACAACGTCCTGCTGGATAAAAAAACGCGCAAGGCCCTGTGCGTGCTGGACCTGGATACCGTCATGCCCGGCCTCTCCCTGTATGATTTCGGCGATTCCATCCGCTTCGGCGCGGCCAGCGCCCCGGAGGATGAGAAGGACCTTTCCAAGATGGAGCTGAACCTGCATCTGTTTGAGATTTATACCAAGGGCTACCTGAAAGCCTGCCCCAGCCTGACCCCGGAGGAGATTGACATGATGCCCATGGGCGCGAAGATCATCACCTTGGAGCTGGCGACCCGCTTCCTGGCCGACTATCTGGACGGCGACCGTTATTTCAAGACCGCTTATCCCGAGCACAACCTGGTACGCGCCCGGGCCCAGCTGAAGCTGGTGGCGGATATGGAGGCAAAGTGGGAGCAGATGCGTGATATCGTCAGAACGCTGACGAACCGATAATCGAACCAATCACCAATCACCGGAGGTACGAATGAACTATTTAGGGATCACATACGACGTGAAAAATCTGCCGAAGCTGGAGCCGGAATTTATCCCCTTCGGCCCGTGGATGGACGCCTTCTTGCAGGATGCAACGCAGGAGGTCAAAGTCGCCGTAGAGCGCAACGAAGGGAAGATCTCCGTCTGGACAACGTGCATCCACGGCACGCAGGAACTGGCGGAGGCGGACTACCGCTATCTGGAGCGCTATGTGAAATTTCTGCTGTGGTCCGTCGGTGGCTTCCGGGTCTATCTGTGTGGCGCAGGCCCCCTGTGCCAGCGGATGCAGGCGGAATATGTCTTGACGGAGACGGAAAAGGGTAAGCGCTGGTTTGATGTGCAGTTTATGACGGATGTATTCGAGTCTGGCTTTGAGATCATCGACTGCAGCCCCGAAGACTTCCCCAAGCAGAACGACGCGTCTGTCCGGGTCGGCGGTCACATGGAAGGCTGCCGCATCGGCTTCGACGCCGGTGGGTCGGACCGCAAGGTCTCCGCAGTCATCGACGGCAAGACGGTCTACTCCGAAGAGGTCGTCTGGCATCCAAAGACCCAGGCAGACCCTGCTTATCACTTTGCAGAAATTGTAGACGCCTTCCGCACGGCGGCATCGAAAATGCCCCGGGTCGACGGCATCGGCGTCAGCTCGGCCGGTGTCTTCATCGGCAATGCGCCGATGGTCTCTTCCCTCTTTATCAAGGTCCCGCGGGAGAAGGAGATCCGCAGCCAGGTCAAGACAATCTTCGACCGGGCGGCCAAGGAGATCGGCGATGTGCCCATCGTTGTGGCCAATGACGGCGACGTGACGGCCCTGGCGGGGGCTCTGAGTATGGAGAAGACCTGCGTCATGGGCCTTGCCATGGGGACGAGTGAGGCCGTTGGTTATGTGGACCGGCAGGGCAATGTCCTGGGGTGGTTCAATGAGCTGGCCTTTGCACCGGTGGACCTGAACGAGCAAGCCATGGCCGACGAATGGTCGACTGACCGGGGCGTCGGCTGCAAATACTTCTCGCAGGACGCTGTCATCAAGCTGGCGGACCGGGCAGGTCTGCCGCTGGACACGGCGGCGACTCCGGCAGAGAAGCTCAAGGCCGTGCAGGACCTGGTCAAGGCCGGTGATGGGCGGGCGATGCAGATCTTCACGGATATCGGCTGCTATCTGGCCCATACCATCGAGCTGTATGCGCATTTTTATGACATGTCCTATCTCATCGTGCTGGGCCGCGTGATGTCGGGCCGCGGCGGTGAGTTGATCTTGGCGCAGTGCCAGCGGGTGCTGCAGGAAGAATATCCGGCCCTGGCGGCGTCTGTCCATGTCATGCTGCCGGATGAGAAGACAAGACGGGTCGGCCAGTCTGTCGCGGCGGCCAGCCTGCCGGAGTGCAAGCACAGCTGAGCTTGCCGCACTTGGAGGAATACGATGCAGTTTACAAATGCGAATATCTTTACCCGTGATTTTACGTTCCGCTGGGGCAGCTTCTGCGTGGAGGACGGGAAATTCACGCGAGTCCTTGCAGAAGGCGAGGCCGCGGCGGACGCTGTCGATCTGCAGGGGGCTTATGTTATTCCCGGCCTGATCGATGTGCATAATCACGGCAATTCCAACGCCGATTTTTCCGACGGCTGCTATGAGGGCCTCGTCAAAATGGCGCGCTATCTTGCCAAAAACGGCATTACGTCGTTTGCACCGGCCTCTATGACGCTGCCGTATGAGACGCTGGCCAAAGCATTTGCCACGGCGCGGACTCTGGTGGATGAAGCGCCTGCGGGCTGCGCTGCTCTCCGGGGCATCCAGATGGAGGGGCCGTTTTTCAGCGAGAAGAAAAAGGGCGCGCAGAACGGCGCTTACTTGAAGGACCCGGATTTTGCGGCGTTTCGGAAGCTGCAGGAGGGCTGCGGCGGCCTCATTAAGATCGTGGACGTCGCAGCGGAGTTGCCGGGAGCGGTGGAGTTTGCCGCCCAGGCTAAGGAACTGAGTAATGTCTCCATTGCCCACTCGGATTCGGATTATGAGCATGCGCTGGCGGTGTTTGAGGCTGGCGCCCGGCACCTGACTCATCTGTACAATGCCATGCCGCCGATCCATCACAGAAAGCCCGGGATCATCGGCGCGGCCAGCGAGTGCCAGTGGGTGCAGGCGGAGCTTATCTGCGATGGTATCCATGTCCACCCTAGTGCAATCCGGATGGCCTTCCGGCTCTTCCCGGGACGGATGGTCCTCATCTCCGATGCGCTGCGCTGCTGCGGTATGCCCGACGGCGAATACGAACTGGGCGGCCAGCCTGTCTTCCTGCAGGGCAAGACCTGTACGCTGGCCGACGGGACCCTGGCGGGCTCTGTGACGAATCTCTATGACTGCATGTGCAACGCCATCTCCTACGGCATTGCGCCGGAGGAGGCGATCCGCGCGGCGACGTGGAACCCAGCCTGCGCGCTGGGCGTGGAAAACGAGGTTGGCGCCATTGCCGACGGGATGCAGGCGGACTTCGTCGTTTGCGGCGAAAACTGGGCGCGGCAGGCAGTGTATCTGGCAGGCCAAGCGCTCTGATACGTGTGCCAGCCTGCGCTGCCGCGGCGCGCTTGAGCGGCTGTATGTCAAAGAAATATGTATGATCCTGCTATTATAATGCAAGCTATAATGTAAGCGACCCGGTGCAGCATGCTGTGCCGGGTCCTGTCTGCCGCTGGGGCGCTGGGCTGCGTCCCATGCGGTGCAAAGGAGGGACGTATGCGAAAACAGAAAGAAAAAACGGAGCTGCAGCTGTTTTTTACATTTTTTAAGCCTCACTGGAAGCTTTTTGCACTGGATCTGAGCTGCGCGTTGCTGGTCGCGCTGGTCGACCTGGCGTTTCCGTTGGTCTCCCGGGCAGCTATGTATGACCTACTGCCGAATCAGAAGTATCACACATTTTTTGTCGTCATGGTCATCGTCGTTGCGGCGTATTTGGTCCGGACGGTGTTGTATTACGTTCTGTGCTACTGGGGCCACACGTTTGGCGTGCGGGTCGAGGCGGATATCCGGCAGTCCCTGTTCCGGCACCTGCAGACTATGGGCTTTGACTTCCTGGACCGCAACCGGACAGGCCAGCTGATGAGCCGCCTGACCAGCGATCTATTTGAACTGACGGAGCTTGCCCATCATGGCCCGGAGGATATCCTGATCTCTGTTGCGACGATCGTCGGGGCGCTGATCGTGATGTTCCGCATCCAGTGGCGGCTGGCGCTGGTGGTGCTGGTGATCGTGCCGCTGATGCTGGTGGTCGTCATCGCCCGGCGGAAGGCAATGCACCGGGCTTCGGCGGCGGTGAAGCAGAAGACGGCGGAGATCAACATCGAGATTGAGTCGACTCTTTCCGGCTTCCGGACGGCCAAGGCCTTTGCCAATGAGGCCCAGGAGCGGCAGAAATTTGATGCGGCCAACGACCGCTTCCGGACATCCAAAAGTCTGTTTTTCCGGGAGATGGGCCTGTTCCTGGCGGCGATGGAGCTGCTGATTTCGATGCTCTCTGTGGCCATTATCGCAGCAGGCGGCTGGCTCATTATGCGGGACCAGCTGGATTATCGGGATCTCATTACATTTTCCCTCTATGTGACGACGTTTATCAACCCCATTCGGAAGCTGGCGAATTTCTCCGAGCTGTTTGCCAACGGCTTTGCCGGACTGCACCGGTTTGCTGAGCTGATGCGCACCAAGCCCAGCATCGTCGATGCGCCGGATGCCGCCGAGACCTGCGCGCCGGAAGGGGAGATCTGCCTGGAGCATGTCGGCTTCTCCTATGACGGGGAACTTCCGGTGCTGCGGGATGTATCGCTGCGGGTGGAGCCGGGGCAGACGGTGGCCATCGTCGGCCCTTCTGGCGGAGGCAAGACGACGCTGTGCCAGCTGATCCCCCGCTTTTACGATGTGACCAGCGGCGCCATCACCATCGATGGGGTCGATGTGCGGCATATCGCCCAGGACGCGCTGCACCGCAGCATTGGCATCGTGCAGCAGGATGTTTTCCTCTTTGCCGGGAGCATTCTGGAAAATATTCGCTACGGGCGTCCGAAGGCCAGCCGTGCCGAGGTGGAGGAGGCGGCCAGAAAGGCGGAAATCTATGACGATATTTGCGCCATGCCCCAAGGCTTTGATACTTATGTCGGCGAGCGGGGGTCGCTACTGTCCGGCGGGCAGAAGCAGCGAATCTCTATTGCGCGAATCTTCTTGAAAGACCCGGGGATTCTGATCCTGGACGAGGCGACCTCAGCGCTGGACTCCGTCACGGAGCGGAAAATCCAGTCCGCGTTTGACGCCCTGGCCCAGGGGCGTACGACGCTGATCATTGCACACCGCCTCTCGACGGTCAGCGGCGCGGACCGAATCATTGTCGTCGAAAATGGCCGCATTACAGAATCGGGCCGCCACGCAGAGCTGATGGCACGGGACGGGACCTACAGCGCGCTGTATCGCACGCAGCGTCTGCTGGATTAAAATATTTTGGTTTTGCAGCAAGAAAGCAGGGATAAAATCGCCGCGGGACGGGGCAGGTCGCCTTCGTTCCGCGGCGATTTTTTCTTCACACTTTTTTGTACGCGAACAAGGGAAGGTACTAAAAAAACGCCAAACATTCCGCA
>CAUBIP010000064.1 GCA_958436045.1 uncultured Oscillospiraceae bacterium | reverse complement strand
AGCTTAAAAAGTCTTACGGAAACCTTAAAATTTCGTCATAAAATGCAAAGCACCGAAGGGCCACACTGCACCCCTAAGCGCCGCACCAGCCAAGGACTCTGCACCTTTTGGCGCCTACGTAGCAACGTAGAGCTTCTCAATCCTGGAGCAGCATTTCCCCCGCCTTATAAATATCCCCCGCGCCGACGGTGACGATGATGTCCCCCGGCTGGGCGATCTCGCGGAGATACGCGGCGACCTCCGGCAGCGTGTCAAAGGCGACCGCGCCGGGGATCTCCTTTGCCAGGTCCCGGGAGGAGATGCCGATGGTGTTCCGCTCCCGTGCGGCATAAATCTCCGCCAGGACGACATGGTCCACCTGCCGCAGCTCCCGGACGAACTCGGAAAACAGCGCCTTCGTCCGCGTGTACGTGTGGGGCTGGAAGGCCAGGATGATCCGCCGGTGCTCCATCGTCTGCAGCGCTTGAATCAGCGCGTGCAGCTCGCCGGGGTGATGGGCGTAGTCGTCATAGATGGCCGCGCCGTGATATTCGCCCTTGTGCTCCATGCGCCGCCCCGCGCCCCGAAAGCTCTCCAGGCCCGCCGCGACGTCCGCGCCGTCGATGCCCAGGAGATATCCGCAGGCCGCCGCCGCCAGGGCGTTGTACGTATTGTGCTGCCCCATGACGTTCAGATGCACATGGCAGTAGAATTTCCCCTTGGCGATGACGTCAAAATCCCGCCAGTCCGTCGTGTAATTCTCGCCGTGGATGTCGTTGTCCTGCATGAGGCCAAAGGTGAGATAGTCGAGCCCGTGCAGCGCCCGCCGGGTGTTGGCATCATCGCCGTTGGCGACGACATGCCCCCCCGCCGGGACGAGCTGCGCAAAGCGCCGGAACGACGCCTGGACATCCCGCAGGTCCTTGAAAAAGTCGAGATGATCCGCCTCGATGTTCAAAATGACCGCGATGGTCGGGAAAAAATTCAAAAACGAGTTGCAATATTCGCAGCTCTCCATAATGATCGTATCGCCCTTGCCGACCCGGTGCCCCGCGTGCAGCAGCGGCAGATAGCCGCCGATCATGACAGTCGGGTCCCGCTGGGCCTGCATGAAGATATGCGTGACCATGGAGGTCGTCGTTGTCTTGCCGTGGGTGCCGGAAAGACAGATGGCATTGCGATACGCCCGCATGATAATGCCCCAGGCCTGGGCCCGCTCAAAGACGGGAATGCCCGCCGCCCGGGCCGCCGCAACCTCCGGATTGTCGTTATGCACCGCCGCCGTGCGGATAATGCACTGGGCCCCGCGGATATTCTCCGCCCGGTGGCCGATGAAAACGGGGATGCCGTTTTCGATGAGATCGTCCGTCATGACGGACGCGTTCATATCCGAGCCGGTGATCTTGAGCCCCATATGCCGCAGCACCAGGCCCAGCGGCCGCATGGAAACGCCGCCGATGCCGATCAGATGCACCCGGGTCCCGGGGGTGAGATATTGCTCCAACGTTTGTTTATTCGTGGCAGTCATGAAATTGCCTCCCCAAAAATGAAGACTTCTTTAACTATCCTATTATAATACATGCGGCCGTATATTACAAGGAAAAGATACGTCCGCACCCGTTATCCTGCGCGCCAGACCCAAGAACTATGCAACCTATGCAACAAAAACCGCCGCTCAGCCCGTTTGGACTGAGCGGCGTGCGCGATGATGAAACGTGCGGCCGTTTAGAAGGACCGGTCCTTGCTTGCAATCTCCTGCAGGCACTTCGCTGTGAAGTCGGAAAGGCTCATCGCCCCCAGGTCGCTGCCGCTGCGGGTGCGGACGGAGACGGTGCCGTTTTCCATATCCCGGTCGCCGACGACGAGCATATACGGGATCTTCTGCATCTGGGCCTCACGAATCTTATACCCCAGCTTCTCCGAGCGCTGGTCCGCCTCGGCACGGATCCCGACCGCCGAGAGCTTGGCAACCAGGTCCGCCGCGTAGTCGTGGGCCCGGTCCGTGATGGGCAGGACCTCGACCTGCGTCGGCATCAGCCACAGGGGCAGGGCCCCGGCAAAGCGCTCGATCAGATAGGCCAGGGTACGCTCATAGCAGCCCAGGCTGGTGCGGTGGATGATATACGGCGTCTTCTTCTGACCGTCGGAGTCGGTGTACTCCATGCCAAACTGGGCCGCCAGCAGCTGGTCGACCTGGATGGTGACGATGGTGTCCTCCTTGCCGAAGACGTTTTTATACTGGATATCCAGCTTCGGGCCGTAGAACGCCGCCTCGTCGATGCCGATGGTGTATTCGACGTTGAGGTCGTCGAGAATCTTTGCCATGGTGCTCTGGGCCTCGTCCCACTGTTCGGGGGTGCCGATGTATTTTTCCGTGTTGTTCGGGTCCCACTGGGAGAAGCGGAACGTGCAGTGCTCCAGCATCCCGACGGTGTCCAGCAGTTGCTTTGCCAGCTCCAGGCAGCCGCGGAATTCATCCTCCAGCTGCTCCGGACGCAGGATCAGGTGGCCCTCGGAAATGGTGAACTGGCGCACGCGAATCAGCCCGTGCATCTCGCCGGAGTCCTCATTGCGGAAGAGGGTAGAGGTCTCGCCCAGGCGCATGGGCAGGTCGCGGTAGGACCGGGCCCGGTTCAAAAAGACCTGGTACTGGAACGGGCACGTCATGGGACGCAGGGCGAAGCACTCCTTCGTCTCGTCCTCCGGGTCGCCCAGGACGAACATGCCGTCGAGATAATGGTCCCAGTGGCCGGAGATCTTATAGAGCTCCCGCTTTGCCATCAGCGGCGTCTTCGTCAGCAGATAGCCGCGCTTCTGCTCCTCATCCTCGACCCAGCGCTGCAGCAGCTGGATGACCCGCGCGCCCTTGGGCAGCAGGATCGGCAGCCCCTGGCCGATGACGTCGACGGTGGTGAAATACTCCAGATCCCGGCCCAGCTTGTTGTGGTCCCGCTTCAGGGCCTCCTCCTGCTGCTTCAGGTAGGCGTCCAGCTCGTCCTTGGACGGGAAGGCGACGCCGTAAATGCGCTGCAGCATCTTCCGGTTGGAATCGCCGCGCCAGTACGCGCCGCAGCACTTCGTCAGCTTAAAGCCATTGTGCTTGATGCGCCCCGTGGAATCGACATGGGGCCCGGCGCACAGGTCCGTAAATTCGCCCTGGGTGTAGAAGGAGATGACGGCATCCTCCGGCAGGTCCTGGATGAGCTCGACCTTGTAGGGCTCGTTGCACGCCTGCATATAGGCGATGGCTTCCTGGCGCGGCTTTTCGCTGCGGACCAGCTGCAGCCGCTCCTTGCAGATCTTCTTCATCTCCGCCTCGATGGCGGCAAGATCGTCCTGCGTGAAGGCAAAGGGCGCGTCAAAGTCGTAGTAAAAGCCATTGTCAATGCTGGGGCCGATGGCCAGCTGGACCTCCGGATGCAGCCGCTTGACAGCCTGGGCCATGATATGGGAGCAGGTGTGCCAATACGTCTTGCGGTATTCCGGGTTTTCAAACGTGTACTTGTTCTGTTCTTCCATAAAAAATGCCTCCTTAAAAAGTACGCGCGGGGCAAAATAAAATATCCCACCCCTGATGTGACTCAGGGGTGGGATGACAATTTAAATATTACATTCCACGGTTCCACCCTGCTTGCAGCGCCGGTACACCCCGCGCTGCCGCTCATTGACGCTGTAACGGGCACGCCCGTCCCGGCATACTGGGCCAAAGGGCCGGTTCCGCCGGGCAGCTCAGAAGTGGTAATCGCCTGCGCCGCATCCGGGCGCATCGCAGCAACCTGCGCCCTCTCTGCAAGCCGCGGCCCCGCAGGGCGATGTCTTCCTCACAGCCATTTGCTATCATTATAGCGCAAAAATCCCTGCTGTCAACCGGTTTTACCGGGGAATTTCCAGGATTTTTCCGCTGCCGTCCCCGCCGGAGGTGCTGTCCGCGCCATGCGGCGCGTCATCCGGGGCCTGCTGCAGGAAAAATGCCAGCATCTGCTCATTTGCCCGGGTGGCCGCCGGAGTCTCCGGCAGCAGCGCCGCGAAGGCGTGGGGGAGGGGCTTGGCCTCGTCCAGGTCCAAAAGCTTGTAATTTTTTCCGCCCCGCTTCAGGGCGGACGCCAGCTGTCTGTTGTAATTGCGCAGGAAATCGCCCCGCCCCGTCACCAGGAAGCAGGGGGGCACCGCCGCCACCAGTGCCGGATGCTCCGGGTCCAGGTACGGGCGGAAGGGATGCGCCCGCCAGCCGCTGCCGTAAAGGAGCTTCGGCAGGAATAAGCCAACCTGATCGAGCTTTCGGGTGTAGAACATCCCGCTCTGCAGGCCGATGGCCCGGATTTTCGTTTGGATTTGCGGCACGCCCGCAGCCTGGGCCGCCTCCGGCGCGTTCTGCAGCGCCGCCAGATAGTAGCAAAGATACGCCCCGGCGCTGTCGCCGCACAGGTAGAGCTGTGCCGGGTCCCCGCCGTAGTCCGCCGCGAGAGCCGCCGCCCGGTCGATCCCGGTGGTTAGGGCGCGGAAAATGTCAAAAATCGTCGCCTCCGGCGCCAGGGGGTACGCCAGGCTCATGACAAGAAAGCCCCGGCGGCTCAGGTCCGTGCACAGGTACCGGTTGACCTCCTTGCTCCCCAGCAAAAACCCGCCGCCGTGCAGGTTCAAAATGACTGGCCGCGCCGGGCCCTCCTGGATGGGCTGGTAAAGATCCATCCGGTGGCAGGGAAGAGCATCCTCCAAATACGCCACATCCTCCGTCCGCCAGACCCCTTCCGGCCGCGCCACCGTCTCCTCCCGTCGCGCCATCCACGCAGCAAGCGCCTTCGCCTGCTTTGCCGTCTGGTTCTTGATCATGGCCTCAAACATATCCTGCACCTCTCTGTCTCATGGCATGTGCCCAATTCCGTTCCGCTGCCGGTCGCTGGACCTCGGCTGCGGACTTTGTTTTTATTATACCAGGTCCGTCAATCCCGCGCATGGGCAGAGCGCTGCAATGGAAAACCATTGCAGCGCTGTCTTGTTGGTATGCTTTTATTGGAATGCTTACGCCTCGCCGGGCATTTTCCAGGCGTGGTGATCGGTGTGCAGCAGGTGGTGGGAGCGCTCACCCAGGGGCTTTTCCAGGTACTCCCGGTACAGGGCCTGCACGTCGGGGTTCTCGTGGGAGAAGCGGATGGGCGCGTTAGCGTCCAGCTCCCAGAGAATATTGCCGCGGCTTTCAGCCAGCTCTGCGCCGTCGTGGATCGGCTGGCCGCCGCCGCCGGCGCAGCCGCCGGGACAGGCCATGACCTCGACGAAGTCATACTGCTTTTCGCCGCTCTCCAGCGCCTGCATCAGCTTGCGGGTATTGCCCAGCCCACTGACGACGGCCACACGGACTGTGCCGGTGCCGGGGATATTGAAGATGGCTTCCTTCCAAGGCTGGCTGCCGCGCACCGCCGTGAAGGCGTCCGCCGGGGGATTCGCGCCGGTCAGCAGGAAATAAGCGCTGCGCAGGGCCGCGTCCATAACACCGCCGGTGGCGCCGAAGATAACGGCTGCGCCGGTGCCGGTGCCCAGGGGGCTGTCAAACTCGGATTCCTCCAGGTAGGCCGGGGTGATATGCTCGCTGCGCATCATGCGCGTCAGCTCCCGGGTCGTCAGGACGATGTCGACATCCGGGTCACCACAGGCGTCATTCATGTTGGGAATTGCACATTCGCTCTTTTTGGAAACGCAAGGCATGATGGAGACGACGAAGATCTTATGCGGGTCGACCCCCAGCTTCTGGGCAAAGTAGCTCTTAGCCACCGCGCCGAACATCTGCTGGGGCGATTTCGCTGTGGACAGGCAGTCCACATACTGGGGGAATTGGGTCTTGACAAAGCGGACCCAGCCGGGGCAGCAGGAGGTGAACATGGGCCACTTGTGCTCGCTTGCGTGGGTGAAGCGCTCAATAAACTCGCTGCCCTCCTCCATGATCGTCAAGTCAGCGGTGAAGTTGGTGTCAAAGACATAGTCGAAGCCGATCTGCCGCAGGGCGGAGACCATCCGCTTGACCGTCGCAAACTGGGGGCTGAGATTAAACGCCTCGGCCCAGGCTGCGCGGACCGCGGGTGCGATCTGCACGACAGTAATCCGGTCCGGGTCCTTCAGGGCGTCGAAGACGGGACTCGTGTCGTCCCGCTCGACGAGGCCTGCGGTGGGACAGTGGGTAATGCACTGGCCGCAGTAGGTGCACTCCGTCTCGGTGATGTGGCGGTTGCGGGAGACGTCGATGGTCGTCCGGGAGCCGGTTCCGGCGATGTCCCAGATGTGCATATCCTGGATGCGGTCGCAGACCTGGACGCAGCGCATACACTTGATGCACTTGTTTTCGTCCCGGATCAAGGGCGCGTTATAGCCCCAGCTTTTGCGGCGCAGCTTTGTTTCGTAGGGGGTGTAGACCAGGTTGTGGTCGTTGGCCAGCTTCTGCAGGGTGCAGTTTCCGCTGCGAACGCACAGAGCGCAGCGGGCGTCATGCTGGGAGAGAATGAGTCGCAGATTTGTCCGTCGAGCGGACCGGACCTTCGGACTGTTGGTGTAGACGACCATACCGTCCTGCACCAGATTTTCACATGCCGGGACGAGCCGCACGTTGCCGACAATCTCGACAGCGCAGATGCGGCACGCGCCAATCTCGTTGATGTCCTTGAGATAGCAGAGGGTTGGAATCTCAATTTTTGCCATTCGGGCGGCTTCCAGGATCGTCGTATTCTCCGGGACCTGGATCATTTTGTTGTCAATCGTTACCGTTACCATGCTCTGTTTCGACCTCCTCTGAAGTTACCGTAGCCAAAGTGGTCGCAACGCAGGCAGCGGCTGGTCTCCTGCATTGCCTGTTCCTTGGTCATGCCACATTCAATGCAAACAAAATCATGCTTGCGCTCGCTGGCCTCCCGTTCGGCCGAGGAGACTCTGCCGTGGGGCGGCTTGTTGTTGAAGCGGGGGTTGGGGATCTCGACGTCCGTGGTGATCTCGTGGTGGAAGCCGAGGTATTCGTCAATATTCGCAGCCGCGACCTTACCGGCGGCAATGGCGCGGATGGCGCTGGCGGGGCCGGTGACACAGTCGCCCCCGGCGAAGACGTTGCTGTTTTCATCCAGCTGGCTGCTGTCCTGCGCGGCGATGCGGCCTCGGGTGATCTTGACGCCGCTCTGGTCAAAGGCATCGGACTCGATGCCCTGGCCGATGGCGACGACGATCATATCCGCCTCAATGCGGCGCTCCGGCAGCGATGCGGCAGAGATCTTCGGCTTGCCCCGCTCGTCCATCCGGCCCAGCATCTGCGGCTGGGTCCACAGAGCGACGGCGTTGCCGTTTTCGTCGGCCTCGATGCGGATCGGGGCCTGCAGCGTCAGCAGCTCCGCGCCCTCGGCGACGGCGCCCTGGACTTCCTCCTCCTGAGCCGTCATGTCCTCGGCCCGGCGGCGGTAGACGCAGCTGACCTGCTTGGCGCCCAGGCGGATGGACGAACGCGTGACGTCCATCGCGACGTTGCCGCCGCCAATGACGACGACAGATTTGCCGGTAAAATCAGGCATATCGTCATCGCCGATGCGGCGCAGCATTTCGACAGCGGACATGACATTGTGGCTGTCCTCCCCGGGAATGCCGGTTTTCTTGTCGGTATGTGCGCCGATGGAGATGTACAGGCAGTCATACTGCTTTTTGAGGTCCTTGAATGTGACGTCCCTGCCGATGGAGACCTCGGTATGGACATGGATGCCGGTGGAGAGGATGGATGCGATCTCTTCGTCCAGTCGCTCCCGGGGCAGACGATAGCTGGGAATGCCGTAGCGCAGCATACCGCCCAGCTTTTTCCGCTGCTCGTAGATCGTGACGTCGTGGCCCATGAGGGCAAGATAATAGGCAGCGGATAGGCCGCCGGGGCCGCCGCCGACGATGGCGACACGCTTGCCGGTGGCCGGGGCGCAGGGGGGATTGGGGACGGAGCCTGCGTTGTCCACAGCGAAGCGCTTCAGGCCGCGGATGTTCATGGGATCGTCGATCATATTCCGGCGGCAGCGGGCTTCGCAGGGATGCTCACAGATATAGGCACACGCCGTGGGGAAGGGGTTGTCCTTCCGGATGAGGCGCACTGCGTCGGCATAGCGCTCCTCGCGGATCAGGGCGATATAACCGGGGACGTCGACCCCCGCCGGGCACAGCGCCACGCAGGGTACCGGGTTTTTCAGCCCGCCCAGGCAGCGGTGATTCTTGACATGCTCCTCATAATCCTCCCGGAAGCCCTTGAGCCCCATAAGGACCAGGCGCGCGGCCTGGGTGCCGATGGCACAGTCCGTCGTGTCAACGACGACCTGGGCCGTATCTTCAATGAGCTGCAGGGTGTTTTCCGTGGCGTTGCCGTCCAGCACGCGCTGCAGCATGGAAGACAGCTGCCCCAGGCCGATCCGGCACGGGACGCATTTGCCGCAGGTTTGCGCATGACAGAGATTTAAGAAATTCAGTGCCATATCGACAGGACACAGCCCCGGGGGACTGGCGGCGATGCGGTTTTCAATGCTCCTGTAGAGCTCGTCCACCACAGCCTGTGCCTGACTTTCCGATTTGATGTAAAGTCTGCTCATGTGGAACCCTCCAAAGTTCGTGATAGAAAAAACACGCGCGTTCTCGGTGTATTACTTTCCATTATACACGATTTTCGAATATTGTAAATAGGTATAAAAAATTCTTTTTATACCGATAGTTTTGTACGAATACGATGGAAATGAACGGAAAAAATTCGAAATTGATACATTTTATTCGATATGATTTTCCTGGTTTGTCCCCGGGGTGGCGGGCAAACGAAGCTTGCATATTTGGTGCGGCAATGCTATACTGAATAAAATACGAAAGGGCAGCCCGGCGCGGCGCGCGGGTGCTGCAAACGTTTTGGGAGGCACGCATGAGCATTTCCGCCTGGCTGCATCAGTTGGACTTTTCTTATCTTTTGACGCTGCTGCTGTCCGCCGCGGCGGCGCTTTTGTGCATCACGGTGCATGAGAGCGCCCATGGGCTGCTCGCTGCCGCCCTGGGGGACCCGACGGCAAAGCGGGCCGGGCGTATCAGCCTGAACCCCTTCCAGCATGTAGATTTCCTTGGGCTCGTGATGCTGGCCGTCGCCCATGTCGGCTGGGCAAAGCCGGTGCCGGTGGATATGCGGAATTTTAAAAATCCCAAGGCCGGGATGGCGTTGACGGCCCTGGCAGGGCCGGTTTCCAATTTGCTCTTCGGCTTTCTGGCACTGTGCGGCTATTATTTCTGCCTGCGGTATGGACAGGGGGAGGCGGCTGTCTATCTGGGGCTGTTTTTGCAGGACCTGGCTGTCATCAACTGCGGCCTGGCTGTATTTAATGTAATCCCTATTTCGCCGCTGGACGGGTCGAAGGTCCTGTTTGCATTTTTGCCCCAGCGGGCTTACAGCTGGCTGATGCGCTATGAGCGCTATGGGATGCTTTTGCTGATCCTGCTGGTGGTTCTGGGATGCCTGGATGGCTTTTTGAACACGGGGCTCCAGTGGGTCGTGCAGGGCATGTGGCGCGGCGTCGTTGGGCTGTTTTCCGGCCTGTAGAGGGGCTTAGGGTGAGCATTTGTTAGAAAAGAGGCGCGATGGAAGAACCGAAATATCACCTGTCCGGCGTGGTGCATACCCGCGAGGAATCCATGGAGGATTTTGAGGGGCCGCTGGATGTTATTTTCCTGCTGCTGAGCAAGAATAAGATCGAGATCCAGGATGTCTCCATTACGTCGATCCTGGAGCAATACCTGGCCTATCTGGAAGAGCGCAAGCGCATGGATATGGAGATCGCCAGCGAATTTATTGCTATGGCGTCCCATTTGATGCAGATCAAGACGAAGATGCTGCTCTCCGTGACGGAGCGGGAAGAGGCCATGTCGGAGATGGAACAGCTCATTCGTTCCCTGGAGGAGCGCCAGCGCGCCGGGGCCTATGCGCAGATCCAAATCGCGGCGAAGTTTTTGGAGGAGCGCAACGAGATCGGGCGGAACCTCTTCACCAAGGGCCAGGAGACCTACCAGGTGGACAAGACCTATCGCTACAAGCACGAGCCGGGGGACCTTCTGCGGGCCCTGGCCACCATTTCCGAGCGCAGCGCCCGGCAGCTGCCGCCGCCGGCGGCAAATTTTGCCGGGATCGTCGGCGC
>CAUBIP010000063.1 GCA_958436045.1 uncultured Oscillospiraceae bacterium | reverse complement strand
CAACAATTTTCCAGCACATTTTTGTTTTTAATACAGAATCTAATTTTATATATTTACAATTTGAATATTATAATATATAATAGTTTTAAACATAACACAAAGAATTCCCCCCCATTCCACAGAAAGGAGTACCGTCATGCACATTGGCTGCAGTCTCACGCGTATCGACGCACTTGACAAGGTCACCGGCAAAGCGCAATACACAGATGATCTCTGTCCACGCAACGCCTTGGTGGCACGCGTCCTGCATGCTTCCATCGCCAATGGCACCGTGCTGGGTTTTGATCTTGCCGAGGCGCTGCAGGTCGACGGCGTCGTAAAAATCATTACCTGCTTTGATGTCCCAGACCGCCCCTTCGACACCGGTACCCACCCCTGGAGCAATGATCCAGCGCTGCAAGGGATCGAAGATCGGCACTTGCTCAATCGCCGTGTACGCTATTACGGCGATGATATTGCCGCCGTGGTCGCTACAGACGAGATCTCCGCGCACAAAGCACTATCTCTGATCCGTGTGCGTTATGAGGAGTCCCCCCCTGTACTAGACGTATTTTCCGCTATGGAGCCCGGTGCAGCGCCGGTTCACACACGCTTTCCGGATAATATTCTCGCACACACCACGGAAGAGCGCGGTAATTACAAAGCCGTCATCTCTGAACCAAATCTGACCGTCGTGGACAAATGGTATCGTACCGGGCAAGTCAAGCATTGCCAATTAGAGAGTACATCCACATTTGCCTACCAGGAAAACGGCCACCTGGTCATCTATTCCGCGACACAAACACCCCATTCCCTGCGGCGTGTTATCGGCCAGGCCCTGGGGATTCCCTGGGGCAGTGTTCGCATCATAAAGCCGTGCGTTGGCGGCGGCTTCGGCAACAAGGAGGATGCGCTCTATGAACCGTTGGCAGCCTTTCTCTGCACGCAAGTAGCCGGTCGATGTGTCCACCTCCGCCTGAGCCGCGAGGAGGATTTCCAGAACACCCGCGTACGCCATCAACTGCTCTTCCATCTGGTCAGTCACATTCGACCCGACGGCTCCATCGCCGCCCGCAAAATGACAGCTTACGCAAACAAAGGTGCATATTGCCACCATGGGCACGCGATCGCCAGCAAAGGTGCCAGCGCCTTCAAAATGATGTACCGTGCTGATGCGACGGTAACAGATCTGTATACCGTACTGACCAACACGCCCTGCGCAGGTGCAATGCGCGGCTACGGTGCCCCGCAGGCTACCTTTGCAATGGAAGCACACACAGACGATATTTGCAGCGCCATCGGAATGGACCCAGTGGAATTTCGCCATCGCAATCATATGGAGGTCGGATATAAAGAGCCCAGCGAGTATTTGGAGAATTACTTTGACAGCCTGAATCAATGCCTCCGCAAGGGCTGTCAACTAACAAATTACCACAAAAAGCGTACTGATTTTTCTTTCCAACGCGGCTCGGTCCGCCGCGGCATCGGTGTGGCGAGTTTTTGGTACAATACCGGGGTCTGGCCCTTCCTGCTGGAGGCTTGTACCTGCCGGATGGTCTTGAATCAGGATGGCTCTGTGCAGCTGCAAATGCCAGAGGTGGAGATCGGCCAAGGGGCTGACACTGTCTTTACCCAAACCGCAGCACAGGTCCTGCAGTTGCCGCTTACAGCGATCCATATCGTTTCAGCCCAGGATACCGATAGCGTCGGCCTCGGCAGCGGCGCCTACGCCTCCCGGCAGACCTATATCGGCACCGCAGCCATTTACAATACCGGGCAGCTTTTGATCGAGCGCATTCTGACCCATGCGGCGCAGATGAGCAAAAAAGCAGTGGAAACACTTCGCTATCAAAATGGCTTTGTCCGCACTTGGCAGGGCAACGCACTGTATTCTATTCGTGACATTGCGCTCCACAGCTATTACGATCTACAGCAGGCCCATGTGATCTGCGCCGAGAAAACCACCCAGCTCAAAACCAATGCGCTGAGCCTCGGGTGCTGCTTTGCAGAAGTCGAAGTAGACATTGCCACAGGGCAGGTCACCGTGGTAGATATTCTGAACGTCCACGACTGCGGCCGCGTTGTGAATCCTGTTTTGGCCCAAGTGCAGGTCTATGGCGGCATCAGCATGGGGCTCGGTTGGGCTCTAGCAGAGCAAATGCAGTTCGATAAAAAAACCGGCCGCCTACATCAGGACAATTTGCTGGATTACAAACTGCCGACCGCCATGGATCATCCGCCGAAAATTCGGGCCTCGTTTATTGAAAATCCAGAGCCGACAAATCCCTTCGGTGTGAAAGCCCTGGGAGAGCCGCCGGTTGTTCCCGTCGCTCCGGCGATTCGAAACGCGATCCTGCATGCGACAGGCGTCGCTTTTGATTCACTCCCAATGACCGGGCAAGCCTGCCTGACCAAATTCCGAAAGGAGGGGCTCTTATGAAGCAGCAAAGCTCCCTCCTCGGGCAAAGTGTCCCGCGGGTAGACGCTTACGATAAAGTGACCGGGCGCTCCAAATTCACTGCGGACCTGTTTCCGCCCAATTGCCTGGTCGCAAAGGTCCTCCACGCAACGATCGCTAACGGCCTGGTCAAGCGGATCGACACTGCCAAAGCCAGCGCGCTGCCTGGCGTCGTAAAGATCGTCACCTGCTTTGAAGTGCCGGATCTTCCCTTTGCGACCTCCGGTAACCCCTGGACGTTGGATCCTGCCTGGCAGGATATTGCAGATCGAAAGCTTCTAAATCAGCGCGTCCGCTACTATGGCGATGATATCGCCGCTGTTGTGGCGGTAGACGAATCAACAGCCCGGCAAGCGCTCCGCTTGATTCAAGTGGAATATGAAGAATACCCCGCCGTCTTTACGCCGCAGGAGGCCATACAGCCCGGCGCAGTCCCGGTGCATGCCGAATGCCCGGATAATATCATGGGCAGCAATCATCGTGAAGAAGGAGATTACGACGCAGCGATTCGGGAACCCGGTCTGATCTGCATCGACAAATGGTACCATGTGCCGCCGGTCAAGCACTGTCACATGGAGAACCCCGTCTCTTACGCCTATATGGAGCACCAGAAGCTCGTCGTTGTAGCCAGCACCCAAATGGCCCACGTGCTGCGGCGGGTCATCGCGCAGGCGCTTGGCCTTCCCTGGGGGCAGGTCCAGGTGATCAAGCCCTGGGTCGGCGGCGGCTTTGGCAATAAGGACGACGCTCTGTACGAACCATTGAACGCTTATCTTTGTACCCAAGTCGGCGGCCGATGTGTCCGGCTGGAATTGACCCGTGAGGAGGACTTCTGCAGCACGCGCACCAGGCATAGTCTTTCCTTCCATCTTGTCACGCATGTCCGCCCAGACGGGACCATAGCTGCCCGCAAGCTGGAAAGCATCTCCAACCAAGGTGCCTACGCGTCCCACGGTCACGCCATTGCTTCCAAGGGGCTACTGGATTTTTCTATGCTGTATCGTTCCGACGCTTATACCTGTACCGCCCACACCGTCTATACCAACACGCCCTGTGCCGGGGCGATGCGCGGTTATGGCATTCCGCAGATCACCTTCGCCCTGGAAGCCCATATAGACGATGTTGCCGCTTCAATCCAGATGGACCCGGTCACGTTTCGCCGGAAGAACATGATGGCTGTCGGCGCTGCCTCGGATGATGGTGCGCTTGTCAATCACTTTGACAGTCTCAACCAGTGTCTGGACAAAGCGCAGGCCTATCTGCACCAGCGGCAGCTTGCCCGGCAGGCGTCGGCATTCCCGCCTTCTGTCCGGACCGGTACCGGCTGCGCTATTTTCTGGTATAAGACCGGCGTTTGGCCGATCTGCCTGGAGTCTGTCACGATCCGTCTGCTGCTAAATCAGGACGGCACCTTTCTGATGCACATGGCAGAATGTGAGATCGGACAGGGCGCAGATACGGCATTTACCCAAATGGCAGCCAGCCGGCTGCAGGTACCTTTGACGCAGGTCCGGTACGTATCGATCCAGAATACGGATGTCACCCCGTTCGGCACCGGCGCTTACGCTTCGCGTCAAACGTACGTCTGCGGAAAGGCCATCGCCGCTGCAGCAGATCAGATGATCAGCAAGATTCTGGACCGTGCCGCGGAAATGACCGGTCTGGACGTACAAGCTCTGGTGTACAGAGCAGGGGCAGTCTATTCCAAATCGGATCCGGCGCCGCTCTTACACTTGGCAGAGCTGGCGATGGACGCCTGCTACAGCATGGAGCACGCAGCGCAGCTGATCGTGGAGATCACTGAACGCTGTGATTCCAACGCGCTTAGCCTCGGCTGCTGCTTCGCGGAGGTCGCCGTAGATAGCCGCTTGGGTACGATACGGGTTTTGGATATTGTAAACGCCCACGATTGCGGCACCTTGATCAACCCGCAGCTGGCCGCAGCACAGGTGCATGGCGGGATCAGCATGGGATTGGGCTACGGTTTGACAGAACAGCTCTTACTGGATCAAGCCACCGGCCGGATGCTAAACGACAATCTGCTGGATTACAAGCTGCTGACCGCCATGGATCACCCAGACCGGATCGGCGCCGTGTTCGTAGAAAACGCAGAACCCACCAGCCCCTTCGGGACCAAAGCGCTGGGCGAGCCGCCTGTTGTCCCCGTTGCACCAGCAATCCGCAACGCCGTGCTTGCCGCGACAGGCGCCGCCATAGACACGCTCCCGCTGCATCCTGCCGCCTGTCTGGCCGCAATGCACACCGCCCATTTTGCAGGAGGTGATACGTAATGTATTTTTTTCAGAATATGTATTTGGCACGGAGCCTGTCCGAAGCGTTTGCGCTGTTTGACGCCCACCCAGCTGCGCGATGGATCGCCGGAGGGAGCGATGTGCTGATCCAATTACGCAACCGCGATTTCCCCCAGACAGAGCTAATTAGCATTCAGCAGATCGACGCGCTGCGCGGGATCTCGCTGCTGCAGGACGGCACGCTGCAGATTCGGCCTTTGGCCTGCTTTACCGATGTCAATCACGACCCCGTGGTGAATGAATTGGTCCCGGCGCTTGCGTTCGCCGCAGGCCAGGTCGGCGGGCCGCAGATCCGTCACATTGGTACGATTGGCGGGAATATCTGCAACGGTGTGACCAGCGCAGATACCGCCTCGACCTTGCTGGCTTATGATGCAGAGCTGGAGATCACCAGCCGCAGCGGCAAGCGCCAAATGTGCATACACGAGTTCTATCTAGGCCCGAAAAGGGTAAATTTAGCGCCGGGCGAGCTTCTTACCGCGATCCTGATTCGGCCGGAATCCTATACCGGCTACCGCGGCACTTACACAAAATTCTCCGCACGGCGGGCCATGGATATTGCAACCCTCGGCTGCAGTGTGAACCTCCGCCTCAGCGCAGATGGCAGAAAATTAGAACGGCTGCGGCTGGCTTACGGGGTCGCGGCGCCTGTCCCCATCCGCGCTTGCCAAACAGAAAGGAAGTTCCAGTCTGCTCCGGTGACGCCCGATCTTGCGAAGCAGATCAGTCAGCAAGTGCTTACAGAGCTCCGCCCCAGAGATAGCTGGCGCGCTACCGCAGAATACCGCTTGGCATTGGCCCAGGAATTGACCCGGCGCGCTTTGGAAAAGCTGCTGTATCGACAGGAGGTGCTGAAAGCTTGAACCAAATTCCGATCCACTACACCCTAAACGGGAGAGCATTTGATGCGTATGTCGATCCCCGGCTGTCCTTGGCCGATCTCATACGCGATCACCATCATCTGACGGGAACAAAAAAAGGCTGCGAAGTCGGCGAATGCGGCGCTTGCACCGTTCTGATCGACGGCAAAACGTATGATTCCTGCATTTACCCCGCCGTCTGGATCGACGGCAAGCAGGTCACCACGATTGAAGGCTTGCTCAGTCCGGACGGACAGCTTTCCCCAGTGCAGCAGGCTTTTGTGGACGAAGGCGCGGTGCAATGCGGCTTTTGTACACCGGGCATCATCCTCAGTGCCACCGCGCTGCTCCAGAGTGGGAAACACTACACCCGAGAAGAGATCCGCCGTGAAATATCCGGAAACTTCTGCCGCTGCACAGGCTATGAAAACATTTTAAACGCCATTGAAAAAGCCCTCCAAAATAACGAACCGGAAGGGGGCGGCGCATAGATTCACTGGAATGATATCTGCATCCCCCCAGTTTCGTAAGAGAATGGTCTAAAGGTCTATTTGAGAAATGGAGGAATCTACGATGAAACATAGGCTCGCAATTCTTCTGGTCCTGGCCATGCTGCTGTGCATCTTCGTCGGATGTCGCACAGAAGGCTCTGACAATACACTGGAAAAGGATCCCCCCGCCGCTGCCGGAACGACGGCTACTGATACCGCCATTGACTACAGCGAGATTAAAATCGGCTTACTGCTGAATTCGACCCTGACCGACGGGGCTTGGAGCCAAGCCGTTGGGCAAAGCCTGCTGCGACTGCAGGAAGAGCTTGGGCTCTCGGATGACCAGATCGTGATCGTCGAGGGTCTGACCGGCGGCGGGATCGAATGCGATTCGACGATCGCGCAGCTGGTCGACGAAGGATGCAATGTGATCTTCGGCGCATCTTCCCTTTTCCTGACGAATGTAAACGCCGCCTATCCCCAGTATCCGGATGTCTACTTTGCCATGTTTGAAGGCAACAATGATGCCAACTGCTGTTCTTACACGCTCTGGGATATCGAGGGCATGTTTCTATGCGGCTATGCCGGCGCCCTGGTCAGCGAATCCAACGAGCTGGGCTTTGTGGCCAGTCAGCCCCAGGCATCGATCGTCCGCGCGATCAACACATATGCAGCTGGCGCAAAAGCAGCCAATCCCGATGCTACGGTCAAAGTAATCTGGGTCAACAGCTGGTACGATCCCGCCGGGGACAAAGAATGCGCCAATGCCCTGATGTCCGAGGGGATCACTGTCATCGGTAACGTATCCACCGTCGCGGTGCTGGAAGCCTGCGAGCAGGGCGGCGCTTACAGCAACGGTTACTATGTCGATCTCCACGATTACGCCCCCAAAGCGGCAATCACTTCATTCGTCTGGAATTTTGCACCAGTCATGAAGCAAGTGATCGACGAAGTCGCCACTGGCAGCTGGACCGCCGAAACCAAATATGCCGGTATGGCAGAAGGCGCGGTAGAGTTGGCCCCCTGGAATACGGACATTATGTCTCAAGCGGATATCGAGCAATGCAACCAGATGTACCAAGATATCATAAACGGCGACTACACGGTCATGGAAGGTCCGCTGCAGGATAACAAGGGCAACGAAGTGCTGCCTGAAGGTGAATGCTTCACGCTGGAAGAATGGACTGTTTGTAATTTTCTGCTGGATAACGTGATCGGCGACCTGCCCTGATCTGGCGAAACGCCGCACGATTCCCATCCTCAAAAAAGCGGAACACGCGCCATCGTATTCCAATGGCGCATGTTCCCATATGGCTCAAGCCTCCGTATATGATTTTACGATCTGCAGTTCAAACCCGTCCGATGCTTGCCACTCGACCTGGTTCATGATCTTCCGGGACCGTTTGAGGCACTCCGCCACCTGCCGTTTATTTTTTACCAGCAGAGAGTAATAGGTATCCAAATAGATATCCAGCGCGTCTTCGACCGGCGCTTTGATATTTCCCACGCAAATATCTCTGCAAAGCTGAATTTCCATACCGGCTGCAATAGAAACAAAAACGCCGCCCAGGTCCTCTCTCCGCCAGCATTTGTTCATCACCAGCTGCGGTGAGCTGAGCCTACGAAAATAGAATTCTTTTAACCGGAAGTTTTGTTCTAAATACCCCGGCGTGCTGCTCAATTCAACGTAAAACTTGGCAGTCTGCGGGTTGCACAGTACCCCTTTAAAATAGCCGCGGTAGTTCAGCATATCATCCAGCAGAAGGTCCTCACGACCCTCTGCCTCCCCAATGGACGCCCGGGTCGTCTCCCGAATCAGATCGACATATTCGCGGAATACCATATTGGCAATTGCTTCCTTTGATTCAAAGTGATACACAAAAAGCCCCAATTTGGAATGGGCAGCGTCCACAATATCCTGGATCGAGGTATCAAAGTACCCTTTGCGATAAAAACACGCCCTTGCGCTCTGATACAGCGCCGCTCTCGTCGCCAAACCGTTTTTGTAATTGCTCATCGGATTTCGCTCCTTTGATCGTTTTCGGCTATTTTGTAATAGTTTACTCTATTGTTTTCCTGTTTGTCAAATAAAACCGCCAAGTGACAGCATACATTGCGAAAGGAGCCGCCATTATGTTAAAAGAAATGGATCCGCGCTTTGAACACTTCACCCCAGAAGAAGATGCCAAGTATCTCCGCCGGGCGATCGCCGTTGCCGAAGCTGCAAAGGCCGCTGGGAATCATCCCTTTGGCGCAGTGCTTGTTGATCTGCAAGGCAATATTCTAATGGAGCAAGGCAACATTGAAGTCACAGAAAAGATCTGCACCGGTCACGCGGAAACAACGCTACTGCAGCGTGCTTCTCACATATACACCCACGATTTTCTGTGGAATTGCACGCTGTACTCCTCCATCGAGCCTTGCTGTATGTGCTGCGGCGCCGCCTATTGGGCCAATCTGGGGCGGATCGTCTTTGCCGCAACAGAAAAGGATCTATTGGCGCTGACCGGAGCGCATCCAGATAATCCAACCTTCTCCAGTGACTGCCGCAGTATCCTCTCCCGGGGCCAGAAAGCGCTCGTCGTACAGGGGCCCATTCCTGCACTGCGCCAGGAAGCGCTCGCCAGCCACATCGGTTACTGGAAGTAAACTACTTCCATTCCAGCAAAGCAAAATCGCACCCAGCTTGGGGCATTGGGCTCCGTTGCTGGGTGCGTGCTTTTTATTCCGCCAACCAGCCGTCTGCCAGCGCGGCTTTTTGCTGGTGGGAGAGCTGCTTGAGCTGCCATTCGCGGCGCATGGCTTCGGCCTTTGTGGCAAATGTCTCATAATAGCAAAGCTCTACCGGCAGACGGGCCCTCGTGTATTTTGCGCCCTTGCCCGCCTGATGCACCCGGACACGCTTTGGCAGGTCGTTTGTCCACCCAGCGTAATAGCTGCCGTCGCAGCAGCGCAGTAAATACGCCGTGTTTTCCATCCGTCCCGCCTCCTTCCGCCTGGTTTTCTTTCAGATTGTATGCTTATTGTAGGCGCAGCCCAGGCGAAAGTCAAGACGGCGCATAGACGGTAAGCGTCGCGCCGGTATAGTAATGCTGCAGGATCGCCGCATAATCACTCCCCGCCTGGGCCATGGCCTGCGCGCCATACTGGCTCATCCCGACCCGGTGCCCCTTCCCTTTCGTCGTAAATTCGATCCCATCCTGCGTGACGGCCACAGTGAAGCAGGTGGAATTGAGGCCAAAGAGCTGCCGCAGCTGGGTCCCGGTAAAAGGCCGCCCGCCGATGACCATCGTCGCCACACCGCCGCCCGGTGTCTGGGTCGTATCACCAAACCAGCTTGCCGCCGGCCCGGTCAGCGTCACCGCCGGATCCTGGGCCTGCAGGATGCTGCAAAAATCGGCGAAGGTGACATCCACCTGCCCGGTGTAGGACGCCGCCTGCTCCTCGCCGGGGCTGTCCACCACCTGCAGATACGGCACGTCCGTGCCCCAGACCGCGGCAGCCGCCTCGGTCCTGCCGCCGGAGCAGGCGAAATACACCGCGTCGATCAGTGCCCCGTCGCTCGTCAGAACGACACCGTCCGTTGCCGTGACGGCCTCCAGCGCCCGCTGCCGGGCGTCTTCCCAGCCGTCGCCAAACCGTTCGGCCAGGTCCGTCTCCGATGCCCAGGCCTGGCAGCAGGCGCTGTCATCGCATACGTCACAGTCTGTATGCTTGCCGTGGGCACATTGGTACAGCGTGAACGTCCGGGCCGCGACGGCCTGGGCCTGCAGCGCTGCCTGGTCAAAATCCAGCGGCATCTCACACGCCAGCACACCGATCAGATACGCCTGCAGCGTCACCGGTTCGACAGTGCCGCCGGACTTCAGCCGCAGGGTGACCTGCGGATCTATCGCCGCCGCAGCGTCCTGGCCCTCGGCCTGCGCTGCGCCCTGCGCCGTATCCTGCGCTGCGGGCCCCTGCCGCAGACCGGCCGCCAACAGTGCCAGCATAAAGGTCAGCATAATCAAAAATCCACTCCGGATCACAGCCTGCTTCATAGGACATCCCCCCCTGCCCTGCATTATACGCGCCGCCCCTGTCCAAATCCCGCAAAAGCCGTCCGCCCGCAGGAAATATCTTTGAGATTGCAGACGCCTCGCCCTGAAAACGGCGCCCGTGCCGCTCGCACCCGCTTTTCTTGACAGATCCTGGCGGAAGGGGGTATAATAAGTTAACTCTACCCTCGAATTTATCGGTACAAAGAATGGAGTCTCCATATGAAAAAATTCTTCAAAGTCCTCCTGCCGGTCTTATTGGTCGCCCTGCTGCTAGGCGGCGGGATCTGGTATTTGAGAAATTACCAGGGCGATTTCTTCTCAAACTTCCTGCAGCGCCGGGGCGACGCGGCCATGGCGGGCGAGCATTATACGACGGCCCTGCGCT
>CAUBIP010000062.1 GCA_958436045.1 uncultured Oscillospiraceae bacterium | reverse complement strand
GGGGCACGACGATGCAGACGACAGAAGCCTTATACCACTACGCCCGCAGCCGCGGGCATGCCGTTTACCGCCGCCCGCTGCGGCATACCCGGGCCATGTCCGTCCAGATGCCGGATGGGCGCTGCGCCATCGCCATCAGTAAGCTGCCCTTATCCGTCCGCCTGGAGCGGCGCTGCCTGGCCCACGAGCTGGGCCACTGCGAGACGGGCGCGTTTTACACCTACCGCGCCCAGGCTGCGGAGATCACCAGCTGTGAGCTGCGGGCCGAGCGCTGGGCCATCTGCTTCTTGCTCCCGTATGATGATCTCTGCCGCCAGATCGCGGCGGGCTTGCAGGTCCCCCATGCGCTGGCCGAGCATTTCGAGGTCCCGGAAGCGATGGTGCTGGACGCCATCGCCTATTACAAGGCCATCGGCCTTGCTGTCCCGGCGCCCGCCCTATCGCCCGGCGCGACACGGCCGTAAAGGTCTGTATGGCCCGCAGGGGACGGGACTCCTGCTCTGCGGCCAACCGGGCAAGCCGCTCCTGTGCGGCGGAACGGGGAGCCAATCCGCCCTTTTGGAAATGCCTGCCCAGCTGCCCGACCGCCACGAGGCGGGGACGGCCAACGTCCCCGGCATCGCGGGCCTGCTTGCTGGGCTGCAGTATATCCGCAACACCGGCGTGGAGACGATCCTGCGCCACGAGTGCCGGATGCGGGAGCAGGCGGCGCGGCTTTGCAGCCGGTTTGACCGGCTCCGCATCTTCACCGGCTCTCCGGGCACCCAAACCGGCGTCCTGAGCCTCGTCTGCGCGGGGATGGATACGGAGGACCTGGCCCAGTGCTTGGCCGCCCGGGAGATCTGCGTCCGCGCCGGGCTTCACTGCGCGCCCCTGGCCCACCGGACGGCCGGGACCTTTGAGACGGGGACGGTCCGCCTGAGCTTCAGCGCCATGAACCACCCGTGGCAGCTGTGTGCCCTGGAGCATGCCCTTGCAGAAATTCTGGAATAAGCGATGAGAACGCGCCTGTGCGGGAGCCCCGCCGGGCGCGATTTTTGTGCCCTGGGTTTCCGGACGGGGGCAGGGGACACAAAAAATTCACGCATTTGCCCTTGCTATTGCCGCCGGTTTGGGCTATAATAATTTATGATTACAATTGCGGCCAACGGGCCAGGCATTGTAAAAAAACAGGGTAAAGGTGGAGAAGCGACGGTGCGCGTGATTTTAAATTATTTCAGCGAATTTCTGCAAATGATCCCCACCATCGGCTTCTGGGATATTCTGGATATCCTTGTTGTCGCCTTTATCGTATACAAGGGCATCAACATGATTCACAGCAGCGCCGCCTCCCGGATCATCCGGAGCATCGTCGCGTTGCTTCTGCTGACGGCGCTGACCAGCATTTTAAAAATGCGGTCGCTGAACTATATCCTCGATAAAATTCTCGAATTGGGCATCATCGCCCTCGTTGTCATTTTCCAGCCGGAGCTGCGCCGGGCGCTGGAGCGCTTCGGCGGCAGAAGTCTGCGCTCCATCTGGCAGGGTAAGCCCCAGGTGAGCCAGTATGAGGGCGTCATCGCCCAGGTCGTCATCGCCTGCGAGACGATGAGCCGGCAAAAGGTCGGCGCACTGATCGTCTTTGAACGGGAGACTTCCTTGAGCGAATTTTTCAAAACAGGCACGATCCTCAACGCCCAGGTCTCCTCGGAGCTGATCCGTAATATTTTCTTCCCCAAGGCGTCGCTGCACGACGGCGCGATGGTCATCCAAGGCGACCGCATCGCCGCCGCCGGCTGCGTGCTGCCCCTGTCTGAGAACACGCACCTGAGCAGCGATCTGGGGACCCGGCACCGCGCCGGGGTCGGCATGAGCGAGGTATCGGACGCGGTCGTCGTCATCGTCTCGGAGGAGAGCGGCGCGATCTCCGTCGCCCAGGGGGGGATGCTCAAGCGGCACCTGGCCCCGCAGATGCTGGAAAAGCTGCTGCGCAATGAGCTCATCGCCGACGAGGCGGACTGTCCCGGCGGCGTAACGGCGCGGCTGCGCCGGAGATTCGGCAAGGAGGGGGAGCGGCATGAAAAGAAATAAGATTCCCCGGATTCTCCTGGCCATGCTCATTTCCGTTTTTCTTTGGCTCTATGTCGTCACCGTGGTCGATCCGAACGACACGAAGGTCGTCTATAGCGTCCCCGTGACGTATGAGAATATGACGTCCCTGACGGACAACAGCCTCGTCATGACCTCCGGTCAGAACGCGACGGTCACCCTGAAATTCTACGGCCGCCGGTCCGACCTGAATAATCTCACCAGCGAGAGCCTGACGGTCACGGCGGATGTCTCCCGCATCAAGAGCGAGGGCGAGCAGAATTTGAGCTACACCGTGACCCTGCCGGACTCGGTCTCCGACAACAACGTCCAGCTGACAGAGCGGACCCCGTCGCGCCTGACGGTCAATGTCGAGCGCGCCGTGGAAAAGCAAGTTAACGTCGCGGTGGACATTTCCAACGAAGTCGCTGACGGTTACGTCGCCGATCTGGAGGCGATGAAGATCTCCCCGGAGACGATTACCGTCTTTGGCCCCGAGGCTGAGGTCTCAAAGATCGATTCCGCACGAGTCAGCCTGGATATCGGCGGCGTCACAGAGACGGTGGACAACAGCTTCCCCTACCAGCTGGTCGATTCCGACGGCAACGCCGTCGACACGACGAACTTCCGCTGCAGCGCCGACGCGGTCGATGTCATGCTGACGGTCGAAAAGTATAAAGAAATTCCGCTGACACTGGAGCTCAAAGCCGGCGGCGGCGCAAAGGAGAAAAATGTCACCGTCACGCTGTCGCCCGCCTATATCACCATCTCCGGCCCCGGTGCTATCGTCGATGCGATGGACAGCTTGTCCATCGGCACCCTGGATCTGGCGTCGATGACGGAGCTGTCCGAGACGAAAACCTATGACATCACCCTGCCGGATAACGTGACGAACGTCTCCGGCCAGAACCAGGTGACGGCCCGGATCGTCCTAAACGGCCTGAGCACCAAGACGCTGGAGGTCGAAAACTTCAGCGTAAGCCACAAGCCAGACGGTCTGGATGTCACCATCGTCACGACGACCCTGGAGATCACAATCCGTGGCCCCAGCGACGAGATTGAAGCTATTTCCGCCAAGGATCTGACCGTCCAGGGCGACCTGTCGGATTTCAGCCAGGCGGGGACATATAAGATCCCCATGACGGTCACCTCCAAGGATTTCCCCGGCGTCGGGATGATCGGCTCTGCCAGCATCACCGTGACGCTGCAATAGCCCGGCGCCCAGCAAGCACCAGGGCCCAAAATTAAGCCAAGCATACCAAGCCTCAAGCCAAGGAAAGGAACGCAGCCTATGCGCCAGCAGGTGGAAGTGAAAAGTGTCGGCGCCGATGGCTATGCCCAGGTCGAAGCGGTCCGCCGCAGCGCCTGCAGCGGCGACTGCGACCATTGCGGCGGCTGCGCCTCGGCAAAGCAGTATGTCCTTGTCCGGGCGAAGAACTCCATTGGCGCGGCCGTCGGCGATCAGGTCATCGTCGAGACAAGCTCCCGGGCCATTTTAGGCGCGGCGGCCGTCGTCTACCTCGTGCCCCTGGCACTGCTGCTTTTGGGCTACGGCCTGGCCAGCACCCTCGGCGTTGCCGTATGGCTCTGCTGCCTGGCGGGGTTTTTCTTGGGCGTCTTGCTGGTCATCGCCTATAATCGCTACGTGACAAAGCGCGGGCGGCTGGAATTTACCATCACCGCCTTCGTGGGGCGTTAGGCGTGTTTGGCTATATCCGCCCCCGGCGGGATACCCTCCTGGTCCGGGACTATGACCGCTACCGCGCCGCCTACTGCGGCCTGTGCCGCGCCCTTGGCAAGCGCTGCGGCTTTGCCGCCCGGTTTTTGGTCAGCTATGATATGACGTTTCTCTATCTGCTCCTCCGCGCGCCGGAGAAAGCAGGGGAGAGCCGAAAATGCCATTGCCCCGCCCATGTGGCCCGCCGCTGCTGCGAGCTCGGCGGCGATGCGATGGACCTGGCGGCGGATTTCAGCGTCCTGCTCTACTCCTGGAAGCTGCGGGACGCCGTCGCCGATGAGCGTGGCCTGCGCCTTTTCGGCGCGCGCCTGGCGTCTCTGCTCCTGCGCCGCGCTTATCGCAAGGCTGCCCGGCAGCACCCGGCGGAGGACGCGCTCATCCGCCAGCAGCTATCTCGCCTTGCCCAGCTGGAGGCCGCCCACAGTGATATTTTAGACGCTCCCGCGGATGCCTTTGCGACACTTCTGACCTGCCTTGCACCGCTGCACCCGCAAGCCCGCGTGGCGCAGCAGCTTCTCTATCACGTCGGCAGGTTTATTTACCTTGTCGACGCGCTGGACGATCTGCCCGGCGACTGCAAGCGCGGCAGCTACAACCCTCTGCGCTACCGGTTTTCCCTGCAAGACGGCGCCCTTTCTCCAGCGGACCGAGCCCAGCTCCTGGCGACGATCCACGCCTCCATCGGCATGGCCTGCGCGGCGCTTGAGCTGCTGGAGGGAAGCTCCGGCGGGGCGCTGCTGCACAATATTATCTACGAGGGCTTGCCCGGCGTGCTCCAGGCGGTGGACGCGGGCAAATTTCAAAATCAAGGAAAGATATAGGGTTCACAGATGAAAGATCCATATGAAGTCCTGGGCGTCTCGCCCGGCGCATCAGAAGAAGAGATCAAAAAAGCGTACCGCGACCTGGCGCGCAAATATCACCCGGATAACTACCAAAATAACCCCCTGGCCGACCTCGCCCAGGAGAAAATGAAGGACATCAACGAGGCCTACGACGCCTTGACGAAGAAGCGCTCCTCCACCGGCCCCGGCGCGGGCGGCTACGGCTACAGCGGCCAGGCGTCCGGCGGCGGCTATCAGACGACCCCCGAGTTTGCAAAAATTCGCCAGATCATCAACGCCGGCGACCTCGACGCGGCGGACCGGATGCTCGAAGGTATCACGGACCGCGGCGCCGAGTGGTACTTCCTACGGGGCAATATCGCCCAGCGCCGCGGCTGGATGGACGAAGCCCACCGCAATTACCAGATGGCCTGCCAGATGGCCCCCGGCAACCTCGAATACCGCCAGGCCCTGTCCATGGTCCAGTACGGCGGCAACCGGCAGTACCAATCCGGCAACTACCGCTCCGGTGACTGCTCCGACGACGCCTGCTCCATCTGCCAGATGATGATGTGCATGAACTGCCTGTGCGGCAACTGCCACTGAGGGGGCGCGGCGCATGAAGCAAAAGCGGGTAAATCGCCTGGCCTTGGCCGCGATGCTGGCGGCGCTGAGCGTCGTATTCCTGTATCTGACCTCCGTTCTGCCGACGGGGGGGCTTGCCCTGAGCGCCCTGGCCGGGCTCCTGGCCAGTGTGACCTGTTTAGAGTGCGGCTTTTTCTGGGCGGCGGCGCATTACGCCGTCTGCTGCGCCCTGGCCCTGCTGCTGGCGCCGGAGAAGACGTATGTGCTCTGGTATGTCTTCGCCTTGGGGCTGTACGGCATTTTGAAGCTGCCCATCGAGGGCGTCAAGCAAAAGGCGCTTCAATGGATCTTGAAGCTTGCAGTCCTGGCCGCGTGCCTGGCGCTGCTCCAGCTTGTCTACCGGGCGGCCTTTGCAGCGGCGCTGCCCAAATGGAGCAGCCCGGTGCTGTATTTGGTTTTGGCCGCCGTGTTCGTCGTCTATGATATCGGCGTGACCGGCGTTTTGCGGCAGTATCGACGCAGAGTCCGGCGGCAGATTTCTTAAATCGCCGCTTTGCCCCGATTTTTTGGGCTTTTGAGAGAGAAAAGGAGAGAATCACATGATCCGAAGCATGACAGGCTACGGCCGCGCCGTCGAGACGGTGGCAGGCCGCGTCTATACCGTGGAGATCCGCTCGGTGAACAATCGCTACCTGGACTGCGGCGTCAAGCTGCCCCGGTCCTATAGCTTCGCCGAGGACCCGGTGAAAAAGCGCCTCAAGGCCGCCGTTACCCGGGGCAAGGTCGATGCCTTCGTGACCGTCACGGCGCTGACGGCAGAGCCGATGCAGATCTCCCTGAACCGGCCCGTCCTGGAGGGCTATCTGGCCGCACTGCGGCAGGTCTCCGGCGACTATGACGTGAAGGATGACATCAGCGTCAGCACCCTGGCGCGGTTTTCCGATATATTCCTGGTCGAAAAGGCCGATGCGGACGAAGCGGCGCTGACGGCTGCACTCCTGGGCGTTGTCGACACGGCCCTGCAGGCGTATAACGCTATGCGGGAGACGGAGGGCGCCGCCCTGGCGGAGGACCTTTGCACCCGCGCCGCCCGCATCGAAACGCTGGTCGGCCAGGTCGAGCAGCGCAGCCCGGAGACCGTCCGGGAATACCGCGCCCGCCTGGAGGCGAAAATGCGCGAGGTCCTTTCCTCGACGACGATCGACGAGAGCCGCATCCTGACGGAGGCCGCCATCTTCGCCGATAAGGTCGCCGTCGATGAGGAGACGGTCCGCCTGCGCAGCCACCTTTCCCAGTTGCGCAAAATGATCGAGGGCGGCGGGGCCATCGGCCGAAAGCTGGATTTCCTGATGCAGGAGATGAACCGCGAGGCCAACACCATCGGCTCCAAGGCCAGCGACCTGCAGCAGGCCCAGACTGTCGTGGAGATCAAGGCGGAGCTGGAGAAGATCCGGGAGCAGATGCAGAATATTGAGTAACGGAGGCAGCTTGCGATGAAACTCATCAATATTGGCTTTGGCAATATGGTCTGCGCGGCGCGGCTCCTGGCCATCGTCAGCCCCGAATCCGCGCCGATCAAACGAATCATCCAGGAGTCCCGGGAACGCTCCATGCTCATCGACGCGACCTATGGCCGCCGGACCCGGGCCGTGCTCATTATGGATACGGACCATGTCATCCTCTCGGCCATCCTGCCGGAGACGATCGCCAGCCGCGCCCAGGACCGGGCCGCGGAGGAAGAGGCCGCCAATGGCTAAGGGGCAGCTGATCGTGATCTCAGGCCCGTCGGGCGTCGGCAAAAGCACGCTGATCCGCAGCCTGACGGCAAAGCTGCAGCGGCAGCCGTTTTTCTCCGTCTCCGCGACGACACGCAAGATGCGCCCCGGCGAGATCGACCATGTCAATTATCACTTCATCACCCAGGCGGAATTTGACCGTATGGTGGCGCAGAACGAATTTTTAGAGCATGCGACCTACGCCGCCCACTCTTATGGGACCCCGGCCGCCCCGATCCTCGCCCAGCTGGAGGCCGGGCGGGACGTGCTGCTGGATATCGAGGTCCAGGGTGCGCTCCAGGTCAAGCGCTCTTACCCCGACGCGGTGCTGATCTTCATCGCCGCGCCGTCCTTCGGCGAGCTGGAGCACCGGCTCCGCGCCCGGGGCGACACGGCGGAGGACGCCGTCCGCCTGCGCTTACAGACAGCCCGCCGGGAGTATGAGCAGGCAAATTGCTACGATTATATCGTCGCCAACGACGATATCGACCGCTGTGTCCAAAAGCTTTTGGCGATCCTAACCGCCGAGGGCTGCCGGCGTAAATATAACGACGAAATTTTAAAGGAGGCGCTTTCCTATGTTATATCCCCCCATGTCTGAGCTGCTTACGCACATCAACAGCCGCTATCTGCTGGTCAACGTCGTCGCCCACCGGGCGCGGCAGATCTCCATCGAGGCCGAGGAATACCATCAGCCCCTGGAGGAGAAGCCCGTCACGCTGGCCATCCACGAAGTGGCCGATGGGCTTTTGAAGGCAAAGCTCAAGGACGAATACCTGGTGTAAAGAGAAATTGCAAGGCGCAGGCGATATGGGCCTACGCCTTGCCGCGTTAAAAGGGGGGCTGAGTTTGATCGCAAAGGTCGCTGTTTCGGCAGCTGTGTTTGCCATTGACAAGCCCTATGACTACTGGGCGCCGGAGGCGCTGCAGCTGGCACCAGGGATGCGGGTCAAGCTCCCCTTTGGCAAGGGCAACCGAGTCTGCGAGGGCATGGTCCTCCAAATCATCCCCGGTGAACGGGGCGGGCTGAAGGAAATCATCGCCCGGCTGGACGATACACCGGTCCTCTCCGAAAAGATGCTGCACCTGGCGGCGTTTCTCCGCCAGCGCTACTACTGCACGTTCTATGACGCGCTGCACGCCATTTTACCGGCGGGGCTCTGGTTCCGCGCAGAGGAGCAATATATGATCAGCCCGGCGCTGCCGGAGGATTGGCAGGACCGGCTTGCCCGCTCCCCGGAGGCCGCGGCGCTTTTGCAAACGCTGCGCAACGCAGGCGGCAGCGCCACCGCGCAGCTTTTGCAAAAGCGCTGGCAGGATCCGCAGCAGCTCCAGCGCCTGCTGCACCTGCTGCGGGAGAAGGGCTTTGTCACGGTAGAGACAAAGCTTGCCCGCCGCAGCAAGGAGAAGACGGAGCGGATGATCCTGCTTGCCGTCTCCGCAGAGGAAGCGCAGGCCCTGGCGGCGCGGAAGAAAAAGACCGCGCCATTGCAGAGCGCCGTTTTGGAGCTGCTGGCGCTCACCGGCAGCGCAGGCAGCAAGGACCTTTGCTATTTCACCGGCGCAAACAGCGCCGTCCTGCGGCGGCTGGAGTCACTGGGGCTGGTCGAGTCCAGCCAGCAGCCCGTCACGCCGCCCGCCAGCTTTGCCCCTGCTTCGCAGCCGCCGGACCTTGCCCTGACGCCCGCCCAGCAGCAGGCGTATGACGCCTTGGCCGCCGACCTGTTGGACGACGCGCCCCATACGGCGCTGCTCTATGGCGTGACCGGCGCAGGCAAGACGGCAGTCTACCTGCAGCTCATCCACCGCTGCCTGGCAGAAGGCCGCAGCGCCCTGGTCCTCGTCCCTGAGATCGGGCTGACACCGCAGCTGCTGGCGCGGTTTTCCGCCCACTTTGGCGATACCGTTGCCGTACTGCACAGCGGCCTGCGGATCGCGGATCGCTTTGCCCAGTGGCAGCGCATCCGGGCGGGCCAAGCCCGCGTCGTTTTAGGGACCCGCTCCGCGGTCTTTGCCCCGCTGGAGCAGCTGGGCCTGCTGATTCTTGACGAGGAGCAGGAGCACACGTATAAATCCGAAAACTCCCCCCGGTATCACGCCCGGGAGGTCGCCCAGTACCGGGCGATGCAGGAGCGCGCCCTTGTCGTCCTCGGCTCGGCGACGCCCTCTGTCGCGTCCATGTACCTGGCAAAGACGGGGCGCTACCGCCTGTGCCGCCTGCCGGAGCGCTATCACGGGGCTGCGCTGCCCCAGGTGACGATGGTCGATCTCAAGCAGGAGCTGCGGGCCGGGAACGGCGGCGTCGTCAGCCGTCTGCTGCAGCAGGAGCTGCAAAAGAACCTGGACCGGGGAGAGCAGAGCATCCTCTTTCTCAACCGCCGGGGTAGCAGCCCGATGCTGCTGTGCGTCGACTGCGGGTTCGTCCCCCAATGCCCGAACTGCTCCGTCCGGCTGACGTATCACAGCGCCAACGGGCGACTGATGTGCCACTATTGCGGCCACAGCGTCCCCGTACCGCCGGTCTGCCCCAGCTGCGCCGGACATTTGAAGCAGGTCGGCTTCGGCACCCAGCGCCTGGAGCAGGAGCTGCACCGCCTCTGGCCGGAGCTTCCGGTTCTGCGGATGGACGCGGACACCGTCACAGCGGCCAACCCCCATGAAAAGATCTTCCGCCGCTTCCAAGAGGAGAAAATCCCTGTCCTCATCGGCACCCAGATGGTCGCCAAGGGGCTGGATTTCCCCAATGTCACCCTCGTCGGCGTCATGGACGCAGACCAGGCCCTGTATCAGGACAGCTACCGCGCCCCGGAGACGACATTTTCCATGCTGACCCAGGTCGTCGGCCGCGCAGGCCGCGGCGATCGCCCGGGCCGGGCCATTATTCAGACGATGACCCCGGCCAACACCGTCCTGCAGCTGGCGGCCCGGCAGGATTACGACGGCTTCTATGCCGCCGAGATCGGCCTGCGGCAGCTGCGGCGCTGCCCGCCGTTTGGCGACCTTTTGATCTTCCAATTCTCCAGCCCCTTCCAGGAGAAGGCGCTGGCCGCCGCCGCGGCGTTTCGCGGCGAATTAGAGGCGCTGCTGCCGGGCCTTGCGGGCCAGAACGCGCCGCCCATGCTGCTGGGGCCCGCCCCTGCGGCTATTGCCAGAGTCAACGGTCGCTTCCGCTACCGCCTGACCCTGCGCTGCGAGAACACAAAGCCGCTGCGCCAGCTCATTGCCGGGCAGCTGCAGCGCTTCCGCAAAAACAAAGCCTATTCCGCGGTGCACGTCAGCGCCGACTGCAACCCATACGACGTCTGACTAACCTTAGCACCTAGTTTTGATACAAACCCCAGAAGAGAGGTAAGAACACTATGGCAATTCGCACCATCCTGACCGAGGGCGACCCGAAGCTGACAAAGGTCTGCCACCCGGTGACAAAATTTGACCAAAAGCTGGCGGACCTGCTGGACGACATGGTCGAGACGCTGGAGGCCTCCGGCGGCGTCGGCCTGGCCGCGCCCCAGATCGGCATCCTGCGCCGCGCCGTCGTCGTCGATACCGGCGAGGAATTCCT
>CAUBIP010000061.1 GCA_958436045.1 uncultured Oscillospiraceae bacterium | reverse complement strand
GGGGCCCGATTCTTTCTTCAGCAGCGAAGAAAGAATCGGGGAAGAAAGACGCCGCTTAGGGCAGGGGGCGGCCGGCCGCAGGCGTCCGGCCCGTGGCATTTGCTTTGCAAATGCCTTTGATTGAACGCGAAAGGGGCTCCAAGACCGCCCCTTTCACACAATCCCTGCCAGGGGCTCGCCTGGGCTGCGTCCGTCATCGTCGCCGCACAATGTACGGGGTTCCAGGCAGATTTGTGGGTGCATCCGTGCCCTGTGAGCTGGTGAGCAAACCGCTTGCCGCTTCGCTGTTGCTTACGCACTGCGGAGGTAGCTTGGGGATGGCGTGGTCGGGGGCTTGCAGCATCGAACGGTGGTCACGCTGCGCGCGGGCGCTTGCAGCGGTGCGGGTTTTTGGGGGGCTGCTGAGCAATTGGTGCGGTGCATTAGGTGCGGTGGGGGTCCTTCGGTGCTGTGCGACGCCCTAGGGGATAGAAAAACCGCCCGGCGGGTGCCGGGCGGTTTGGGAATTGTGCGATTTTTCGGGTCAAGTCGTTGTGCTTGCCGAATGCTCGGGGAAGCGTCCCCGCTTAGCCGATGGTGCAATGCATGAAGTACTTGAAGCCCAGGGGGTTGGAGTAGAAGCCATGGACGGAGTCGTCGAGCATGTAGAGGTCCGTGTAGAAGTACAGGGGGACGATGCAGCCCGTTTCCATGAGCATGTCTTCTGCCATGTGCATCATGGCATAGCGGTTGTCGGTATCGGTGCAGGACTTGATGGTGCTGATGAGCACGTCATACGTCTCAGCCCAGGTGCCGTTCTCGACCTTGGTGTCGTAGCCGTAGGGCGTCAGGTCCAGGTTGTAGATGGTGGCATTGGCGTTCTCGCCCTTGCCGAACTGGACATCGTTGTTGCCGGAGGTGGAGACCCACATATCCAGGAAGGAGATGGGATCGTTGTAGTCAGCAAGCCAGCCGTTCCGGGCCATGGAGTAATCGCCGGCCTTCCGGGTGTTCAGGAAGGTGTTCCATTCCTGGTTCTCCAGCTTCATGTCGATGCCGACCTGGGCCAGAGCGCCCTGCAGGTACTCAGCGATGGCCTTGTGGGTGTCGTTGGTGTTATAGATGTAGGTCAGGGACGGGAAGTCGGTGAACTTCTGGGAGGCTTCGTCGAATTTGTAGTACTTCTTCAGGGTCTCAACAGCGGAGGAGAAGTTGGCTTCGAAGGAGTCCTCAGCGACATCGTAGTAGCCGGGATAGGAATCGTCATGGCCGGCGGTCTCATAGAACTGGGAGCCGTCGGGGTTGGTCAGGCCCATGGCCACGAAGGAGGAAGCGGGAAGCTGGCCGCCCTGGGCGACTTCCTCGACAATGTAGTTGCGGTCGAACAGCAGCGCGATGGCGTTGCGGATCTCGTCCTTGGCCTTTTCGGCTTCGTCCCCGGTCAGGGTGGAGTCGGCAGGCAGGATCTGCTCATTGATGTTCCAGCAGACATAGTAGGTACCGATCTGGCCATTGACCACGAATTCATCGGGATACTCCGTCTTCAGGGTGGAAATCTCGTTGGTGGGGACATCGTCGATCAGCTGCCATTCGCCGGACTTGAAGTTGGCGAGCATATTATTGCTGTCGTCGGACAGGTAGAAGTTCAGGGTGTCCATGGTGACGTTGTCGGCGTCGTAGTAGTTCTCGTTCTTCGTCATGGTGATGACAGAGTTGTGCTCCCAACCGGTCAGGGTGTAGGCGCCGTTGGAGACATAGGTGGAGGGATCGGTTGCCCAGGCTTCGTCGGCAACGACATCCTCACGGACGGGGAAGTAGACCGGGAAGGCCAGCAGCTCATTCCAGTAGGGAACGTAATTGGTCAGGGTGACGACCAGGGTGCGATCGTCGGGTGCCTCGACGTTCAGCTTTGCATCGGGGTTGACGGGGGTGCCGTCATCGTTGGTTGCGGAAACCTCAGCGTAGCCGTCAATGACTTCCATCATGTAGCCGTAGTCAGCGCCCAGCGCAGCGGAGGCAGCACGGTTCCAAGCAAAGACGAAGTCGCCAGCCGTCAGAGGCTCGCCGTCGGACCATTTCAGGCCTTCGCGCAGGGTATAGGTGTAGGTCACGGTGCCGTCTTCATTGTCGACACCCTCCGGCAGCTCTTCTGCGACATCCGGTGCAATGACCAGCTTGCCTTCGGCGTCCTGTGCCCACTTGCTGATACCAGCAAACAGGTGGGTGCACAGGGTGCCGCCGTCAACTGCGGAGTTGAGCGCGGGGTCGATGGTGTCCGGCTCCGAAGCGAGGCAGACGGACAGGGTGTTGGACGCGGCAGCCGGTTCGCCATCGGAACCGGGGGTGCCCTTGTCATTATCCTTGCCGTTGCAAGCAACAAGGCAAAGCATCATGGCAACGACCAACAGCAGAGCGATGATCTTTTTCATTTTGTTCTTCCTTTCGGTTAAAATATTTTCAATATGCCGGTGCAGCGCGCCGGATACATATTGATCCAGGGAGTGGAGCCAAGGGTCACGCGGTTAATTGATCTCGCCGACGCGGTGGCAGGCGACGAAGTGACCGGGGGCGGCTTCCTTGAATTCCGGCGTCTCCTGGGCGCAGCGCTCGCAGGCATAGGCGCAGCGGGTGCGGAAGGGGCAGCCGGAGGGGGCGTTCAGCGGGCTGGGGATATCCCCGTTCAGAACGATGCGCTGGTTGGCCCGGGCGATCTTGGGATCCGGCACCGGGACGGCCGAGAGCAGCGACTTGGAATAGGGGTGCAGCGGATTCTGATAAATCTCCGCCGCGTCAGCCAGCTCCACCATCTTGCCCAGGTACATGACCGCGATGCGGTCGCTGATGTGCCGGACGACGAGAAGGTCGTGGGCGATGAAGAGGTACGTCAGCCCCAGGCGCTCCTGGAGCTCCTCAAACATATTGATGACCTGGGCCTGGATGGAGACGTCCAGCGCGGAGACGGGCTCGTCGCAGACGATGAAGTCCGGATTGACCGCCAGGGCCCGGGCGATGCCGATGCGCTGGCGCTGGCCGCCGGAAAATTCGTGGGCGTAGCGGGCAGCGTGCTCGCTGTTGAGGCCGACATAGCGCATGAGCTCTAAAATGCGGTCCTGCCGCTCCTGCTTGGAGGAATAAAGCTTGTGCACATCCAGGGGTTCGCCGATGATATCGGCGACGGTCATGCGGGGGTTGAGAGAGGAATACGGGTCCTGGAAGACCATGGTGGCCTTCTTGCGGAAGTCGTGAATATCGGCTTTGGTCTCGATTTTTTTGCCGTCGTACCAGATTTCGCCCGCGGTGGGCTTATAGAGATGCAGAATCGTGCGGCCGACTGTCGTTTTGCCGCAGCCGGATTCGCCGACGAGGCCCAAGGTCTCGCCCTTGTTGATGGTGAAGGAGACGCCGTCGACAGCCTTGAGGGGCTTGGACTTGAACATCCCCATGCTGATATTGAAATACTCCTTGAGGTCCTTGACCTCGATCAGAGGCTGGTTGGTGCCGTTATGCATCGAGATCACCGCCTTTCTCCCCTTCTGCGCTTTGGTCCAGGGTAATGGAGCCGTTCTCCACGCCGCGCTTGACATTCATCCAGCAGGCGGCCCGGTGCTGGTCGTTGATCTCCATCCGTGGACACGGCTGGCGCATACAGATTTTCATTGCCGCGTCGCACCGGGGCGCGAAGGCGCAGCCGGCGGGCATGTTCAGAAGGTCGATGGGGGTACCGGTGATGGGCTGGAGCTTCGTCCCGGCGGTGTCGGCGGTCGGGATGGAGCGGAGGAGGCCCTTGGTGTACTCATGACGGGGGTTGTAGAAAATTTCGTCCGCCGTCCCCTGCTCGCAGATGCCGCCGGCGTACATGACGATAACCTCGTCACACAGCTGGGCGACGACGCCGAGATCGTGGGTAATCATGATGATCGCCATCCCCAGCTCCTGCTGCAGAGACTTCATCAGCTCCAGAATCTGGGCCTGGATCGTGACGTCCAGCGCTGTCGTCGGTTCGTCGGCGATGAGAATATCAGGCTCGCAGGCCAGGGCCATGGCGATCATGACGCGCTGGCGCATACCGCCGGAGAACTCGTAGGGGTACTGCTTCATGCGCTTTTCCGGCTCGTTGACGTTGACGAGGCGGAGCATTTCCACGGCCCGGTCATACGCCTGCTTTTTATTGCGGCTTGTGTGCAGCAAAATCGCTTCCATGAGCTGGCGGCCGATGGTGTAGGTCGGGTTCAGGGAGGTCATCGGGTCCTGGAAAATGATCGAAATCTTATTGCCGCGAATCTCCTTCATGCCGCGCTCGCCGATGCCGACCAGCTCCTTGCCGTCATAGAGGATGGAGCCGCCGGTGATCTTGCCGGTGGAGGCGAGAATTTGCATAATGGAATAGGCCGTGACAGATTTGCCGGAGCCGGATTCGCCGACGATACCCAGGACCTTGCCCCGGTCGAGGGTGAAGCTGATGCCGTTGACAGCCTTGACCTCGCCTGCGTCGGTGAAGAAGGAGGTGCGGAGGTCTTTTACTTCTAACAATGCCATAGTGCGCGCCTCCTTAACTATTGAGCTTCGGGTCAAAGGCGTCCCGCAGGCCGTCGCCGAAGAGGTTCAGAGACAGCACGATCAGGGAGATCACAATGGCCGGAATGACAAGGCGGTACGGATAAGAGCTCAGGCCGTTCAGCGCCTCCGACGCCAGGGAGCCCAGCGACGGCATGGGGGCGTTGACGCCCAGGCCCAGGAAGGACAGGTAGCTCTCGGTAAAGATCGCGTTGGGGATCTGCAGAGCCGTCGAGATGATGACGACGCTGATGGAGTTGGGCAGCAGGTGCCGCCGGATGATCCGGGAGCCCTTGGCGCCGGTGGCCTGGGCGGCCAGGACGTACTCCTGCTCCTTCAGAGACAGGATCTGCCCACGGATGAGCCGGGCCATGGAGACCCAGTATAAAAGTGCAAAGACAACGAAGAGGCTGACGATATTCGCGCCGAGCTTGGCGAAGATCGTCCCCTCCAGCGACGCGCCAAGGGAGACGTTCAGGACAGAGGCCAAGAGGATGACCATCAGCATATCCGGCAAGGAGTAGATGATATCGACGATGCGCATGATGATAAGGTCAACCTTGCCGCCGCAGTAGCCGGCGATGGAGCCGATCAGCATACCGATAATCAAAACAATAATACTCGCGAAGAAGCCGACGGCCAGGGAGATGCGGGTGCCGTAGACGACGCGGATGAAGTAGTCGCGGCCGGAGGAGTCCGTCCCGAAGATATGGGGGAAGACGCTCTCGCCGGCATCGATCATCGCCTGCTCCGTCTTGCCGTAGGTGAAGGGGGCAAGATTGCTGTAGGACGGGTCAACCGGCTTGCCGGGCGTCACGCCCAGCATCTGCTCGTAGGAGTAGGGCCAGAACATGGGGAGCAGGATGGATGACAGGGTGATGATGACGATGACGATCAGGCTGATCGTCGCGACCTTGTTTTTCAGCAGGCGCTTGACGCCATCCTTAAAGAAGGTGGACGAGTCGCGCATCTGCACGAGATATTGCTTTTCCTCCTCGCTGGCGGGCAAAAATGCGTCCACATCCAGCTGCAGGTTAAAGGGAGTCTTTTTCATGGGCAGGTACCTCTATTATTCCAATGTAATTCTGGGGTCGACGACCTTGTAGAGAATATCGCTGACAAGGTTCATCACGACGATCAAGGTTGCCAGGACGATGGTCGTGCCCATGATCAAGGGGTAGTCGCGGTTGGTGATGCTGTTGACAAATGCGCGGCCGATGCCCGGCACGGCGAAGATCTTCTCCACCACGAGGGAGCCGGTGACGATATAGGCCAGCATCGGGCCAAAATACGTGATGACCGGGATGAGAGAGTTTTTCAGCGCGTGGCCGAAGATGATGCGGACCCCGGAGACGCCCTTGGCCCGGGCGGTGCGGATGTAGTCCTGCCCCAAAACGTCCAGCATGGAGGAGCGGGTCAGGCGGGTGATATAGGCCATGGGGTACAGCGCCAGCGTGATGATCGGCAGGACCAGGCCCGCCCCCGTCGACCCATTGGCCGGGAGAATCATCCATTTAATGGCGAATAGAACGAGCAGCAGGGTGCCCATAATAAACGACGGCATGGAGACAAACGCAGTCGTAATGACCATGATGACACGGTCGACGATCTTATTGCGGCGCAGGGCGGCAATGGACCCCAGAATGACGCCGACAAGAAGGGCACTGAACGCCGCAATCACGCCCAAGCGAAGCGAGACCTTCAAGCCCCGTGAGATGATCGTGATGACGCTCTGGCCGCGCTGCTTCAGAGAGGGGCCAAAGTCGAATTTCGTGACGATGTCCTTCAGATAAGTCCCGTACTGGGTCAGCAGGGGCTTATCCAAGCCGTATTTTGCTTCGAGGGCTGCCTGGGCTGCGGGGGTGATGGCCTTTTCGCTCATGAAGGGGCCGCCGGGGACGGCGCGCATGACGAAGAAGGTCACGGTGATGACGACCCAGACAGTCAGGATCGCCAGGAGCAGCCGCTTGAGAATGTAGCGCATGGTTTTTGGATTCATGTTGTTCCCGCCTTATGTTTTCTTTTTTCAGCAGGGGCCGGCAATGGGCTTCGTCTTTCGCCAACGAAGGACGCCGTAAGGCCCGGCCCTTACGCCTGGGTTCTGCGGCGCGGGACGCGCCGGAATGCCCGGAATTTGGGGCTCTATCCCATGATGCATTGCGGATTTGCAGTGCTTTAGAAATTATTATACTGTATAAACGGAAAAAATGCAACTCATTTTCTCAATATTGCTGCGGTTTATGGGGAGAAACAGATTTTTCCTGTAAAATATCCATAAAGGGGCGCAACCTATCAGCAAAAAGCCTCGCAGAGTTTGCGCCCGCAGGCGCAAATAAAGTCAAAATCATTTTCTCCGGCGGCGTGTACGTCGGGGAAAATACTTCTCGCCCTGCAAGTGTGGAATTTCTGTGCCGAAGGCGCAGAAATTATGCGCGCAGCAGGGTGCAAGCCCCTCAAACGAGAGCCCAGCGCAGCGGGTCTCGTTTGAAGCGTGTCAAAAATTCATTTTTGACACGCATTTTGCGATCGCATCGCGGTCGGCGGCGACAGCGCCTTGGATGAAGCCGGGCTTGCCGCCGCCACGGCCGGACAGGGCGGCGTTCATCGCTTTGGCGACAGGGCGCAGGTCCTGGCCCTCGGGGGCGGCGATGGCGTACTGCCAGACATTGCCGACCTGGCTAAAGACGGCGGCGCGGCCGCCGCAGGTCTCGAAGATCGCCAGGCACAGGCGGCGCAGGGCGTCGCCCGCCAGGCCGCTTGTAAAATGCAGCGCACTCCCCTGCCCTGCGTAGGTTTCGGCCACCCGGGCAGCGGCTTCGTTTTCCAAGTCATGCAGGCGGGTCTTTACCGCGGCAAGCTCCCCCTGCAGGCGGGGGACGGCGCGCGCCCGCGCCGCGGGGTTGGCGGACACGGCCGGGGGAAATTACCCGGGCGTGGCCAGCAGCCCCTTGACGACGGCAAGGGCCCTGGCCCCGCAGGCCATCTCGATGCGGACGCCGGTGCGGAACTTCGTGACGGACAGGAGCTTAATCAGGCCAATTTGCCCCGTCCTCTCCACATGGACGCCGCAGCAGGCGCAGGTATCACAACCGGCGAATTGGACGAGGCGGACGGGGCCCTCTAACGCCTTCTTGCTGCGGTAGTGCTCCGCTGCCAGGTCCGCCGGGTACCAGGCGCGGCAGGGGATATCCTGCCAGACGGCTGCGTTGACAGCGGCTTCGATGGGCGCAAGGTCCTGCCAGGTCAGCAGGCCGTTGTAATCCACCGTCACCAGCTCTGCGCCCATATGGAAGCCGACGTTGTCGTAGCCGAAGCGGCGGTGAATCTCGCCGGAGACGAGGTGCTCTCCGGCGTGCTGCTGCATGAGGTCGAAGCGGTGGGGCCAGTCCAATGCGCCGTCTACCGTCTCCCCGACCGGGATGGGGGCGGCGCAGAGGTGGGTGGGCTCCCCGGCCATAAGCTGGGTATCGAGGACGGGGACGGCAGCTCCGTCATAGGTCAGCGTCCCCCGGTCGCCGGGCTGGCCGCCGCCCTCGGGGAAGAAGGCGGTTTGGTCCAGCGTTACGGCGAAGCGGCCGCCCTCCAGCGCTTGGCAGGCTGTGACGGTGGCGGTGAAGTGGGAACACATAGGGTCTTCGTAGTAAAGCTCTCTCGTCTGCATATCAAATTCTCCATTCCGGCAGGCGTGGGCTGCCGATTTAATTATTGAGCGTGTCAAAAAAATTTTGACACGCTCTCAAACGAGACCCGCTGCGCTGGGCTCTCGTTTGAAGGGCTTGCACCCTGCTGCGCGCATAATTTCTGCACTTTCAGCGCAGAAATTCCACAGCGCTGCATGGGTTCGACTTGACCAATTGTGCCGCGCAGAGCTTGCACAATTGGAGTCTCACCCAACTTGCAGGGTGAGAAGTATTTTCCCCGACGTATGCGCTGCATGGGTTCGACTTAGCCAATCGCGCTGCACTTCGCTTGCGCTCTTGGAGCCTCACCCACTTGCCGCCGGAGAAAATGATTTTGACTTTATTTGCGCCGTGCGCGGCGCAAACTCTGCGAGGCTTTTGGGTAGCCGGGGCTTTTTAATGTATTTTATTATACCATACCAGCGGCTTTCTGAAAAGACATCGTTTTGCGTGTTTTTTTCTTTGACAAATGGATAAAATCCGCGTATGATAGAATAGTTGGGGTATTTCCCCGGATGCGTAAATTTAAAGGAGGGAACACAATGGACGCAGGCAGTCGGAACGGCGCAGACCGAAGCAGCGCAGAGCCGGAGCCGCACCTGCGGCTGTGGCCCTTGTAAAATATCCGAGATATAATTTTCCAGCGCTGCCCTGCACCTGAGACCTGCCCGCCGGGAAGAAGCCCGGCGCGCGCTACAGCACGATGCAATTTGCCGTGCAGCTTTTTATCACGCAGGAGGAAGAGATGGCAGAATACACCAGCACGATGGAGCGCACCATCGCCTTACTATTAGAAGAGAAGAAATATATGACGCTGCGGGATATCCTCGTGACAATGAACCCGTCGGACGTCGCAGCGCTGTTTGAGGCGCTGCCGGAGGATCGGCTGCCGCTGCTGTTTCGGCTGCTGCCCAAGGAGCAGGCGGCGGAGACATTTGTCGAGATGGAGCCGGAGGCCCAGCAGCTGCTGATTCACGGATTTTCGGATACGGAATTGAAGGAAGTCGTCGATGAATTATATGTCGACGACGCGGTCGATCTGATCGAAGAGATGCCCGCCAATGTCGTCAAGCGGATTTTGAGCCAGGCGGACCCGGAGATGCGGCAGAGCATCAATGAGATCCTGCGCTATGCGGAGGATTCGGCCGGGTCGATCATGACGACGGAGTATATCTCCCTGCGGCCGACGATGCACGTCGACGAGGCCATTACCCGCATCCGCCGCACCGGCGTCGACAAGGAGACGATCTACACCTGCTATGTCACCCGGGACCGGAAGCTCATCGGCATCGTCACCGTCAAGGACCTGCTCCTGTGCGAGGATGACAACACGGTCATTGCGGATATTATGATCACCAACGTCATTCACGTCAAGACCTGGGATGACAAGGAACAGGTCGCCCAGATGCTCTCCAAATACAACTTCCTGGCCCTGCCGGTCCTGGACAGCGAGGAGCGGATGGTCGGCATCGTCACGTTTGACGACGCCATGGACGTTATTGAAGAGGAGGCCACGGAGGATATCAAGAAGATGGCCGCCATTATCCCCTCGGAGAAGTCCTACATGCGGATGCAGCCGGTGGAAATTTTCAAAAAGCGCGTCCCGTGGCTGACGCTGCTGATGATCTCCTCGACGTTTACGGGCTTTATTATCTCCTACTTTGAGAACCAGCTCTATGCCATGATCTGCCTGAGCTCGTTTATCCCGATGCTGATGGGCAGCGCCGGCAACGCGGGCTCGCAGACGTCCGTCACGATCATCCGCGGGCTGAGCCTCAATGAGATCAAATTTTCCGACCTGGCGAAGGTCATTTGGAAGGAAATCCGTGTGGCGGTACTCTGCGGCCTGGTGCTGGCGGCGGCGTGCTTTGCCAAGGTCATGCTCGTCGACTGTCTGCTGCTGCAGACCGACGGGGTGAATTGGATCGTCGCGCTGGTCGTCTGCCTGGCGCTGGCGGTGACGGTGCTGGCGTCGAAAATCGTCGGCTGCGTGCTGCCAATGCTGGCGGACAAGCTGGGGTTCGACCCGGCGCTGATGGCGTCGCCGCTCATTACGACCGTCGTCGACGCGCTGTCGCTGCTGGTCTACTTCAATATTGCACGGGCGATCCTGGGCCTGTAAAATTGCCGGGGCTGCGCCGGTTTGTGCTTGACAAACGGCGCGGCCCCTGGTATCATAGAGCCACACATCAAAGGGAGTAGTTCTCGACATGCTCGCAACATCCCCGGCCGCACGCGGCCTGTGAGCTGTGCCATTTTGTGGTAACAAGACTTTCATGTGGTTTCCCCATCGGGGAAGGCCGCAGGGAGGTCTTTTTTTTGGCGCTGCGCGCGGGCGTTTTGATGTTGATTTTTTGCGTCTGAATTTTTTCCATGCAAGCTTGCTATCGCCCTCCGGGGGCCATATTCTTTCTTCTCCGGCGAAGAAAGAATATGGAAAGAAAGACGCCGCGCAGGGCGGGAGGTCCCGCCCTAAGAACCCACCCCTTGGGTGGGTGTCGGTGGTGCGGGTAGTTATGTTCTGACTACCAGACAAGCTTGCAAGTGCATCCGTGCCCTGATGGCCGGTGAGCAGACCGCTTGCCGCTTCGC
>CAUBIP010000060.1 GCA_958436045.1 uncultured Oscillospiraceae bacterium | reverse complement strand
CCTCTGCCGCATTTTCCGGCAGGACGGCTACCGGGTCGCCCCGTTTAAATCGCAGAATATGGCCCTCAACTCCTTCATCACGTTAGGAGGCCTGGAGATGGGGCGGGCGCAGGTGGTGCAGGCAGAGGCGGCGGGCATCGCCCCTACTGTGGAGATGAACCCCATCCTCCTCAAGCCGACGAATGACACCGGCTCCCAGGTGATCGTAAACGGCGAGGTCCGGGGCGTCATGAGTGCGCGGGACTATTTTGCCTATAAAAAGGCGCTGATCCCCGAGGTACTGCGGGCGTACCGAAGCCTGGCGGCAAAGTATGATATCATCGTCCTGGAGGGGGCGGGGAGCCCGGCGGAGATCAATTTGAAGCAGGAGGACATCGTCAATATGGGCATGGCGCAGATGGCGAATGCCCCGGTCCTGCTGTGCGCGGATATCGACCGGGGCGGCGTCTTTGCGTCGCTCTATGGGACGGTGGCGCTGCTGGAGCCGGAGGAGCGGGCCCGGGTCAAGGGCTTGATCGTCAATAATTTTCGCGGAGATAAAACAATTCTCGACCCTGGCGTTGCGATGCTGGAGCGGATGACGGGCATCCCCGTCGTCGGCGTTGTGCCCCATCTGACGGTGGACCTGGACGATGAGGACTCCCTGACCGAGCGGTTCGACTGCGCCGGGTCCCGGGGGCTTTTGGATATCGCGGTCATCCGGCTGCCGCGCATCTCGAATTTTACGGATTTCAACGCCCTGGCGCGGCTGCCGGAGGTCTCGCTCCGGTATGTCAAGCACGCGTCGCAGCTGGGCTGCCCGGACGCGGTCATCCTGCCGGGAACGAAAAATACGATGGAGGACCTGCGCTGGCTCCGCCAGAGCGGACTGGAGGCCGCCATCTGCAAGCACGCCGCGGGCGGCGGGGTCGTGATCGGCATCTGCGGCGGATACCAGATGCTCTGCCGGTCCATCGCGGACCCGGCGGGGGTCGAGTCCGGCGGCAGCATCCGGGGCATGGGGCTACTGGCGGCGGATACCATCTTCCAGGGCGAAAAAGCCCGGACCCGGGTCACGGGGCGGATAGAACATGCAGCGGGCATCTTCCGTGCTTTGAATGGGACGGCATTTTCCGGGTATGAAATTCACATGGGCAGGACCTCCGGCCAGACGAACCTGGCGGTCCTGGAGTCGCAAGGACAAGAGAAGCTGGACGGCATGGCAAGCGGCAATATCTGGGGCAGCTACTGCCACGGTATCTTTGACGAGGGCGGATTCGCCCAGGCGTTTTGTTCCTGCCTGCTGCGGGCCAAGGGGCTGGACCCGGCCCAGGGCGTCGAGGATTGGGCGGATTATAAGGAGCGGCAGTATGACCTGCTGGCAGACGGCGTCCGCCGGTCGCTGGACCTGAAAAAAATTTACGAGATCATAAATCGCGGCATCGAGCTGCCGTGACGCGCCCCTTGCGGCGCGGGAGGAAAGAAGGGAGGGGCGTGGGATGCGCCTTGTGCGATCAGGCCTGGACTGCCACCGTGCGCCCATTACGCTGCGGGAGCAGCTGGCCTTTTCCAAAGAGCGGACCTCGCAGCTGCTGCGCACCATCGCGCAGGCGCCGGGGGTCGACGGCTGTGTGCTGCTTTCAACCTGCAATCGGACAGAGCTTTATCTGACCGGCGCGGTCCAAGAACCGTTCCGGCTCCTTTGCCAGGCCGCTGGTGTGGCGGCGGAGACATTTGCCCCGTATATTGTGACGCAGGAGGGGGACGATGCCGCCCAGCATCTGCTGGAGGTTGCCTGCGGCCTGCACTCGCAGATCTTGGGGGAGGATCAGATCATCACCCAGGTCCGCCAGGCGATGGAGCTTGCCCAGGCGGCGGGGACGGCAGACGCGGCCCTGGCGGCGCTGTTTCGCCGGGCTGTGACGGCGGGCAAGCGGGCGCGGACGGAGGTTTCGCTGACCCGGGGCGTGCCGTCTATGGGGACGCGCTGCCGGGAGGTCCTGACGCAGGAGCTGGGCGGGCTGCGCGATAAGCGTATCCTCGTTATCGGCAATGGGCAGATGGGCCGCTTGGCGGCATCGCTGCTGCAAGAGGCCGGGGCCCAGGTCCAGGTGACGCTGCGGACATACCGGCATGGCGAGACCATTGTCCCCGCCGGATGCGGGACGGTGCCGTACGCGGCGCGGGTTGCCGCGCTGGAGGGGCTGGACGCCGTCGTCTCCGCGACGGCGAGCCCGCATTATACGCTGACGCTGGCGCAGCTGCAGGCGGTTCGCCATCCGCCCAAGGTGGCGGTTGATCTGGCAGTGCCCCGGGATATCGAACCGACCTGCGCCGCGCGTCTGCGCTGCTTTGACGCGGACGCGCTGGGCGCGGGCGGCCCCGGCAGCCATGCGGAGCTTGCAGCTATGCGGCGCATCGCGCAGGAGGAATTGGAGAAGTATCTGCAGTGGCAGCGGCATCAGGCGGCCTCGGACCGGCCGATGCGCTTTCCGCTGTTTTTGGATTTGACGGGCAAGACCGTCGTCATTGTTGGCGGCGGGACGATCGCCGCCCGGCGCATCGGGACGCTGCGGCGCTTTGGTGCGCGGATCGTCGTCATCGCGCCGACGCTGAAGGCGCGGCCGGACGGCCTGACGTGGCTGCAGCGGCCCTATGCACTGGGGGACCTGGACGGGGCACTGCTGGCCATCGCCGCGACAGATGACCGGGCGGTGAACCGCCAGGTGGGTCTTGACGCCAGACGGGCGGGGATCCCCGTCTCCGTCGCCGACTGCGAGGCGGAGTGTACGTTTTATTTCCCGGCGATCTGCACCGGGCAGGACCTGGTGGCCGGGGTCGTCTCCACGGGGAAGGACCATCACAAGACGGCCCAGGCCGCCCGGGCGGTCCGCAAGACATTGGAGGAGCTGGAATGAAGATCAGAGTTGGCAGCCGCGACAGTCGGCTTGCGGTGCTGCAAAGCGAGATCGTCCTGCGGGGCATCGCCGCGGCGGCCCCGGCGGCGGAGCTGGAATTGGTGACGATGAAGACCACCGGCGACCGCATCCTGCACAAGCCCCTTGACGAGATCGGCGGCAAGGGCCTGTTTGTCAAGGAGCTGGATCAGGCGCTGCGGGACGGGCGGGTGGATTTCACCGTCCACTCCCTCAAGGACCTGCCCCTGGATGTGCCGGAGGACCTGCCCCTGGCGGCCTTTTCCCAGCGGGCGGACCCCCGGGATGTTTTGGTTTTGCCTGCGGGCGCGGCGGCGCTGGACCCGGCAAAGCCCATCGGCTGCTCGTCCCGGCGCCGGCAGCTGCAGCTGCGCGCGCTTTACCCCGGTATGGAGATCGCGCCGGTCCGGGGGAATGTCCTGACCCGGCTGCGGAAGCTGGACGAAGGGGCGTATTCCGCCCTGGTCCTAGCCGCGGCGGGCTTGCAGCGGCTGGGGCTGCTTGATCGCATCAGCCGGTATTTCAGTGTGGAGGAGATGCTCCCGGCAGCGGGGCAGGGGATTTTGGTCGTGCAGACCCGTCGCGGAACCGACTGCGCGTGCCTGGCCCAGGTGCACGATGCGGACGCCGCCTGCTGCGCCGCGGCAGAGCGGGCTTTTGTCCGAACGCTTGACGGCGGCTGCACGTCGCCGGTGGCGGCCTACGCTGTGGCAGAGGGCGATCGCTTGCGTTTGACCGGGCTATATGTCAGCCCGGATGGACGAATTACGCGCAAGGGTGCGCTGCAGGGGAAAAAGGAAGAGGCGGCGGCCCTGGGCGCGCGCCTGGCGGAGCAGCTGCGGAAGGAGGCGGCGCGGGGATGATGGGCAGTGTGACCTTAGTCGGCGCGGGGCCTGGCGACCCGGGGCTGCTGACGGTAAAGGGCGAGCAGGCCCTGCGGCGGGCCGAGGTCGTCGTCTATGACCGGCTGGTGAGCCCGGAAATTTTGCAGCGGCTCCCGCCGGAGGCGGAGAAGATCGACGTCGGCAAGGAGTCCGGCGGCCACCCGGTTCCGCAGGCGCGGATCAATGAAATTTTACGCAAGCAGGCGCAGGCGGGCAAACGCGTCGTGCGACTCAAGGGGGGCGACCCGTTTTTGTTCGGCCGCGGCGGCGAGGAGCTGGCGGGGCTGGCGGAAGCCGGCGTGCCGTTCGAGGTCGTGCCGGGGGTGACGTCGGCGCTGGCTGTCCCCGCCTACGCGGGCATCCCGGTGACGCACCGGGCGCTGGCGTCGTCGGTGCAGATCATCACCGGGCACGCCAAGGCGGGCGCGGCGCTGGCACTTGATTTTGACGCCCTGCGCCGGGCAGGCGGGACGCTGGTCTTTTTGATGAGCGTTGCGTCCCTGCCGCAAATTTGCAGGGGCCTGCTGGACGCGGGGATGGACCCGGCGACGCCTGCCGCTGTGATTGAACAGGGGACCCTGCCGCAGCAGCGGAAGCTGGTCTCTGACTTGAAAACGCTGCCGGCCGTGGCGCGGGAGGCCGGGGTCAAGAGCCCGGCAACCCTGATCGTCGGTGCGGTCTGCGGGTTATCGGACCGGCTGGACTGGTTTGACCGGCTGCCGCTAAAAGGGCGGGAGATCATCGTCACCCGGCCCCGGGACCGCGGCGCTTTGCTTGCGGCGCGGCTGCGCCAGCTGGGGGCCAGTGTGACGGAGTACCCGTGCATCCGGACGGTCCCCCGGCAGGAAAACCCGGAATTGGATGCGGCGATTAAAGCCCTGGAGGGCTACCGCTGGCTCGTCTTTACCAGCCCGGTGGGGCCGGAAGCTTTCTTTGCCCGGCTGCAGCAGGCCGGGCGGGACGCCCGGGCCCTGGCGGGGCTGCGCCTGGCTGCCATCGGGCCGAAGACAGCCCAGGCGCTGGCGCGCTTCGGCCTGCGGGCGGACCTCATCCCGGAGCTCTATGATTCCCGGCACCTTGCCGAGGCGATGCGGGATGTGACGGGGCCGGTGCTCCTGTGCCGGGCCAGCCGGGGGAGTGACGCGCTGCCGGACCTGCTGCGGGCCCGCGGCATCCCCTTTGCCGATGTCCCGTGCTATGATACGGTCTATGAGACGCCGGACCCGGCGCCGGTCCGGGCTCTGCTGGAGCGGCCGGTTTTGGTGACATTTACCAGCGCGTCGACGGTCCGGGGGTTCGTCCGGAGCCTGCCAGGGGCGTCGTTTGCCCAGGTTTTGGGCTGCTGCATCGGCGCGCAGACGGCGGCGGAGGCGAGGAAATACGGCATCGCCGTCGCGATCTCCAAGGAAGCGACGATCGAATCTTTACTCGAATGCATCAAGGAAGTGTGAATACTATGGATCTAACCATCCGACCCCGCAGACTGCGCGCCTGCGAGAGCCTGCGCCGCATGGTGCGGGAAACGAGAGTCTCCCCGGACAGCCTGGTCTATCCGCTGTTTCTCATCGAGGGGAAGAAGATCAAGGAGCCCATCGAATCCCTTGACGGGCAGTACCGCTATTCGCCGGACCGGGTCTGCGAGGCAATTGCCGACTGCCGGGCGGCGGGCGTCAGCCGCGTGCTGCTCTTTGGCATTCCGGCGCGGAAGGACGCCTGCGGCTCGGCGGCCTGGGATGAAAACGGCGTTGTCCAGCAGGGCATCCGGGCCATCAAGGCGGCCTGGCCGGACTGCTATGTCATCACCGACGTCTGCCTGTGCGAATATACGGACCACGGCCACTGCGGCATTTTGCAGGGCCGAACCGTGGACAACGACAAGACCCTGGAGGTCCTTGCCAAGACGGCGGTGTCTCACGCCCGGGCGGGGGCGGATATGGTCGCCCCGTCGGATATGATGGACGGCCGCGTCGCCGCCATCCGGGCGGCGCTGGATGCAAACGGCTTTGTTTCGACACCCATCATGGCCTACTCCGCGAAATACGCCTCCGCGTTTTACGGCCCGTTCCGGGAGGCGGCCGGGTCTGCTCCGGCCTTCGGCGACCGCCGGGGCTACCAGATGGATCCCCACAACCGCAAGGAGGCCCGGAAGGAGTGCGCCCTGGACGTCCGCGAGGGGGCGGATATTCTGATGGTCAAGCCCGCGATGAGCTATCTCGATATCATCCGCGAATGTGCCGACGCCTTTGACCTGCCGTTGGCGGCCTATTCTGTCAGCGGGGAGTACGCGATGATCAAGGCCGCCGGGCAGGCGGGGCTGATCGACGAGCACCGGGTTATGTGCGAGAGCGCCCTGTCCGTCTACCGGGCGGGAGCAGATATTTTGATCACCTATTACGCCAAGGAGCTGGCCCAGGCCATGCAAAGAGGGGAGCTGGGGTAAAGATGACACGGTCCGAGCAGCTGTTTGCGGCGGCGCAGCGCGTCATGCCCGGCGGCGTTAACTCGCCGGTGCGGGCCTGCCGCGCGGTGGGGGCTGAGCCCCGGTTTCTGGCGCGGGGCAAGGGAAGCCGCGTCTGGGATGTGGACGGGAACGAGTTTGTCGACCTCGTCTGCTCCTGGGGCCCGCTGATCCTGGGCCACTGCCACCCGGCTGTCGAAGAAGCCGTCCTGGCGGCGGCGCGGCGGGGCCTGAGCTTCGGCGCAAATACGGAGGCCGAGGTCGAGCTGGCGGAGCTGGTCTGCCGGATGACGGGCGTCGAGATGGTCCGGATGGTCAATTCGGGTACGGAGGCTGTCATGTCTGCCCTGCGCCTGGCGCGGGCGGCGACGGGGCGCAGCAAGCTCATCAAATTTGCCGGGTGCTATCACGGCCACTGCGACGCGATGCTGGTCAAGGCCGGTTCCGGCGTGCTGACCGGCGGTGCGCCGGACTCCGCCGGGGTCCCGGCAGAGTTGGCGGGCGATACGCTGACGGCGAAGTACAACGACCTTGCCAGCGTGCGGCGGCTGCTGGACGCAAACCCGGGGCAGGTCGCGGCCATCATTGTTGAGCCGGTGGCGGCGAATATGGGGGTCGTCCCCCCGCAGCCGGGCTTTTTACAGGGGCTGCGGACGCTGTGCGACGAGACGGGGGCGCTGCTGATCTTCGACGAGGTCATCACCGGATTCCGGCTGGCCCCCGGCGGGGCACAGGCGTATTACGGCGTCCGGGCGGACCTCGTGACCTATGGCAAGATCATCGGCGGCGGGATGCCGGTGGGGGCCTATGGCGGCAGCCGGGCGCTTCTGGAGCAGGTCGCGCCCCTGGGCCCTGTCTACCAGGCGGGGACGCTCTCCGGCAACCCTGTGGCGATGGCGGCGGGGCTGGCGCAGCTGCGGATTCTGGAGCGCACGCCGTCGATCTACACCGAATTAGAGCGCCGGGGCGCACTGCTCCAGGCGGGGCTGCGGGAGGCGCTGCGGCGCGTGCCGGTCCAGGTGAACCGGGTCGGCTCGGTGCTGACAGTGTTTTTCACGCAGGAGCCTGTCACCGGGTATGCTCAGGCAAGGCAGGCTGATACCGGCCGGTTTGCCCAGTGGTACCGGGGACTGCTGGCCCGGGGCATTTACACTGCGCCCAGCCAGTTTGAGGCGATGTTCCTCTCGGCGGCGCATACGGATGCTGAGATCGAGCGTATTTTGCAGGCGGCCCGGGAGATTTTCTGAGCCGGGGGCGGGAGAAAAATGTATTTTCTTTTCCCGCGATCCGTGGTAAAATAAATGCGCCGCTGCGGCGGCGATGTAAAGAAAGAAAGCAGGGATCTGATTGAAGTCGATTCGCGACAAGCTGTACCTTTCCACCATAGCGGATGACGATTACGAGCAGGCGGCGGCCTATGGCGTCGGCCTGGAGATCGCGGAGTTTTGTGCGGCGATGAATATGGACGGGGAGTTGTTCCCGATTTTTGATAGCAATGTGCGGATCAAGATGAAGTCCGCCGGCCGATTCGTGTTCCACGGGCCCTTTGCAGAGCTCTCACCCTGCAGCATCGACCCGAAGGTGCGCCAGGTGAGCATGGAGCGGTATTTGCAGGCGGCGCGGCTGGCGGCCCAGTACGGGGCGCGGCGGGTCGTGCTGCACTCGGGGTTTATCCCGCAGGTCTATTTTCCCCACTGGTATGAGGAAGAGAGCATCAAATTCTGGCGGGAGCTGCTGCCGCGGCTGCCGGAGGGAACGGAGCTCGTGCTGGAAAACGTGATGGACCCGGCGCCGGATTCCATGGTGCGGGTCGTCCGGAAGGTCGATGACCCGCGGCTGCGGCTGTGCCTGGATATCGGGCACGCCAACTGCGCCCGGGGCGAGGCGACGCTAGAACAATGGCTCGAAGCGTTTCGGCCCTACCTGCGCCATGTCCATCTACACAACAACGATGGCAAGTGGGACCTGCACAGCCCCCTGAACGAGGGCACGATCCCGATGGCCGAGACGCTGGACTGGCTGAACGAGAACGCCCCCGATGCGACGATGACGATTGAAAATATGAACTGCAGCGATTCCATGCAATGGCTGGAGAAAGAAGGCTACCTATGATGACAATCACAAAAACTGTCCCCGAGCTGGAGCGCGCGCTGGCCCAGTGCCTGGCGGGCATCAAACCGGCGGACGAGGCCGTTATGGAGGAGGCACGGCAGCGCCAGGCGCAGCTGGCCAAGCCCCCCGGCTCCCTGGGCAAGCTGGAGGATATCTCCATCCGCCTGGCGGGGATGACGGGGCGGGTCCATAACAAAATGGACCGGTGCCGCATCATCGTCCTGTGCGCGGACAATGGTGTCGTGGCCGAGGGCGTGGCCTGTGCGCCCCAGTCGGTGACCCTGGCGCAGACGCTGAACCTGACCCGGGGCAAGACCGGGGCTTCGTGCCTGGCCAAGCACTTTGGCGATGAGGTCGTCGTCGTGGACATGGGTGTGAACGCCGTCATCCGGGACCCGAAGGTCCTGGACCGGAAGATCGCCATGGGCACGCGGGACCTTTACTTAGCGCCTGCGATGACGCGCCAGCAGGCGCTGCAGGCGATCCTGGTGGGCATCGAGCTGGCGGACCAGGCGGCGGCGGACCATGTCACAGCCGTCGGCGTCGGCGAGATGGGCATTGGCAATACGACGACATCGTCCGCCGTCCTGTGCGCGCTGACGGGCGCGGCGGTGGCGGATGTCACCGGGCGCGGCGGCGGCGTGAACGACGAGGGCTTCCGCCGGAAAAAGCAGGTCATCGCCGAGGCGCTGGAAAAGCACCGGCCCAACGCGGCGGACCCGGTGGATGTGCTGCAGAAGGTTGGCGGCTTTGACCTGTGCGCCATGTGCGGCGTCTTTTTGGGCTGCGCGAAGAACCGGGTACCGGTGGTCATTGATGGGTTTATCTCTGTCGTCGCCGCCCTGTGCGCGGCGCGCTTGTGCGGCGCGGCGCGGGATTATTTCTTCGCGTCCCACGAATCCTATGAGATCGGCTATCAGCTTGCAGAGAAGGAGCTGGGGCTGGAGCCGTGGCTTGTTTTGGGCATGCGCCTGGGGGAGGGCAGCGGCTGCACCGTCGCCTTCCGGGTCATGGACGCGGCCTGCGCGGTCATCAACGAGATGGCGACCTTTGCCGAGGGCGCCATTGACGACGGCTATCTCGACGAGATCCGCGCCAACGACTCCTTCACCGTCGACCGGGAGGCCCCGTGAGGTACTTTCTCTCCGGCGGCTCGAAGAGCGGGAAATCCATGCTGGGCCAGCGCCTGGCGCGGGATATGGCCGCCGGTGGCCCGCTGTATTATATTGCGACGATGATCCCCCGGGACGAGGAGGACCAGGCCCGCATCCGCCGCCATCTGCAGGAGCGGGCGGGCTGGGGCTTTACGACCGTTGAATGTGGCACATCGCTCCTGGGCGGCCTGGAGGGCTGCGACCCGGCGGGGAGCTTCCTGCTGGACTCGGTCACGGCACTGCTGACGAATGTCATGTTTCCAAGAGACGGCAGCTTCTGCAAGGACGCCCCGGCGCAGCTGGCGCGGGACATTGAGACGCTCTGCGCCCGCTGCCGGAAGCTCGTCATCGTCTCGGACGATCTTTATTCCGATGCCCGGCGCTTTGACGCCTGGACGCAGGGCTATTGTGCGGGCCTGGGTCTGATCTGCCGCCGGGCCGCGTCGGCCTGCGATGTGGCCGTAGAGGTCACAGCGGATTTTCCGATCTGCTGGAAAGGAGCGCTGTAATATGGGTTGGATCACGGCCTTTTCCATGGCCTTTGGCATGTTCTGCGCCATCCCGTTTCCGGTAAGGCGTTGGGATGAGCGGCTGCGGGCGCGGATGCTGGTGTGTTTCCCCTGGGTCGGCGCGATCATCGGCGCGATCTGGGCGGTTGCCTGCTGGCTGCTGCGGCGCATCGGCTTTTCCGGCGTTCTGGCGGGGGCGCTGCTGACGGCGCTGCCGCTGCTGCTGACAGGGTTTATCCACCTGGATGGGTTTATGGATTGCTGCGACGCCATCTATTCCCGCCGGGATTTGGAGACGCGGAAGAAAATTTTGAAGGACTCCCACTGTGGGGCCTTTGCCGTCGTCCATCTGGCGCTGTACCTGCTGGTCTTTGCCGGGGCGATGACAGAGGCGACGGCAGAGCCGTGGCTGCTGATCTTTCTGCCGGTGGCGCCCCGCTGTATTACGGCCCTGGCCGTGGCGACGATGGCCCCGATGCAGACGAGCCAGTATGCCGGAAAGGAAAATCTTTATCACAAGGGCCACTACACGGCGCTGTTTGTGACGTTGGCCGCCAGCATGCTGCTGCCAGTGGTGCTGTTTGGGCTGCCGGGCTTCAGTGTCGCGGTGGCGGCGGCGGTGGCGCTTTTGAATGTGTGCTTCGGGGTGAAGCAGTTGGGCGGCATGTCGGGGGATATCTCCGGCTTTGCCATCACGCGTGGCGAACTGGGCGGCGTTTTGGCGCTGGCGGTTCTGATTTGGCTGGGAGGTATACTATGACGCTGGTTTTTGGCGGCGCTTATATGGGCAAGCAGGACTATGCCAAGGCCCATCTCGGCGCGGGAGAGATCGAGCAGTGCGGGAGCGACCTGCCGTCGTTCCGGACGGGCTGCGTGGCGGGGCTGGAACGGTTTAGCCTGGCCTGCGCCGAGCAGAAGCGGGATGCCGCCG
>CAUBIP010000059.1 GCA_958436045.1 uncultured Oscillospiraceae bacterium | reverse complement strand
GAAAATCAAGGAAAATCGAAGGAGAATGAGTACAAATGAAATTAGGTATCGTCGGGCTGCCAAATGTGGGGAAGTCTACTTTGTTTAATGCGATCACCAATGCCGGGGTCCCGGCGGATAATTATGCGTTTTGCACCATCGACCCGAATGTGGGGATGGTCGCGGTGCCGGATCAGCGGCTGGAGTGGCTGCGAGATCAGTACCAGCCGAAGAAGTTTACGCCGGCGGTCATCGAATTTGTCGATATCGCGGGGCTGGTCAAGGGCGCGAGCCAGGGCGAGGGTCTGGGGAATAAATTCCTCTCTAACATCCGCAATACGGATGCCATCGTCCATGTCGTCCGCTGCTTTGATAATGCGAATGTGACCCATGTCGAGGGCAGCACGGATCCGCTGCGGGATATTGATATTATCAACCTGGAGCTCATCATGGCGGACCTGGAAATGATCGACCGGCGGCTGGAAAAGGCGCAGAAAGGCCTCAAGAGCGGCAATAAGAGCTTCCAGAAGGAACTGGATGTCTTCGGCGCGCTGAAGGAGCATATGAGCGGCGGCAAGCTGGCCCGGACCTTTGACGGAAGCCCAGAGGAAATGGCCCTCATCGCCACCTCGGATCTGCTGACACTGAAAAAGACGATCTACGCCGCCAACCTCTCGGAGGACGACGTCGCCGCACCGGAGTCTGTCGCCTATTTCCGCCAGGTGGCGGAGCTGGCGGAGGCGGAGGGGAGCCAGGTGCTGCCCATCTGCGCGAAGCTGGAGGCGGATATTGCCGAGTTGGACGACCCGGAGGAAAAAGCGATGTTCATGGAGGAACTGGGCCTGCAGACCTCTGGCCTGGACCTGCTCATCCAGCGGAGCTACGCGCTGCTGGGCCTGATCTCGTTCCTGACGGCTGGCAGTGACGAATGCCGCGCCTGGACGATCCGCAAGGGGACGAAGGCGCCCCAGGCGGCGGGCAAGATCCACACGGACTTTGAGCGGGGCTTTATCCGCGCCGAGGTCGTCGCCTTTGACGATCTGCAGGCGTGCCAGACCCTGGCCGCAGCCCGGGCCAAGGGCCTGCTCCGCAGCGAAGGCAAGGAGTACGTCATGCAGGACGGCGACGTGGTCAACTTCCTGTTTAATGTTTGATCTAGAATAACGGCGGCAAAACAGGGGGGGCGCTGTGGGAAAAAAGAAGAAATCAAAGCCCCGGCGTCCGCCGCTGTCACTGCTGGACCGGATGCAGGAGATCAAGGCACTGTTTCCGCCGGAGGCGATCACGATCAAAGGGAAGAAGCATTTTGCAGAAGCCGCAAAAGAGCGAAATCTGACGTCCCAGCAGCGCGCTAAGCTGGCCCGGCTGCTGGAATTAGAAGAAAATTGAATGGAAATCACAAAGACGTGCTGCGTATTTGCCGCAGCACGTCTTTGCAGTTTATTTCGGTTCTATTTCTAATGTATCCTTCAATCAATATCCCGCTGGACTTCGATGGGCTCTTCCAGGCGGGTGGGTTCTTTCAGGAGGCGGCGGAAGTATTTCAGGGCCTCGGCATAGTAGAAGCCGTCGACGGTGCGCTCGTCTAAATTGAAGGTGTAGTCGACATAGCGGCGCACGGCGAGGGTGCCGTCCTGCTGTGGCTCCAGGACCCGGCGCTTGCAGCCGAAGGCGCAGAACACCGGCAGGTTGCCAAAGTCGTAGAGGTGGTGGAACACCGGCGGGATCCCCAGAGAGCCCATGGAGGTGAAGAAGATCGAGCCGTGGAACGGGCTGACCTCCAGCAGGACCTTGGGCAGCAGGCCGAAATAGTCCAGCATTTTTAGGAACCAGACGGTGAATTTTAAAAAGACGCCGGGGATGGTCGACAGGGCGCCGGCGACGCAGTCGAAGAAACTATCCGCTGCTTCGTTTTGCGTTTCGGCGACGGCACTGCGGAATTTGTGATAAATCTCCTCGACGGTATCGGTCGGAGTCAGGTGTAGCTTAATGACCGTATCTGGAGCGTCTGTCCGCATTTCCTTTTTGACAACCATGCAAACCTGGATATCATTGCCCCGGGCATAGACCTTCTGTCCGGAGAGAAAGCGGTTGCAGCCCGGGTAGCGGGCGATGCAGCGGACATAGGCCGCCATGATCGCCTCCGTGATGCCGAAGCCGGGCAGACCTGCCTTGCGCTTTTCCCGGATATAGCGCTCCAGGGCGCTGATCTCGATGCTGTCGCGGATAAAATTCGAGGCGCCGTTGCGGTCGGGCATGATATAGGTCGTGACCTGGGCCATGGGGGAGAGGGTGCGCAGACGGCGGCCGTCGCTGCGGTCGCCCCAGGTGGGGTGATACAGGCTGTCCGTATGGGTGCGGATGGAAAGGCAGGTGAAGAAGACGCCCAGGGAGAACATCAGGTCCGGGAGCTTCATCAGGTATTGCAGCGGGGAGACACCGGCGAGGTAAAAAGCCTTCGTCTCGTATACAAAGTATGCGCTGACACCCAGGAAGACGACCCAGAGCAGGGCAACCCGGCGGTAATACCCTGCGGTGACCTGCCGGTACAGGACCCAAAGCGCCAGATAGACGATCCAGTGGACCAGCACAAATTGCTTGTGCATCCCGGAGGCCAGCGTGTGCTGGGCAAGATAGATCACGATCAAAAACAGGGGGAAGGCAGTCCGGTAGAAATGCTCCCTCCCATCAAACAGAAGGATCGCGGCGTAAAGCAGCGTCGCTATGACCGGCAGGACGATCTGGAACCACACCGTCGTTGTATCTGCTCCTTTCTGGCAGAAATATGCGATGCGGAAGCCTGCCGAGCAGACAAATAGCAAAGTCGCGAGCCAGATCAGCACGTCTTTCGTGCTGACGTAATAATTCGCTCTTTTCTCCATATGACAATTATACCATACTTTAAAAGGCGTGGCAAATTTTATTTCGGCTCCAGGTATATTTTTGCAAAATATGTAGATTTTGAGGAGTGCAGTGCAGGAAAAATGCAGCACTGCGGCAAGCGGGCCACAATGCTGCACAGCTTAATTCTCCATCTGCTTTGCCAAAAATCCGGCGACGGTCTGGGCCAGGCGCTGGTCGCCCTCGCCGGGGGCCTGCTCGTGTTCATCCATCAGCAGCATGACGCATCCCATAAGATCGCCCTGGGAGACGATGGGCGCGGCGATGCCAAGGTGATAGCGGTCGGCCGTCTCGGCGGCCCGCAGCTTGGCGCTGCCCGGCGTGTAGCGGTAGCACTTGCGCCGCTCCATGATCTGCTCCAGATCTGCCGAGTTGGGTTTGTCCAGAAGCTCCCGCCGTGGCGCGCCGGCCAGGGCAATGATGCTGTCGCGGTCTGAAACGGCGGCGATATGCCCCGTATTTTTTCCAATGGCGTCACACATCTGCACGGCGAAATTTTGCAGATCACCCATCGGGGAGTATTTTTTAAAGATCACCTCGCCGTCCTTTTCCGTATAAATTTCCAGGGGGTCGCCCTCGCGGATGTGCAGGGTGCGGCGGATTTCTTTGGGGATGACGACGCGACCGAGGTCGTCGATCCTGCGAACGATACCTGTAGCCTTCATAAATTCTCAAGCCTTTCTCATTGATTTTCTGCGATTTTTGCTGTGGGGGGGGATTTTTCGGGGCGCGGGCGCTGGGGAAATGCAGTGTTTGGGGATGGTTTCCGCCCTTATTATCCGCAGTTATTTCCAGCTTATTCTCCCGGCGGTACAGGTGGGCAGGTCCAGCGCTTTGGCGCGCGGAATGGGATGTTTACAATTCGTTCACCGAATGGCGGCGAAAGTGTGCTATACTATTTTTGTAATGACCGCCTGTTTTTCGTCGCCTTTGCGCGAAAAAGCGGGGCGGAATCGTTGGCGAAGGAGCAGCGTATGAACATCCTGTTTTTTCTGACCCCGAAGGCTTCCTGTGATTACTTATATGATGACTATACCATTCGTCAGGCGATGGAGAAGATGCAGAAGGTTGGCTATTCGGCCATCCCCATCATTTCCCGGGACGGCGCGTACCGCGGGGCGCTGACAGAGGGCGACCTATTATGGGCGGTGAAGGACCTCTGCCAGATGGACCTGCGCAAGACGGAGGAGCACTCCATTATGGAGATCCACCACCGGCGGGACAACCGGCCCGTGCCGGTCTCGACGGAGATGAGCGCGCTGCTCTTTGCGGCGTCGGACCAGAACTTCGTGCCGGTCATTGACGACAAGGGCGCGTTTATCGGCCTCGTCACCCGCCGGGCCATTATGCAGTATTGGCTGCAGCATTTTGATACGTCGAATATGTAGAGATTGTCAAAAAGGAACGGCGGTTGCCGTTCCTTTTTGTGCGTTACAGATGTGCTGGGGGTCACTTGGCGAGGTAGCCGCCGTCGACGGGGAGGAGGACGCCGGTGGTCCAGCAGGCTTTTTCGCCGAGGAAATAGGCGACGCCGTCGGCGATATAGGCAGGGTCGCCGTAGGAGCCCATCGGGATGCGGCCGCACAGCTCTGTGCGGGTCGCGTCCTGCGCCAGGTAGGCGGAATTATGCTTTGTGGGGACCGGGCCGGGCATGACGGCGTTGACGGTGATGCCGTATTTGCCGAGGGCCTCGGCGGCCATCCTAGTAAAGGAGGAGATGGCGCCCTTGGCCGCACCATAATGCACCTGGGTCGCGCTGGCGGAGACGGCGGTGATGGAGGAGAAGTTGACAATGCGCCCATGGATGCCCCGGGCGACCATCTGCTTGGCCAGCTGCTGGGTCAGGATAAACGGGGCCTTCATATTGACGTTAAAGGTGAAATCGTAGTGCTCGATGGGAATCTCCAAGAAATCCTCAAACAGGCACACGCCGGCGTTGTTGACAAGGCCGTAGATATCGCCGCAGGCGTTGATCTTCTCTGCCAGGGCGAAGACTTCGGCTTCACGCGAAAGGTCTGCCTGGAAGGCGGTAAACTGGACTCCGGCGTCAGCGCAGACCTGACGGGCCGCTGTGATATCGCCGCTGTTATAGTGGGCGATGATGTCGTACCCCTCCTGCGCCAGGCGGGTCACAATGCCAAGGCCGAGCCCCTTGGAAGCGCCGGTCACGACGACGGTTTTTCTGCTCTTTTCCATAAAATCATCGTTCCTTTCTGCTGTGCGTTAAAATGCTGCGCCGCCCGCAAGGGGCTGGCTGCGGCGGGTTTGCCGCGCGGAGGAGCGCGCTGCTTCTAGTATAGCAGGTGGGACGGGGAATTTCCATCCTTCCTTGTAATTTGCTACAGAAAATGCGGCGGCGGGTATTGCAATTGGGGAAATCGTATGCTATAATTTGACTACAGTCAATACTAAAGTTGGAACTTCAATCAGAACTCCGGTCAATAATTGGAAACAAAGCCTAGATACAAAGGAGGAATGCCGATGCGGGGATTGCAGGAACGCGGGATGATCCGGCGGAATAAAATGCTGCATGCTGCCATTGCGTTATTTTTAGAGCACGGCTACGAGAAGACGACGACGGCCCAGATCGCCCGGCAGGCGGGGATGTCGCCCGCCTCCTTTTTTGCCGCCTTTGAAAATAAGGAGGCACTCTTGCTGGCGCTGACGAAGATCATGTTCACCGGCCAATTCCAGAAGGCGGAGGGCATGCTGGCGGAGGTCAAAAACCCGCTGCTGCTCTATGGCTTGGAGACGGCGCTGCAGCTGCACATCACGGAGCTGTCAGAGCCTCTGCGGGAGCTGTACGTCACGGCTTACACGCTGCCGACGACGTCGGATTTCATCTACCGCAGTATGCTGGGCAGGCTTTGCGAGATCTTCCGGCCGTATCTGCCCCAGGCGCATGAGAACGATTTCTTTGAGCTGGAGATTGCCTCTGCAAGTGTGACCCGGGGGTTTATGGCGCGCAAATGTGATATGTACTTTACGATGGAACGAAAGCTGCGGCGGTTTCTGTCCTGCTGTTATCGGCTCTATGAGGTCCCGGCGGCGGAATACGCGCCGGTCATTGAGCAGATCGTGCAGGCGGACCTGCGGTCTGCCGCGGAGAAAATCATCGCCAGCACCGTACGCCAGGCGGAGCTGGGCTTTGAAGGGGAGCTGGCACGGAACACAGCGCGGGAAGCGCAATAAGGAGGAACCTATGAAAAAACGGCTGCTCAGCATTCTACTGTGCCTGTCCATGGTTTTTGGCATTGCGGTGCCTACCATGACGCCCCAGGCGGACGCCGTCATCGGCGCAGTCATTGGGACCGGCTTGAAGATGTGTACCTCGATTGTCAACGGCTGTATCAAAGCCTGCAAGAACGACGCCGACAAGGGCGCCGGTAAGGGCGTACTGGCGATGTTCAAGTATGCCGCGGCGGACTTCACCGGCATCGACTTCGGCGGCAGCTCCGGGGGCTCGACCCAGGAGACTGTCATCCAGAAGGTCGACCTGAGCCAGGTGGAGGCCGAGCTCAAGAGCATCAACTCCCAGCTGGAGAAGAACAACGCCGCCATCTATCAGCTGCAAAGCACGGTCTCAAACGGTCTGCGCAGCCTGTCTCAGCAGATGGAGGGCCTGAGCCAGCAGATCAAGGATACGAAGCTCGAGCTCAAATACAGTACATACCTCGACACGTTCTTTGACTTCTTCAACGAATACTACGAGGGCATCAGCTAGTATGACAAGCTGATGACGAACATGCTGGCAAACGGCGCGTCGGACGAGTACCAGAAGAATCTCTTCGACCAGTTCTACCAGCTGCAGGACGTGGAATACAGCGGCAGCCTGCACTCGGCGGTTGATAAGCTGGGCCGGTATCTGCAGGGCAAGTATATCTATTCGAGCCCCGGAAGCGTCATCGATGTTTTGTCCCAGTACTATATCCTGGCCTACAAGGATGGCGGCATGAGCGAGGAAGACGCCCGGGCCAAGGCAGCTGAGAGCACCCAGGATATGATCAGCTATCTCTACTACGCCTATGTCATGGGTGTCTATTATGAGCAGGCCATCGCCCTGTATCAGACCGGCGTCATCGACACAAACGGCGGTGTCTACACGACGGACTTCGGCACCAAGCTGACCCAGGGCCAGATCGATACCACGATCACCGCCCTCTGGAGCTCTGTGGAGCTGACGGCGGGCTGCATCCTGGCCGATATGCGCAGTAACTACCACAGCGATGCGCCCATTTCCCTGGTCTATCAGACCGGCGAAGGATCGCTCCTGAACCGGACGGTGGATTATAACGGCTTTGGGGCCGAGCGCGGCGGCAGCTTCTGGCTGGCGGACCCGGCGGAGGAGCTGAAAAACTACTTCGATGACGAATTCTGCGACGCCTTTGCCGGTATCGCGAAGCTGAGCGTGGAGAAGGGTAGTACGCTCACGATCTACGATGACTACTATGTCCACATCAAAGCAAAGGATGAAATGGGGGGAAGCAGCAGCGGTGGGGAAGGCTCCACGGTCATCATCCCTGTTACCCCCAGCGGACCTTATACCGAAAAGCTGCACGTGAGCTTTGGCGGCCAGACCGTCCACACCTATACCATCACGGTCTATGAAGAAACAGGCGGTGACACCTTCGCCGCGGGCTTGGGCACGGCGGACTATCCCTATGTGGTCAAGACAGCAGTGCAGTTTAATTCCATCAAGCAGCACAGTGACGAGCACTTTGTGCTGAAGGCGAATTTGGATTACAGCAATCTGGCTGCCGGTACCATCAAGAAATTCACCGGCAGCTTTGACGGCAACGGCTATACGATCTCCAACTGTACGATCGACACGACCCTGTATTCCGGCGGCACGGGTACGGCTGGCTGCGTCGGTCTGTTCGGCGAGGTCACCGGCACGGTGCGGAATCTGCGCGTGGAAAATATACGCATCAATGCGCAGAACAACTTCAAAGGCACCAGTGAAATACCTACGAAACTGTATGCCGGCGCCATCGCCGGATACGTCAACGGCGGCAGCCTGCTTTACTGCACCGTTTTGAATAGCAGCGTGAGCGCGGCGCACAACGGCGACTACGGTGTCTGCCATGCCGGTGGCGTAGTTGGCAGTGCGGCGAACGCGACGCTGACCAATTTGGTCTGCCGCGATACCTCTGTCAGCGCTTCCGCAAAGCACGAGAGCACTGTATCGGACTATGAAGGGCAATTTGCCCATCCCGGTGATCCCGGCTGGGCGGTTGCAGGCGGCCTCGTGGGCGCGAGCGATCTTTCGGATCTGGTCCGCTGCGGCTATACCCAGTCCGAGGGCTATACCGGGAAGATCAAAGCCACAGGCGGTACCGGCGCATGCGCTGGCGGCCTGATGGGCACATTCATCTCGGGTACGGTTTTTTACAACTACGCCCCCAAGCTTTGCTGGGCGACGATGGCCACAGCCCCGGAGGCGACTTCGAATTACACCAGTGTCAACAAGGATTGCATCCGGTTTGGCTCCGTGGCAGGCTACGGCAGTACGCCGATGCGGGTCCTCTACAAATACTGGAGCAGCTATCCCGAAGACCTCCGCAGCAAATTCAACAGTGTCAGATGGTGGCTTGACTACGAAGCGGTGAACGTCGATACCATCAACAAGCAGGCGTTCATTGATTTCATGAATGATCCCGACACCAACAACACCGACTATAAGCAGTATCTGGCCTTTGATGGCTTTGAAGAGCTCAGCGACGGCAGCGGCCTGAACCCCCTGTTCCAGTTTTCCTCCGGCAGCCGGCTGGATGTAGATCAGTCCCTCTTTGATCTGCCGGTCCGGCGGACCTATGTCGAGGGGGACTATATCGATCTCACTGGCCTCTACAGCTATCAGTGCGTCGGCCTGGAGAAGCAGAGTAATATCACCTACCCGTATGTGCATATTTCCCAGGGCGCAGGGCTTTTGAACGCGCCGCTGACGGCGGGCACGCATACCATCGAATTGACTGCATCCAATGGCAGCCCGGTCAGCTTCACCATCGAGGTCCTGCCCGCGTCCCATATCTATCTGGAGTCGTTCGTCAAAGCGCCCACCTGCACGGAGGGCGGCGAATCGGTCCAGACCTGCCTGCACTGCGGCGCGCAGAAGGAGCGGAAGGAGCTGGCGGAGCTGGGCCACGATATGGTCCTTGTAGATCATGGCTATCCGGCGACCTGTACCTCAAACGGCAGGGGCTCCAGTTACCGCTGCAGCCGCTGCGGTCTGGAGTCTGGCGGGGGGCTCATCCTGGGGTTCCATATCTATTCCGAGCACGTTGATGGCTATCCGGCCACCTGCACCAAGGACGGCATGACGGAAGGCTATATCTGCGCAAACTGCGGTGCGATCGGCAGCGGCTGCGAGCCGATCCCCGCCACGGGCGAGCACCGGGCGGTGACCGTCGAGGGCTACGCCGCCACCTGTACGGCGACGGGCCTGACCGACGGCGAGATCTGCGGCGACTGCGATACCGTCCTGAAAGAGCAGACTGTCATCCCCGTCACGGGCCATCACGATGTGGAGACGACGATTCTCGCCGCGACCTGCGTCGCTGGCGGCGTGAAGGAGTTTAGATGCAGCAGCTGCGGCAATGTCTCCAAGCTGGAGAATATCGCGCCCCTGGGCCATGACTACAAGGCCGCCGTCACGGCGCCCACCTGCGAGGCCCCGGGCTACACGACCCACACCTGCACTCGCTGCGCCAGCAGCTACACCGACGGCTACACCGCCCCCACTGGCCACAAATTCGGCAGCGGCAACGTCACCAAAGCGGCCACCTGCACGAGCGAGGGCGAGATGACCTACACCTGCTCCTGCGGCCAGACCCACACGGAGCCCATCGCCCGCATCCCCCACAGCTACACCCCCCAGGTGACAAAGCCTACCTGCACCGCAATGGGCTTCACGACCTACGCCTGCACCTGCGGCGACAGCTACAAGGATGACTACACCCTGCCTACCGGCCACACCTGGAACGACGGCGAGACGGTCACGGCCCCGACCCTGACCCACACCGGCCTGCTCCTGCAGACCTGCTCCGCCTGCGGCGCAGAACGGGAGACGATCATCCCCGCCCTAAGCAGCTGCGACGGTGGCGAGGGCTGCCCGAGCCACGCCTTCCTAGACGCGCCGGACCGCAACCACTGGGCGCATCTGGGCATCGACTTCGTCCTCAAGAGCGGCCTGTTCTACGGTACGTCGGACCAGACCTTCTCCCCGGACCTGGCCATGACCCGGGCGATGCTTGTCAGCGTCCTGTACCGCCTGGCAGGCAGCCCCGGCGTGAAGGACGTCAAGAACAACTTCACGGACGTCCCGGCGGACGCGTATTACGCCAGCGCCGTGATTTGGGCGAACCAGAAAGGCATCGTCTACGGCACATCCGAGACGAAATTCACCCCCGATGGGAACATCACCCGGGAGCAGCTGGCGGCGATCCTCTACCGCTACGCGCAGAATGCGAAGTACGACACGGATAAGGTTGCGGACCTGACGGCCTTCCCGGATGTGGACGATATCTCCGCCTATGCCCGCAGGGCCCTGGCCTGGGCGAATGCTGAGGGCCTCGTCTCCGGCACGCTGGCATCGGACGGCGAGACATATCTCGACCCCCAGGGCTATGCGACCCGGGCCCAGGTCGCGTCCATCCTGATGCGGTTCGTCAAGAACATTGTGGAAAAATAAATCAAACCATATAAGCCATATTCGATAGAAATAATCAGAACGACAAGCGGCAGGTACGACCTCGTACCTGCCGCTTGGCGCGGTTATCCGGAATTCAGGATTCCTAAACGCAGTGCAAAATGTGGCAAAAAAGCGGTGCGGGGAAGCGACGAAGGCTTGCCCCGCACCATTTTCTGGATTATGGACGGAATACTGTAGCGGAGGGAAATGCCGGTAGGTTTGCATATGTGAAGAAAAAATCGGGCATGCTCCGGTTGCTGAATTAGCTGCGCAGGCCGGCGTGGTGGCCTGTTAGCTTGTGGGATGACCGTTATCAGCTGCTACAATCGTCAGAAATGCGCATGCTTGCGCCGGAGCGCACCTTGGACGAGAGCCTGCTAATTGCCTTTTACCGTAATAATCGCCTCGTTGGAGATAACCTTGCCGCCGCTGGCGTCGGTAACGGTGAGACGGTAGCGGTAGGTTCCCGGCTGCGAGGAAGCAGCTCCACCGGAGTTCCATGTGGTGAAGGTTGCATCGCGGTGCTCGGC
>CAUBIP010000058.1 GCA_958436045.1 uncultured Oscillospiraceae bacterium | reverse complement strand
TGCGGACCTGGGCTGCGGCAGCGGGAATATCGCATTCCTGCTGGCGGGCCGCGCGCCGGACTGCCGGATCACCGGGCTGGAGCTGCAGCCTCTGGCCTGCCAGGCGGCGCAGGAGAGCGTCCGCCGCAATGCGCTTGCGCCCCGCGTTGAAATTCTGCAGGCAGACCTACGGCAAATCCGCACGATTCTGCCCCAGCACAGCTTTGACGCCGCCGTGGCCAACCCGCCGTATTTCCCCCAGGGCAGCGGGCAAGCAGCCGCTTCACCGCTGCTTGCCGCCGCCCGGTCAGAGGCAACCTGCACCCTGGCGCAGCTGCTGGACGCAGCAGCGTGGCTCGTCAAGACCGGAGGCCGTCTGGCGCTGGTCTATCGGCCGGAGCGGCTGTGCGACCTGCTGTGCGGCCTGCGGCAGGCGGGCTTTGAGCCAAAACGGATGCGCCTGGTGCGTCATCACGCCGGGGCGCCGGTCTCGCTGCTGCTGGTCGAAAGCCGCCGGGGCGGCAAGCCCGGCCTGGCATTGGAGCCGGACCTGCTGCTTTTCACGCCCGACGGCGCGCCGACGGCGGAATACCGCCAGCTTTATTATTTAGACAAGGAGTGACCCCCATGGCCGCGCTTTTATATCTGGTCCCCACCCCCATCGGCAATCTGTCCGATATCTCTGACCGCTGCCGCCAGACGCTGGCCGAAGCGGATTTTATCGCCGCCGAGGACACCCGTGTCACCCGGAAGCTGCTGAACCATCTGCAGCTGCATAAACCCCTGGTGAGCTATCACGAGCACAACAAGGCTGCTGCCGGGCCGGAGATTATCGTCCGCATCGCCCAGGGGCAGACCTGCGCTTTGGTGACAGACGCCGGGTCCCCGGCGATCTCTGACCCGGGAGAGGACCTGGTCCGCTTGGCGGCCCAGGCGCAGATCCCTGTCTGTGCGATCCCCGGCCCCTGCGCAGCGATCACCGCCCTGAGCATCTCCGCGCTGCCGACAGGCCGCTTCGCCTTTGAAGGGTTCCTGCCAGCGCAAAAGAAGCAGCGGCAGGCCCGGCTGGACCAGCTGCGCACGGAGCCGCGGACCATGATCTTCTACGAAGCGCCCCACAGATTGCTGGCAACACTGGAGCTGCTGCTTGCCTGCTTTGGCCCAGACCGCCCCATCAGCCTCTGCCGGGAGCTAACAAAGCTGCACGAGGAGGTCCTGCGCTTCGATCTGGCCTCCGCCCTGGCCTATTTCCAGGGAAACGCCCCCCGGGGTGAATTTGTCCTGGTCGTCGGCGGCGCGCCGGAAACGCTGCAGAATGCGCCGGATCTGGCGACCGGTGTGACGCTGGTACGGCAGCTGATGGCATCTGGACTCTCTCGCAAGGAAGCAGCCCGGCAAGCCGCCGCGCAGACGGGCCTTGCAAAGAATCAGCTTTACGCCGCATCCATGGAGGCGGCGGACTGACCAAATGCATTGACTGGCACCGGCACCTCTTGCATAAAAAACGGAACGAACGCAGCTGCGTTCATTCCGTTTTTTCCTTTTTCACTTAAGCATTCAATTGCACGGCGCGCCGTCATAGCCCGGCAGATGCCGGGGACAAGGACGCCAATTGCTCTGAGCCTTGCACATCCAGCGTCGTCTTTTGATAGACACGGGTCCGCCCGGCGGGTTTTGCGCTTGATGTCAGCTGCTTCTGCAGCAGCTCCATAGCCTGGCGGCCCATCTCATCGTAGGACCGCTCCACCGCCGTCAGTGACAAGCCCACGCAATCAAGATATTCCACATGGTCAAAGCTGATGATGGAAATATCCCGGCCCACCTGCAGGCGCTGCTCACTTAGATACTTGAGGGCGCCGATGGTCGTCATATTACTGGCGCAGAACACCGCCGTCGGCGGCTGCGGCAGATGCAGCAGCTCCTTCGTGCAGAGATACGATAGGTCCGAGCGGAAATTGCCGTGGCGGATATAGGCTGCCTCCAGCGGCAGGCCAAATTCCTCCAGCGCGCGGCGGTATCCCGCCGTCCGCTCCCTGCCGGGGCGCGTATAATCCGGACCGGTGACGATGGCGATCCGCCGGTGCCCCGCCAGGATCAGCGACCGAACCGCCTGATAGGCTCCCTCTTCGTCCTCGGAAAAAACACCATCCAGCGGCAGGCCGCGAATATCCCGGTCCAGCAGCACCACCGGCACGCCGCGCTCCTGCATCCGCTGCAGGCGCAGCCGCGTCTCATCGTCCGTCTCAAAAACCGGCGAGATGATCAGGCCCTTGATCCGCAGACCGAGGACCGTCTGCAAATAGCGGTGCTCCTTCTCCGGGTCCTCATCCGTATTAAACAGAAAGACATTATACCCATAAAGATCCGCCTTTTCCGCGATTCCCCGCACGGCCTTGGAGAAAAAGGGGTTCTCAATATCCGTCACAAAGACGCCGATATTATTGGAGTCACTTTTACTCAGGCCTCGGGCAATCTCGCTGGGGACATATTCATTTTGCCGGATGACATGCAGGATCTGCTGGCGCGTGCTGTCCTTCACATGGCCTTTGCCATTCAGGACACGGGAAACCGTCGCCGCCGAAACACCAGCTTTGGCGGCAATTTCTGAAATCGTCATACACTCTTCTCCCTCAACAGCCGCGTTTAACGGTTATAGTTGACGATTTTCTCGAATTTTTCCGCCACCAGGCTTGCGCCGCCGATCAAGCCGCCGTCAATATCGCTCTGGGCCATCAGATCCCGGGCGTTTTTATCGTTCATGCTGCCGCCGTAGAGAATGCGGATGTTCTGCGCCACGTCACCGTAGACGTCACGGATCGCGTTTCGGATGGCGCGGATGGTCTGGTTCGCGTCCTCCGGTGTCGCCGTCATGCCAGTGCCGATGGCCCAAATGGGCTCGTAGGCAATGACGACCTCATCCAGCTGTGTCCGGCTCACGCCATGCAGGGCAGCCTTCGTCTGCAGGCAGACGATCTCCTCCGTGATGCCCATCTGCTTTTCCGAAGGCTTTTCGCCGACGCAGATGATGGGCTTGAGGCCCTCGGCCAGCGCCTTGCAGACCTTCTTATTGACCGTCTCATCCGTTTCGCCGAAGTACTGACGACGCTCACTGTGGCCGAGGATGACATATTCCACGCCCAGCTCCTTCAGCGACGCGCAGTTGCACTCACCGGTGAAGGCGCCCTTGTCCTCAAAATGGACATTCTGCGCCCCCAGCTTGATGCTTGAGCCCTTCAGGCACTGGGCAGCAGCAAAGAGGCTGACTGTCATCGGGCAGACAACGACCTCGGCCTGGGAGGCCTGGGCCATATTCCGCAGCGCGGCAACCAACTGGACCGTCTGGCCCGGCGTCATATTCATTTTCCAGTTACCGGCAATCATAGCTCTTCTCATACGATCTCTCCTAACTCAAAATAAAAACGGCAGGCACAGTACTGCGCCTGCCGTCGAGCCTTTTTAATAAAGCTTCTTGCGGATTTCGACGTTGCCGGACGGGCAGACAGCTTTGCAGTTGCCGCAGTTGCAGCACTTATGCGGATCGTCCCGATCCCCGGCGATGATTTTCTTAGTGGCCGAAGCACCCAGGCGGTTTGCACCAGCCTTGATCATGGCAACGGCATCGTCATAGGTACGCACGCCGCCGGACGCCTTGACGCCCATATCCGGGCCGACTGTCTGACGCATCAGGGCCACATCAGCGACCGTCGCGCCGCCGGTGGAGTAACCGGTGGAGGTCTTAACAAAGTCTGCGCCAACAAGCTTGGCTACGGTACAGACCTTGACCTTCTCTTCGTCGGTCAGCAGGCAGGCTTCAATGATGACCTTGACCAGGGCACGGCCTCGGACCGCGTTGACAACGCTTTCAATATCCCGTTTGACCAGCTTCCAGTCACCGGACTTGATGGCGCCAACATTAACGACCATGTCCACTTCCTTCGCGCCATTGCTGGCAGCATCGCTGGCCTCAAAGGCTTTTGCCTCGGGCGTGCTCGTGCCGAAGGGAAATGCAATGACACAGCAGGGCGTAACGCCGGAGCCTTCCAGCTGCTCAGCGACAAATTTCACGTAAGAAGGGTTCACACAGACGCTGGCAGTGTGGTATTTTTTCGCCTCATCGCAAATCCTGCGGATGTCCTCCAGGGAAGCTTCGGGCTTCAAATAGGTATGGTCGATATATTTCGCCATACCCGCCGGGTCCATACCGTCATTCGCGGAAGCGACGCCGCTGGCGCCGTACTTCGCGCAAATCTCTTCGGTGACCTGGCGAATAATTTCATTGATATCCATAGTTTTATCCTTTCCTCTATCCGGCGGTCAGTGAATACCGGCCTCCGCGGCAATCTTTGCCGTTGCCGTCAAACCGAGCCGTGACACGCCCGCAGCTAGAAGATCCTGCGCCTGCTGGAGCGTCTTGATTCCGCCGTCGATCTTGATTGCGATATGGCGGCCCAGAATACTGGCGGCATACTGCACGTCCTCGACGCGTGCGCCGTGGCCAGAGAGCATATTTTGGATCTTGATAAAAGTAACGCCGCTGCTCTTCAGCATTTTTAGAACGGCTTCTTTTTCATCTTCGTCAAAAATACTGTGCTCAAACACCGCTTTCACCAGAACGCGGCCCTTGGTCAGCTCCAGCATCTCGTCCAGTTCCTGGCGGGCGACGTCCATCTGATGTGACTTGAGCGCCAGGTTATTCAGCGCAACGTCGATCTCCTGTGCGCCATTTGCCATGCACTCCCGTAGCTCAGCCATTTTCGCGGCAGCAGACATGCAGCCGTGCGGGAAGCCGACAGCCGTCCCCAAGGCAACGGTCGAACCGGACAGCGCGATCTTTGCCGCCGGGACATAGTATGGCGCGACACAGACTGCCGCGACGGAAAGCCGCCGCGCCAGCGCGCACTCACGCATGATCGTCTCGACTGTCGTATCCGGGTTCAGGAGGCTGTGCTCCAGATGGCTAATAACATCAGCACCTTGGATCCTGCCATAATGGGGCAGTGCCGCAACGTCTTGGTTTCCACCGGACACAGCTGCTGCCGTATCCACAGGGAAATCCTCTGCCAGCAGGCGCTCCATTTCGCGTTTAATCGCCTCAATATCCATAGGTTTCACCTGCTATGTACCAGTTATCTTATGCCTTTGCTTCAAGAGTCGGCAGGATGAATTCAACGTCGCTATGCGGACGCGGAATGACATGGACGCCGTACAGCTCGCCAACGCGCTTGGCCGCCGCCGCACCGGCATCCACCGCTGCCTTAACTGCGCCGACATCGCCGCGGACCATAACCGTCACCAGGCCGCTGCCGATCTGCTGCTTGCCAATCAGGTGTACGTTTGCAGCCTTAACCATAGCATCGGCTGCTTCAATCGCGCCGATCAGGCCTCTGGTCTCTACCATACCGAGTGCTTCTTTCATGTTAAAATCCTCCATAGATCATAGATTGCATCTTTACCCCGCGCTTCGGATATCCCGTGCAGTGCGGGGATTTTTCTACTGGACGCGTACTGCTGTACGCGCCCAGTTCGATTGAGAATTAGCCCTTCTTTGTCTTGATCATATCCATTGCGACAGCAATGATGATCAGGACGCCCGTCATAACTTCCAGGATATAGTCACTGATGGAGAACGCTTTACCCGCGTTCTGAATAACGACCATCAGCAAGGTGCCGACGAAGGTGCCAGTCACTGCGCCGCGGCCACCAGCCAAAGACGCACCGCCGATAACGGAAGCAGCGATGGCGTTCATGTCGTAGCCGTCACCGGTGTTCGGCATAGCGCGGAGAATACGGCCAGCAAACATCATGGAGCCGATGCCGTAGATCAGGCCGGCCAGGGAGTAGACCATGTAGAAGGTCTTGCGGACCTTGACGCCGGAAAGACGGGCAACATCGATACCGGAGCCGATGACAAACAGGTCACGGCCGAAGATCGTGTACCGCAGGATCAGGAAGGCCAGGACCGCAACAACAATCCAGATACATGCCAGCACGGGGATGAAGCCGAACACGTCGTAGTTGCCGATCTTATCAAACAGGCTGATGAAGGTCACGCCGTCATCATTGAAGAAGGAAACGGAGTTACCGGCACACATCATTTTCAAAATGCCGCGGTAAATCGTGGAAGTGCCCAGGGTGGCAATCATGGCCGGGACCTTCAGGTCGAAGATAATCACGCCATTGAGGAAGCCGCAAAGGATACAGACCACAAAGTTCACCAGAATGGCAAGGCCGACCGAGGAACCGTCGCGAATCATGATAGCCATGGTCATGCAGCCAAGACCTGCGATAGCACCGCCGGAAATATCAATGCCGGAGGTGATAATGATAAACGTCTGGGCAACAGCCAGAACGCCGATGATGGCGCCCTGCTTTGTCAGGTTCATCAGGTTGTATTTCGTCAGAAAGTTGCTGGTGCCGAACGCAGCGACCAGGAACAGAACGATAACGACCAGGCCGATGGTAAACTCAGAATGCTTCGTGAGTCTTCTCAAGGTGCCGGGCTGCTTAACTTTCGTAGTAGTAGACATAGCATTCTCTCCTCTTAATCTTCGATGGATGCCATACGCAGGACATCCTCTTCGGTGAGGGTCTTCAGGGCTTCTTTATCGTACTGCGCGGTAATCTTGCCCTGGGCCATAACGATCAGCCGGTCAGACAGGCCCATGACTTCGGGCAGGTAGGACGAAATCAGGATCACGCCCCGGCCCTGAGCTGTCAACCGTTCGATCAGTTTAAAGATCTCTTGCTTTGCACCGACGTCGATGCCGACGGTCGGTTCATCAAAGATCAGAATCTCCGGATCGCGACACAGCAGCTTGGCGATGACAACCTTCTGCTGGTTGCCGCCAGACAGATTCCCGACTAGCTGCGAGATCGACGGCGTCTTAACGTTGACGCTCTTAGAATACTCCTCGGCCCGTTGGGTCTCCTTCTTCAGGCTGACAATGCCGCTCTTGCTAATCATATCATAGGAGCTCATATTGATGTTCCGCTTGATATCCAGCTTCAGTGCGCAGCCGTCGGCGCGGCGGTCTTCTGTCAGGAAGCCGATGCCATGCTTCAGCGCATCGCTGGGATCCTTCAGCTTGACTTTTTCACCGTGGATGTAAACATCACCTTCGGTGTGCTTTGTGACAGCTGTCAGTGCCCGCATGATCTCGCTGCGCCCGGCGCCGACGAGGCCGGCAAAGCCAACGATCTCTCCCTTGTGCAGGGAGAAGCTGATGTCCTTGAAATACTTCTCATCGGAGAAGTGCTCGACACGGAGCAGCTCTTCGCCCGGTTCAAAATGCTCGATGTTGTAAATGTCCGTCATTGGACGGCCAACCATCTGCTGGATCAAGGAGTCCTTCGTGACCTCAGCGATAGGCAGCGTGTCCACATAAGCGCCATCCTTCAGGATTGTAACACTGTCGCAGATCTGAACGATTTCTTCCAGACGGTGGGAAATGTAAATAATACTGACGCCCTGTTCCTTCAGCTCCGCAATGAATTTGAAGAGGATTTCGACCTTTTCATTTTCCAGCAACGCCGTCGGCTCGTCAAAAATTACCACACGGATGTCTTCATTGACAGATATCTTACTGATTGTAACCATTGCCTGCATAGCAATGGGGAGTTCGCGAATTTTAGCCAGAGGATCCACGCCCATATCGAATTTATCAATAACAGCCTGGCTGTCTCTCTGCATTTTTTTCCAGTCCACAAAGCCCATCTTCGTCTTGGGCTGGCGGCCCAGATAGTAGTTCTCCGCAATGCTCAGATCGGGAGCGATATTAACATGCTGGTAGTTTGCAAACACGCCGTGGGCCTGCGCCTCTACCGCACTGTTGTTGACGACCCAATGGCCGTCATAATTCATGGAAATCTTGCCTTCGTCCGGCTTTTCCACGCCCATGATACATTTGATCAGGGTCGATTTGCCCGCGCCATTCTCGCCGACCAGGGCGCGAACCTCGCCCTTTTTCAGCTCCAAGCTGACGTCCTTCAAAGCGGTGACGCCGGGATAGAATTTGCTCACATGTTCGACTTTAATGATGGTATCTTGCAATGTTACACCCCATTCCCTAGGATGAAGGGCCCCTGCGGTTTTAGGCCGCAGGGAACCCTCGTTCGCTTAATACGGTAATCGTGTCCTGCTTAAATTACTTGACGTACGGGGACATCATGAACTGGATCTCTTCGCTGTCGATATTGTCAGCAGTAACAACAACGGGAGGAACATTGACAGCCTGCTCGGTCTCGGGGTTCTGGCCGTTGACCAGCGTCAGGATGGCATTTTCCATCGTCTTGTAACCCTGGGTGAAAGCGTCCTGCACAATGATTGCAGACAGGAAGCCGTCACGCAGTGCAGCGATCTCGATGTCGTCGGAGTCGACGCCAACGGAGACAACGCCGCTGTTCATGTTGGCAGCACGCAGGGCGGCGCAGACGCCGTCACAGGTGACGTTGTTGCCAGCGTAGATGCCGATCAGATCATCCTTGTGCGCGGAAATGGTGCCCTCAGCGTCAGCCTGTGCGTCAGCGGAGTCATTGCCGTTGTACTGGATGTCGGTCAGCGTCAGGCCAGGAGCCTTTTCCGCCATGTAGTCGGCGAAGCCCTGCATTCTGAAGTTCAGAGCAGCGTTTTCCATGTTCATCTGCATGCCGATCGTGCCGGACTCAGTGGACAGGTTCTGGGCTTCCATCGCGTCCAGGAATGCCTGGGCAGCCATCTCGCCGATGGTGGTGTTGGAGCAGTAGTAGAATTCGTTGTACTTGTCGGAGTGCGCGCCGTCGTTGCCGTTGCCCAGGCCACAGTTGACGAAGTTCAGGATGATGCCAGCGTCCGTGGCTTCCTTCGCCTTCGGGATGGTCGGGTCGATGTTCAGGGTAGCGGTCAGGATGGCATCGGGCTGTGCAGCGATTGCATTCTCAAATGCAGTGACATAGCCTTCCGCGTCGGACTCTTCAGCAGGGCCCATGACTTCGTAGTTGATGGTGACACCCAGCTGTTCCTGGTAGTCCTTCATAGCCTGCTGAATGCCGGTCTCAACCTGGGACCAGAAGTCAGAAGCGGTGGAGGGGGTCAGGTAAATGATCTTGTAGGTGCCGCCGTTTGCGGTGTTCTCCGCATCCGGGTTGTCGCTGCCCGTGCTCGCGGGTTCATTCGCCGGAGAGCCGGTGCTGTCGTCTTTGTTGTCGCAGCCCACGAACAGGCAAGCCACCATGGCCATGACCAGCAACAACGCAATGATCTTTTTCATTTTGGTTCCTCCTTAAAAATATTATGTTTATTTGCTTTTGCAAACAACATACAAACAGAAACGATGGGCTTACAGGACGCCCTTTTGCAGGATAAAGCAGCCGTACGGCAGCCGCTCACTGGTGCAGACGGTGACCGCCGCTCTGCCCGCTTTTTCATAGAATTTAGAGCGCTCGATCGTGCCGACACATTCCTTCTTGTAGCCATTGGCTTCGACAGCGGCGATGACATCATCCCATGCCTTGGAGCCTTCCATGGTGACGCCGGAATCCGCATCCGGGACCATGTATTCCACCGGGTGCGCTTCGTACTCGACATCCAGCGGGACCAGCTTCAGAATGGCATCCACCATCTCCGCAGCCGTGTTGCCCTTGCAGAAGACTGTCGTCGCGTTGGGGGACTTGCTGTAGGGGGGATAGAAGTCGTCTGCAATGACGATCAGGTCACCATGACCGGTGCAAGCCAGTGCATGCAGCAGATCAGGGCTGATTTCAGTCGGGATACCTCTTAACATATGTAAGACTTCCTTTCATCATTGAAATACTGAACTATGGTTTACTTCTGATGTGCCTGGATAAATGCGTCGATCTCCGCACGGGTCGGCATAGAGGGCGTTGTGCCCAGCTTCTGGACGGACAGGGCCGCCAGCGCGTTGGCAAATGCGGCAGCTTCCCACAGGGGCTTGCCCTCAGACAGGGCTGCCAGCAGACCGCCGTTGAATGCGTCGCCAGCACCGGTCGTGTCGATTGCATCGACATGGTATGCGGGGATAATCTCTTCCCGGCCTTCCGAGGAGACGAAAACGCCCATGCCACCCAGGGTAATCAGCACATTGGCGACGCCCTTGGCCCGGAACACTTCTGCAGCCTTCTTAGCCGATTCCAGATCCTCCACATGCACGCCGGTCATCAGCTCTGCCTCGACTTCGTTGGGGGTGACCAGATAGCAGCCGGAGAGAAATTCTGCCGTAACGGGCTGATACGGTGCCGTGTTAACAATGACCTTGACACCGGCGTCTTTGGCCATCTTGGCGACCTTTTCGTTGGCGTCCTGATTGACCTCCAGCTGCAGCAGGATGTACTCCGATTCCTTGATACGCGGGGCAACCTTGGCAATATCCGCATCCGTGATGTTGCCGCAGGCGCCGGAGACAATCACGATCTCGTTCTGCGCCGTGTTCTCATCGACGAGAATCAGGGCAATGCCGGTCGCCAGGGTATCATCCGTAAAGATGTAATCCTTGGGCATGTTCAGCTCTGTCATCGTGTTGAGCGCGACGTCGGCAAAGGTATCCTTGCCGAGCTTCGTGCACATGACGACGTCTGCACCGGCCTTGTGGGCCGCGACGCACTGATTGAAGCCCTTGCCGCCAGCGCCCATCTTGAACATGGAGCCCTTGACCGTCTCACCGGGGATAGGCAACGACGGGGTCCGCGCCATCAGGTCGACGACGAAGCTGCCAAATACTGTAATCTTACTCTTCATGCAAACGACTTCCTTTCCATCGCGCCCGACCGATGCCATACCGCTGGCCGCTACCGGAGCAGCGCTGCAAAAATATCTGACTCTACCAAATAAAATCTAAAATTCTCTTAAAATGTAACCGCTTTCATACTGCAATTTTAGCAGTGTTTTTTCGGCTTGTCAATACAGCAATTTCACATTGTTTAAAATAGCTAATTTTACATTTTGAATTTGTGCAAATGGACAGCTTGCTTTGTAAAAACGCACAATAGGCCCTTGCTTTTTTATTGAGAGTCCTAAAAATTTTTTGTCTCTTCTCATAGATTTTGGCCGTTTTCGCCGAAAGAAGTCCACCGAGCGTGATGTGCGCCAAGCGATCGCGCTGCCCAGTTTTTCCGCCGGATTTAACATTTCTTCTGCCATTTCCCAGGCGGCTTTACAAGCGCA
>CAUBIP010000057.1 GCA_958436045.1 uncultured Oscillospiraceae bacterium | reverse complement strand
ACGGCCGCCAGCTTGCCAGCCTGTCCGGCGGCGGAAAATCTGCGACTTACACCTACGGCGCCGACGGCATCCGCACCAGCAAGACAGTGACCGATGCCAGCGGCACGACGACCTACCAGTACACGACGCAAAACGGTCAGATCGCCCGCCAGTCCTGGTCGGCAGGCGGCACCGCCTACCAGATGGACTTCGTCTACGATGCCGCAGGCAGACCCCTGGCGATGTACTACCGCTCCAAAACAGCAGGCCAGACGGACTTTAATGGCGACTCCTACTATTACGAGACCAACCAGCAAGGCGACGTCACCGGCCTGTACAAGATCACCTACGACGCCGCGAACAAAGCCCTCTCCGCCACCCGCGTCGCATCGTACGAATACGACGCCTGGGGAAATGTGACGTATTCGACGGGCACAATGGCAAAAATCAACCCGCTAAAATACCTTTGTGGATTCAAAAAGTGCAACTTATTGCAACAGGCCGTTCCCCCACATCCTCACAGAACTATGCCTTGACTTGCGGCGGCTTCGTCTGTTAGAATAAAATTACTTCACTACCGCCTGCAGCTGCGGGCCTGTCCGGCTACAGGGGGAGCGAAAAAACGTTCGATAGGGGAAAGCTATGTTTCAATTGCGCAAGCAGGAGGGGGCGGCGCGCCGGGGGGAATTTACCTGCGCCCACGGCACGGTGCAGACGCCTGTTTTTATGAATGTCGCGACACAGGGCGCGATCAAAGGGGCCCTCAGCGCCGCCGATCTGGAGCAGATCGGCACGCAGGTCTCCCTTTCCAATACCTACCATCTGCATCTGCGGCCCGGCGACCGCCTGGTCCACGACCGGGGCGGCCTGCATAAATTCATGACCTGGAACGGCCCAATCCTGACGGATTCCGGCGGCTTTCAGGTCTTCTCCCTGGCCAGCCTGCGGAAGATTAAAGAGGAGGGCGTCTATTTCTCCTCCCATATTGACGGCCGCAAGATTTTTATGGGCCCGGAGGAGAGCATGCAGATCCAGTCAAACCTGGGGTCGGATATCGCCATGGCGTTTGACGAGTGCGTGGAAAATCCCGCGTCTTATGACTATGTCCGGGATTCCTGCGCCAGGACGGCCCGCTGGCTGGCGCGCTGCAAGGCGGAAAACGCCCGGCTGAACGCGCTGCCGGACACGGTCAACCCCCAGCAGATGCTCTGGGGCATCAACCAGGGCGGGACGTATGCCGATCTGCGGGTCGAGAACATGAAGCGCATCGCAGACCTGGACCTGCCGGGCTACGCCATCGGCGGCCTGGCCGTCGGGGAGCCGACGGAGCTCATGTACGAGCTCATCGAGACCATCGAGCCCCATATGCCGAAGGAGAAGACGCGGTATCTCATGGGCGTCGGGACGCCGTCGAATATCATCGAAGGCGTGGCCCGGGGCATCGACTTCTTCGACTGCGTGATGCCTGCCCGGAACGCGCGCCACGCCAAGGTCTTTACCTGGAGTGGGTCGGTCAACCTGCGCAATGCCAAGTACGCAACGGACGATGGCCCGCTGGACCCTGACTGCGACTGCCCCGTCTGCCGCCGGTATACGCGGGCATATCTGCATCATCTGTTCAAGGCCGAGGAGATGCTGGCCATGCGCCTTGCGGTCATGCACAATCTATATTTCTACAACCAACTGACGGCCCGCATCCGCCAAGCGCTGGACGAGGGGACGTTCAGGCAATTCCGTGCGAAATATTCTGCTCGGCTTGCGGAAAGAATTTAGGCAAAGTACTTGAAATCTTAAGGAAATCCCGATATAATAACAATAATTTCTACAACGGAGGGCCACACATGATGTCTTTATTTTTAGCCAACGAAACCGCGACCGGCGGCGGTCTGAGCATGATCCTGATCTTCGTCGCAGTCATTGCGATTATGTATTTCCTGATGATTCGTCCGGAAAAGAAAAAGCAGAAGAAGGTCGAAGCCATGCGGGACGCTTTGAAGGTCGGCGATAATATCACGACCATCGGCGGTATCGTCGGCGACGTCGTCAGCATCAAGGACGGGAAGGACGGAAAGATCGTCATCGAGACCAGCGCGGACCGTGTCCGGATGGAGCTGGAAAAATGGTCCGTCTCCACGAACAACACCGCCACAGCAGCTGCCAGAAAAGCCGCCATCGAGAGCAGAAAAGCAGCCGAAGAGCGGAAAAAGGCGAAGAAAAGCAAGTAAAATTAGCATTAACACGCAAAATGCAAAGCATTTTGCGTGTTAATTTTTTGTTTGGGTGCTATCTCAAATCGCTTTGCCCACCTTGCGGGCTGTGCCAGGCGGCAGGGGAGGGGGTCAGACAGTGCCGGTGACGGTGAGGACGGCGGTGCCGGGAGTCGTGACCCAGGTGCCGTCTTCGGCCTGAGTGTACGTCGCTGCCGGGACGGTGATGCGGCCGGGGAGGGTGGCGAAGATGCCGGTGGTCTCGTCGTAGGTGTAGTCTGCCTGCGCAATGCTGAGTGTTTCGCCGTCCAAGGCGGCAGTCAGGTTACGGAGGATGGGCTGGAACGTGTCGCGCAGCGTGATGGCGTCGTCTGCCGTCGCCGGGGCGCTGCCGGCGTTTGCGATGACGAACGTATACGTCAGCTGCCCGTTTTCCGTGACCGTCGCCGGGCATAGGGCCTTGCTGATTGTCAGGCGCGCCCGGTTTTCCGGGGTGACTGTCGCCGAAGCAGTCAGCGGCGCAGCCAGGCCGTCGCCGGTCACGGTGGCGGTATTTGTGATGCTGGCGTCGGCGTCCAAGGGCGCAAATTCGTTGGCCGTGGCCTCGTAGAGCAGCAGCGCATTTTCCCCGGCGGGCAGAGCAAAGGGGCCGACCGTCAGCGGCGGCCCGGCAGTGACGGCGGGGGCCGCCTGCAAAACGCCGCCGAGATAGAGCCGCAGGGAATCCGGCGTATAGGTCAGGGGCGTGCGGGTCACATTGCCCTGCAGGTACGCGCCCAGGTCGTCCGTGACGGTCAGGCCCTGCAGCGCCGTCGTGCCGCTGTTTACAAGGGAGAGGACATACGTGACCCGGTCGCCCGCCGCGTAAGTGGCGAGAACGGCCTGCTTTGTGAGGGTGAGAGAGGCGCGCAGCTCCCCGGTTACGGTGTTGGAATTGGTTGTGCCGCCCTGGTAGGACAGGGTGGCGTAGTTCTGAAAGCTTGCCATAGAACCGCTCCGATCATAAAAAATTTGGGAGTTTTCCCGCTTCATTCTATGCATTGCCGATAGAATTTGCGCTAAACGACAGGAAATATGAAATGTTCACGAGCTTTTTATCTTGTTTTTGTGAATTTTGATTGACTAGCGTTCACTTGTACAATATAATACTACTATCAAAAAGAATAGAGTGGGGAATTTTTTTATGAAAACAACGTTAAGCAAAAAAGAGCTGGTCTTTATCGCAAGTATGCTATTCGGCCTGTTCTTCGGCGCGGGGAATCTGATCTTTCCCATCTACATGGGGCAGATGGCCGGGCGCCATATGTGGCAGGCGACCATTGGCTTTCTGATCGCCGGTGTCGGCCTGCCGCTGCTGGGCGTGGCTGCCATGGGCATCAGCCGCAGCAATGGACTGATTGAGCTTTCCGGCAAGGTCAGCCGGGGCTATAGCGTCTTCTTCACCTGCGCGCTGTATCTGACCATTGGGCCCTTCTTCGCCATCCCGCGCTGCGCGACGGTGCCGTTTACCGTCGGCGTGACGCCGCTGCTGGGCACTGGTGTCGCATCGGGGGCGGCGCTTGCCATCTTCTCCGGCGTATTTTTCCTGATCGTCCTGGGCTTTTCCCTGTTTCCGGGCAAGATCCTGACCTGGGTCGGCAAAATTCTGAATCCGCTGTTTCTACTGTTCTTGGGCGTCCTCGTCGTGGCGGCGCTGGTGAATCCGATCGGGGAGATATCCAGCATTGCGCCGGACGGCAGCTATGTCGACAAGGCCTTCTCCACCGGCTTCCTGGAAGGGTATAACACCATGGACGCCCTGGCGAGCCTGGCCTTTGGCATCATCGTCATCGATGTCATCCGGGGTCTTGGGATCCAAGAACCCAAGGCTGTCGCGAAGAATACCATCAAGGCCGGTGTGTTCAGTTGCTTGCTGATGGCACTGATCTATCTGGCAGTGACGGTCGTCGGCGCCCAGAGCCGCGGCCTTTATGAGATCTGCAACAACGGCGGCGAGGTCTTCGCCCTGGTGTCGAACCACTACTTTGGAAAGACCGGCGCGATGATCCTGGCTGCCATGGTCTGCCTGGCCTGCCTGAAAACGGCCGTCGGCCTCGTCACGAGCTGCGCGGAGACGTTCTGCAAGCTCTTCCCGAAATTCCTGCCGTACCGCGCTTGGGCAGTGGCCTTCAGCGTCGTCTCCTTCCTGATCGCCAATCTGGGGCTGGATACGATCATTGCGTATTCGCTGCCCGTCCTGATGTTCCTGTACCCGCTGGCCATCACGCTGATCCTACTTGGCCTGTGCGGCAATGCCTTCGGCCATAGCCGCTGCGTCTACGGCTGGGTGACGGGCTGCACCCTGGTCGCGGCGCTCTACGACTTCCTGAACGCGCTGCTGCCGAACTATCCGCAGCTGACGGGCATTTTGCAGGCCATTGGCCGTGTGCTGCCGCTCTCCAGCTACGGGCTGGGGTGGATCCTGCCCGCGGCGCTAGGCCTGGGCATCGGACTGCTGGTCTGGGTTGCCAAGGGCAAGCCCCGTCAGCGCCCGGACACCGTGAAGACGGCCTAACGGTCTCGCGTTCCATACAGATAAAATTTGCCGCAGAGTGGCGGGCGCTGACCAAGCCCGCTGCTCTGCGGTATTGCGTTTTTTAGGCCGGGTGGGATAGAAAAATCCCGGAAAAAATCACCGACAGGGTCTTGACATCCCGGCGTGCATGGCGTATACTGCATATGGTTAGCGGTAACTAACCATAGACAAGACCCCGGTGACAAGAGGGAGCTTTCCAAAATGCAAAAGATCACACTGAACATTGACGGCATGGCCTGCGGAATGTGCGAAGCGCATATCAACCAGGCAATCCGCAACAAATTCTCCGTCAAAAAGGTGACTTCGTCCCACACGAAAAAGGAGACCGTCCTGCTCACGGAGGAAGACCCGAGCGAGGAAGCGCTGCGCCAATGCATCGGTGAGACGGGCTACACGCTGCTGGGCATCCGCAAGGAGCCTTACGAGAAGAAAGGGTTGTTTGCCCGGCGCAAGTAAGCGCCGCATCGCCGTGCCCCACGCCGCCCGGTGCAGCTGCACCAAAGCGCGCCGCGTCCGGCACGGCATCTTGTGACTCATAGGTTAGCTATAGCTAACCTATGAGGGCCTAAAATCTGCACACCAATCACAGCTGACGCTGTGGTGGAGAATTTTCCATAGAAAGGTAAGAGTATCATGCAGAACATTGCGATCATTTATTGGAGCGGCACAGGCAACACGGAGGCAATGGCGGAAGCCGTCGCCAAGGGCGTCAAGCAGGCAGGCGCGGCGGCAGAGCTGATCGAGGCTTCCGCTGTCGACGCCTCCAGCCTGAACGACTACAGCGCGCTGGCCTTTGGCTGCCCGGCCATGGGTTCGGAGGTCCTGGAAGAGGAGGTCTTTGACCCCATGTTCACGTCCATCGAGTCGATGCTCCAGGGCAAAAAGGTCGCCCTCTTCGGCTCCTACGGCTGGGGCGACGGCACCTGGATGGAGGACTGGCAGTCCCGCTGCCAGAGCGACGGCGCCGTGCTGGTGGCTGACGGCCTGACCTGCTGCGAGGCCCCGGACGACGACGCTCTGGCCGCTTGCTGCGCCCTGGGCGAAAAGCTGGCAGCAGAGTAACAAATTCAGAAAGACATTCCTGTTTTCCTCAGAAAAGCGTCAGTTTTTAACTGGCGCTTTTCATATTCTATCAAATTTCGGGCATGCTAGGAAAAAACAGGAGGTGGCCGGATGGAAGAGAAGAACCAGGAGCAGCAGGCGCTGCAGCAGATCATCGACCTGGGCGCGGCGACGACGAAAACAGCGGAGGGGACCATCTACACCCTGACGATCATCGGCCAGATCGAGGGGCACCAGGTCCTGCCGGAGACGGTCAAGACGACGAAATATGAGCACGTGCTGCCGCTGCTTGCCAGCATCGAGGAGAGCCAGGACATCGACGGGCTGCTGCTATTGCTCAACACCGTCGGCGGCGATATCGAGGCCGGGCTGGCCATTGCCGAGCTGATTGCCGGGATGAGAAAGCCGACGGTCTCTCTCGTCCTGGGCGGCGGGCACTCCATCGGCGTGCCGCTGGCCGTCTGCGCCAAGCGGTCGATGATCGTTCCGACGGCGAGCATGACGATCCACCCGGTGCGGATGAACGGCGTCATTGTCGGCGCGCCGCCGACGTACCGGTATTTTAACCGGATTCAGGAGCAGATCGTCACCTTTGTCACGGCAAATTCCCGCATCCGGCGGCAGCAGTTTTTGGATTATATGATGCAGACCGGCGAGATGGCAACGGATGTCGGGACCGTCGTCTACGGGCGGGAGGCCGTCGCCTGCGGGCTCATCGACCAGTTGGGCAGCCTGGGCGACGCGCTGCGCTGCCTGCACCGGATGATCGGCCGTCAGCGCCAGGGCCGCCGCGGCAAGGGGAAAAAGCGATAAAGCAAGAAAGGTATGGAAATTCCTCCGGTTTTGTGCTATGATTATAAATACGGCATAGTGCGGCGTCACGCCGCCCATTTTGCAAGACCGGAGGCACGCCATGGCTTATATACTCGCAATTTTATGGGGGCTCGTGCAGGGCCTGACCGAGATCCTGCCGGTCTCCGGGTCTGCCCATATGGCGATCCTGGAACGGGTCTTGGGCCAGACGGCGGCGCGAACGGAGCAGCGCTTTTTCTACGGATTGCTGGACCTGGCGCTGGCGGCAGCGGTGCTGATTGCCTACCGGCAAGAACTTGCTGCAATCATTCGCGCATTTTCGCAGAAGCCAGCCCGTGCTGCGGATCGAAGTGTGCGCCAGGCTGGGCGGGAGCGCCGCAGGCTTGTGTTGCTGCTGGCCGTCGGGCTGCTGCCGCTGCTGCTTGAAATTTTACTGCAGCGTTGGACAGCGGCGCTTTACACCAAGCCCCTTGTCTGGGCGGCTTTCCTGGCGCTCGGCGGTTTTGCCCTCTTTCTCTCGACAGCGCGAACCGGCGGGGAGAAGGACGCGCGGCAGATGCGTCTGCCGGACGCGCTTCTGATTGGCGCGGCGCAGGCTGTCAGCGTCCTGCCCGGCCTATCCCGGACGGGGCTGACGGTCGCAGCGGGGCTGTACCGGGGGACGAAGGCGGAATTCAGCTTGGAATATTCCTTCCTGCTTGCCGTGCCGTTCTGGCTGGGGGCTGGGATTATCCGCATCATCCAGGGCTGCGTGGCAGGAGTCACCGCTGCGCGGCTGCCGGCGTATTTGGCCGGAGCAATCGTCTGCGTCCTCGCGGCGCGCTTTGCGCTGGCGAGCCTGCGGCAATTGACGCGGAAAAAGAGCTGGAGCCACTTTGCCTTTTATAGCTGGGCTGCCGCAGTCTTTTCCATCTTTTTGTTTTTGATTACCTAAGGAGTTTCTCTATGGCCAAGCAAACAAAAAAAGCACCGCAAAAAAGCACCGCCAAGCAGATGGTGGAAAAGCGCGCCAAGCAAAATAAGGCCCCGGAGAAGATCGCCAAGCCCATCCGCCGGGAGATCGGCGCAGCCATCTGCCTGTTTTTAGGAATTTTTACGATCCTAAGCATTTTTGGCGTCAAGTCCTGGTTTACGACGAAGCTGCTTGCGCCGGTTTGCAAGGGGCTGGTCGGCAACGCCGGGTTCTACATACTGCCGGTCTCGTTTTTCTTCAGTACGTTCATTCTGCTGTTCCACGGCGGGCGGCCGGTCCGTCTGCGGGTCACGGCGTGCTTTGTGATGGCCGGGTGCATCGGCGCGATCACGCATCTGTTTCTGGACACGGTGGAGATCCCCTGGGGCATCTCCATGGTCGCGGCCCTCTACCGCGGCGGCATCGCCGGAACGACGGGCGGTCTGCTCTGCGGCTTTTTTGCCATGCTGCTGGAGCTTATTTTCAGCAAGATCGGCGCGGTCCTGATCTTTGTGATCCTGCTGATCTTAAGCCTGCTGTGCGCGCTGAATATGACGATCGCCGGGATCGCCCAGGCGGTGAAGAACCGCCCGAAGCTGGAGTACGACGAGCCGGCCGAGCCGCAGGACAATGCGGCCGCCGTCGTCAATTATGTTGCCCAGAAGCACATTGACCATGTGCAGAAAAAGCGGGCAGCGGATTTTGACCTGCCGGTGGACGATCCCCCCGCGCCGGTCCAAAAGCGGGGCCGCAAACGGGATGTCCCGTCGCCGGATGAGTTTATTCTGGAAAAGCGGGCCCAGGCCAAGCAGGCGGCAAGCAAGGCTGCCGCAAGCGAGACCGCCCCAGCAGAGGCGGCCCAGGTCAAGCCAACGGTCGAAGCGCCGCAAGTGGAACTTGCTCCCGCGCAGTCGGAGGAACCACCGGTGGACATTCTGGCGTCTCTGCCCCAGGAGGAGCCGGTGGAGATCACCGAAGCGGCCCCCGTGCAGGCCCAAGCGCCGCAGTCGGAACCCGCCGCTGCCCCCGCCTGGCAGGCGGTGGAGCCGACGGTCTCGGAAGAGGAGGTCGCGGCGGTCAACCAGCGGCTCCAGGCGCAGAAAAAGCAGGAGCGCGCGGAGGCGGCCCTGGCAAAGGAAGAGGTAATCCAGCAGCTGGAGCGCTCCGGCCAGGAGCCTGCGGTCCAGTATCACTATCCCCCGGTGAGCCTGCTGACCCCCGGCAAGGCCGGGGTCGACGGCACCCAGGAGATGCGGGAGAACAAGGCCCGCCTGGACGAGACGCTGCATAATTTTAACATCGACGCTACCATTGTCAATATCATCCGCGGCCCGTCCGTCACCCGGTACGAGCTGGAGCTGGCCAGCGGCGTCAAACTGGCGAAGCTGACGAATCTCTCGGAGGATATCGCCCTGGCGCTGGGCGCGACGGGGGTGCGCATCTCCGCCATCCCGGACCGGATCTCCATTGTCGGGATCGAGGTCCCCAATAAGCTGGTCAGCACCGTCTCCCTGCGGGAGGTCATCGACAGCCCGCAGTTTGCCAAGGCGAAGTCCAAGCTGTCCTTCGCCGTCGGCAAGGACATTGGCGGCAATTGCGTCGTCGGCGATATCGCCCGAATGCCCCATATGCTGATCGCCGGGACGACAGGCTCCGGCAAATCCGTCTGCATGAACAGCATCATCATCTCCTTGCTCTATAAGGCGACGCCGGAGGAGGTCAAGCTCATCATGGTCGATCCAAAGATGGTCGAGCTGGGCATTTACAACGGCATCCCCCATCTGCTGATCCCCGTCGTGACGGACCCGAAGAAAGCGGCGGGCGCGCTGCAGTGGGCCGTCACCGAGATGATGCGCCGGTACCGAATGATGTCCGACGCCGGAGTGCGGAATTTAGAGGAATACAACAAGCTGGCCGCCACCAGCGAGGACTACGATCAAATGCCCCAGATCGTCGCCGTCATCGACGAATTGGCGGATTTGATGCTTGTCGCCGCCAAGGAGGTCGAGGAGTCGATCTGCCGGGTGGCCCAGATGGGCCGTGCGGCAGGCATCCATCTGATTGTCGCGACGCAGCGGCCCTCGTCGGATGTCATCACGGGCCTGATGAAGGCGAATATTCCCTCTCGTATCGCCTTCGCCGTGGCTTCGGCGGTGGACTCCCGCATTATTCTCGATACACTGGGCGCGGAAAAGCTCATCGGCCGGGGCGATATGCTCTATGCGCCCCTGGGCCAGGGGCGGCCCCGCCGGATCCAGAGCTGCTTTATCACCGACGAAGAGGTCCAGGCCGTCGTCAGCTTTATCAAGGACCGGGAGGAGGGCGCTGTCTACGCCCAGGACGTCATGGACGAGATCGACAAGCGGGCCGAGCAGAGCGGCAAGGGCAGCCACGGCGCGTCAGCAGCCTCCGGCGCACTGGACGACGGGCCCTATCAGGATGAACTGCTGCCCGCCGCCGTCGAGGTCATTTTGGAGACGGGGCAAGCGTCGGTCTCCATGCTGCAGCGGCGGCTGAAGCTGGGCTATGCCCGGGCGGCACGCATCGTGGACGAAATGGAGGACAAGGGCATCGTCGGCCCCTTCGAAGGCTCCAAGCCCCGGCAGCTGCTCATCACAAAGGAGCAGTGGCAGGCCATGCAGAACGGTCAGCCCCTGGAAGCACCCCCCGCTGTGGAAGATGAGATCGACTGATGGCCCCGGCAGGGGCATGCACGCGCGGGGTACACAGTTTCCTGGCACGATCCAACAGATTTTTTATGCAAAATTTTTCCGGCGATGCCTTGACAAATCAGGGCATCGCCAGTATTATTGTAGGTGGTTAGCGAGTCCTAACCTTTTCTTTGGCACGAAGGTTAGCTTGCACTAATTAAATGAACACGCAAGGAAGTGCTGCTATGATACCGCTTACATTTGCAAATGTCGGGGAAGACCTTATCATCAAAAGAGTCGGCGGTAAGCCCGAAGTCAAAAAGCATTTAGAAAATCTGGGTTTTGTCGTTGGCAGTAACGTGAAGGTCATCAACATGCTGGCCGGGAATGTGATCGTCGTGGTCAAGGAAGCCCGGATTGCAATCAGTAACGAGATGGCGCAGAAGATCATGGTTTGATTCCTGCGCTGAAAATAAAGGAGGATTATGGAATGAAAACGCTACGACAGGCGAAGGTCGGTGAGACGGTCAAGGTCGTAAAGCTGCATGGCGAAGGCGCCGTCAAGCGCCGCATTATGGACATGGGTCTTACGAAGGGCGTCGAGGTTTATGTGCGCAAGGTCGCGCCGCTGGGGGACCCGGTCGAGGTCACCGTCCGCGGCTATGAGCTCTCGATCCGCAAGGCGGATGCCGAGATGATCGAAGTATCCTAAACGGCGTTTTATTTTAGTAAAAAGTTAGCAAGAGCTAATTTTGATAAGGAGTGGAGTGAAAGCTATGGACTTGAAAATCGCGCTGGCAGGCAACCCGAACTGCGGCAAAACCACACTGTTTAACGCGCTGACCGGCGCCAACCAATACGTTGGCAACTGGCCGGGCGTTACGGTCGAGAAGAAGGAAGGCAAGCTGAAAAAGCACGATGGCGTGACCATCATGGACTTGCCGGGTATCTATTCTCTTTCCCCGTATACGCTGGAAGAGGTCGTCGCCAGAAACTATCTGGTGCACGAGCGTCCCGATGTCATTTTGAACATCGTCGACGGCACGAACCTGGAGCGTAACCTGTACCTGACGACCC
>CAUBIP010000056.1 GCA_958436045.1 uncultured Oscillospiraceae bacterium | reverse complement strand
GGAATTTTCACGCCAACGGCGTGAAAATTATGCGCGCAGCAGGGTGCAAGCCCCTTCAAATGCGAGCCCAGCGCAGCGGGTCGCATTTGAGAGGATTTCAAAAATTTATTTTTGAAATCCTCAAAGTAGTATACAGATTAACCCCCCGCTGCCGTCGTTGAGGATGCGGGTGAGGGCGGATTTAAATTTGTAGCGGGCCGTCTCCGGCATGTGGCGCAGCTTGGTCTGCAGGCCGTCGGAGACGAGGTCGTAGACCGAGCGGCCGAAGAGATTGCTCTGCCAGAGCTTTTTCGGGTCGCCATCACAGGCGTCCAGGAGGTACTGCACCAGGTCTTGCGACTGCTTTTCATCGCCGACCATGGGGTTGATCTCCGCCTGCAGATCGGCCCGCAGCATATGGATCGATGGCGCGCTGGCCTTGATGCGGACGGCATAACTGCCGCCCTTGCGGACAATCTCCGGCGGCTGCAGCTCCATCTCCTCCGCCGTCGGCATGACGACGCCGTAGCCCGTGGCCTGGACCTGCTCCAGGGCGTCGGCGACCTTGTCATAGGCGGCCTTCGTCTTGGCAAGGTCCTCCAAAAGCTGCATCAGCTGGGCGTCGTTTTCGATGGGAAAGCCGGATTTCTCCCCCAGGACCTGGTAAAACAGCGCCTCGGGGCATTGAAGCTCACAGGTGACGACGCCCCGCCCCAGGTCGATGGATCGGATGCGGCAGGCCTGGACGGACGGCAGCTGCAGCAGCTGCTGCAGAGCAGGCTCGGCCTGGCTGATGCGGCTGATCTCCCCGGCAAGACCCCGCATGGCGTCGTACAGGGTGCGCTTCATGCCGTGCTCCAGCTCCAGAGCGTTGAACCAGCCGGGCAGGAAGAATTGCAGCTCCGAGACCGGGAAGGCGTAGAGCAGCGTCTGCAGCAGCGTTTGGATTTGCGGCAGCTCCATCGTCATGCAGTTCATGCACAGGCAGACGGCGTGGTACTCCGCCGTCAGGCTCTGGCACAGGGCCTGGGCCTCGCTCCCCTCCGGCGCGGCGGAGTTGATGATGACGACGAAGGGCTTACCCGTGGCCTGCAGGTCCGTGATGGCGCGGCGCTCGGCCTCCAGATAATCGGCTCGGTTGAACTCCGTGACGCTGCCGTCGGTCGTGACGACGATTCCGGCGGTACAGTGCTCGGCGATGACCTTCTTTGTCCCTAGCTCGGCGGCCTCCGTCAGGGGGATCTCGTGGTCCGCCCAGGGGGTCGTGACCATGCGGGTCTGGCCGTCCTCCGTCGCCCCGGCGGCGTTGGGGATGAGATAGCCCACGCTGTCGATCATGCGGACGGAAAGCTGCGCCGTGCCGTCGGGGCTGACAGTGACGGCCTCCTCGGGGATAAATTTCGGCTCAGCGGTCATGATCGTCTTGCCGGAGCCGCTCTGGGGCAGCTCATCCTGGGCCCGCTGGCGTCGATAGGGGTCGTCGATATTGGGCAGAACCAGCTGCTCTAAAAATCGCTTGATAAGGGTGGATTTTCCCGTCCGCACCGGGCCGACGACGCCGAGATAAATATCGCCGCCGGTACGCTGGGCGATCTCCTGATAAATCGTTGCGCTTGTCATAGTGTGCCTCCTCTATTCAGGCCAGTGGCAGGAGCAGCAGCGTCCCAGCGGGGATGACGTCCTCCTGCAGCTCGTTGGCCTTCGTCAGCCGCTCCTGGGTCGTGTTGCAGGCCTTGGCGATGTCCCAGACGCTGGTGTCCCGCTCCAGGGTCCGTAGAATGACAGACGGGCGGTCCGGCGTCTCCTCCTGCGCCTGCACGACGCCGCCGGAGATGGACTCGAAGCTGCAAAGGGCGTGCCACTGGCACTGCAGGGTCAAATCAAAGCGGACCTGTACCCGGTCGGCCCCGGGGGTCGCGAAGACCTCGCCGGTGACGTAGGCGGCGCAGCTGCAGTGGCTCAGGTTCGATGCCGTCTGGGAAAACTCCGCCGCACCTTGGGCGGTGCCGCCGCACAGATGCCCGGCGGCATCTGCCCCACACAAGCTGACGGCCACCGGCACCCGAATCTCCGTGCGCCCGTCGCGCTGGCTGACCTCGGGCCTGCCCACCAGGACCTGGGCGTCGTGGACGAGATACATCTGGGCCGGGACCTCGAGATAGACCGTCTGACTCAGCTGCTGCTGGTCCAGCTGGCAGCGGATGCTGCAGGGTGAGACCTTCGCCTGCATACTGCCGCCCAGCCAGTAGGCGTCGTCGACGATCTCCAGCGTCCGGTAGCCCCGGACCATGCACTGGGCCAGGAGCATCAGGTCGCAGGACAGGCGGCGCTCGCCGTTTAACGTCACCTCGCATCCGGCCAGCTGGAGCTGCAGGGTGCAGGTCTCCTCCTCGTAGCTTCCGGCCAGGTCGATGAATTGGGAGAAGGGCAGCTGGCAGTCCCATCGGGTCACCTGCCCCTCCGCCGCTTCATAAAGGACCTGCAGGCTGACGACACCCTTGCAGACCATGCGGCTGCCGGCCAGGCGCGTCTCCGTCACGCTGGGCTGGGCTCGAGCGAACAGGATGCGGGTCGGGTCCGGCCGCCCGGCGGGCAGCTCCGGCTCCTCCTCCATGGCAAAGAGCTTCTCCCCTGCCTCCAGGTCCAGCAGCAGCGGGTATTGGCGGCGGTGCAGCTGCAAATGCGGGTCCGACGCGTCTGGCACGTAGATCGTCTCCGCCGCCGGACGGTAGAGATGCAGATCGCACCCGATCTCGGCCCGCACTAGCAGCTTCCGGGAGTTGAGGACGCGGCCATCGGCGTGGGTCACGCGGCACTGCAGCTGTGCCAAGTCCGACGCCTCGCAGCCGGAGATCTCCTTTTTGATGGAGAACGGCAGATACGTCTCCAGCAGCCGGGGCGTCGTCTCCTCCCCGGCCAGATAGAGCAGGCTGGCCTGGATGCCGCCGGAGATCAGGACGCTGCCCGCCTGGCACTCCTTGCTGCGCACGACGCAGCTGGCAAAGCAGTCGAGAACCTCCGCCGCGTCTGGCTCCGAATCCGGCACGATGAGCTCCGCCGTCTCCTCCTGGCGCAGCCACTCCTCGGCCAGCAGCTGTAAATGAGAAACCGTCTTTTCTTCAAACGCAAACTCCATTTGTACTCACCCCTTGTATGTTCTACTGTTATATACGCGGGCCAGTCCCAAAACATACCGGATTATTTCCGCTGCGTCAGCACAATGCCGCACAGGAGCAGAAAGACGCCGATCACCCCGGTCAAAAACGGCGAGGAAAACAGCAGCGACAGCAGCAGCCCTACGCCCAGGCAAAAGCAGATGATCGCGCCGCCGCCACATTGCCACGGTCGCATACGCATGCCCCCTTTTGCATCAAATCTATGCGGCAACCGGCTGCCTCTATGCAAAAACCCGCTCACCCAAGCTGGGTAAGCGGGTTTTGTAACGGTTATTCACAGTGCAAGCGGTTCCGAGCGGATGAGCCAGCAGGCGCCTTGGCGGAGGGTGATTTCAGCACTGGCGGCGATGACCTCATTGGAGACAGTCAGGCTGTCGCCGCGGCGGGCCATAGCATTTTCCAAAGGGTATTTGGCCCCGGTGATTGTCAGCCCCTCCAGAGTCTTCGTGATGGGCAGGAGGGAAAAATACCGGTAGCCGCCTCGGGGGACCTGGCGAGTCCCGGCGGAGAAATAGGTGATCTCATTCCACGGGTCCAGGATCACAGCACGGACGCCGCGCTTTGCAAGGGTCTCCAGCAGCTGTAGATTGGCCAGGTGATGGTCCTGCCGCCCGCCGGTGCAGGCCGTCAGGATCAAATTTGACGCACCTTGTTCGATGGCCGCTTCGCAGGCGGCCTGCAGGTCTGTCAGGTCCTTTTCCGCCGGGAGCAGGATGGCGGGCAGGCCCTGGGCGCTGCCGCCGGAGTCGCCGTCGCCGATGTAAAAATCCGGAGCAAAGCCCGCCAGGGCAGCGCAGCGGATGCCGCCGTCGGCGCAGAGGACGGTCAAATTCTGCCCCTGCAGCGGGGCAAGGAAGCGCCAGTCCGGATAGGCGACGGAGCCAAAAATCAGCGCTGTTTTGTCTCCCATAGGCGGATCTCCTTTGCTTTGTCATAGAGGCGGGCGTAGCTGTCGTACCGGCTGGGACTGATGGCCCCGGCCTCGACCGCCGCGCGGACGGCACAGCCGGGCTCTGCCCGGTGAGCGCAGTCGTGGAATTGGCATTTGCCCAGGTACGGGGCAAAATCCGGGAAGGCGTATTGCAGATTCTCCTTTAGGATCAAGTCCATCTGGTCCGTATCAAAGGAGGAAAAACCGGGGGTATCGGCGACGTAGGTCCCGCCGCCCAGAGAAAATAGCTCCACATGCCGCGTCGTATGCCGACCGCGGCCCAGCTTCTCCGAGACCTCCCCGACAGCCAGCCCCAGCCCCGGGGCCAGGCAGTTGAGCAGGCTGCTCTTGCCGACGCCGGAGTTGCCGGTGAAGGCGACGGTCTTGCCCCGGAGGAAGGAGGCAACCTCCGCCATCCCCTGCCCCGTCTTAGCGCTGACCTGCCAGGTGGGAAAGCCCGCCCGGCGGTAAATATCCGCCAGATGCGCGCCGGGGTCAAGGTCGCATTTGTTGATGCAGATTGCCACGGGAACATTCTGGTTCCCCGCGATGGCGGCGACCCGGTCCAGCAGGAACGGGTCCGTCACCGGGTTCACGTTGGCGGCCAGGAGCACGAGGCAGTCGATATTCGCGACGGCAGGACGCACAAAGCTGTTGCGCCGGGGCGCCAGGCGTTCGACCATGCCGGTCTTCCCCGTGACGGAGATCTCCGCCACGTCGCCGACCAGGGGCGTACAGTGCTCCTTGCGGAAGTGCCCCCGGGCCTTGCATTCGACCAGGCCCGCCGGGGTGCTGACGGTGTAAAAGCCGCTCAGGGTGCGGATAATTTGCCAATCAGCCATCAAAATTCACCGTAATATCTGTATACATGGTGTTATCAACATAGACATAGTAGACGACGGTGCCGCTGCCCTGGAGATAGACGCTGGCAGTGTTCGTCCCGGGCTGCACCTGCAGGCCGGTGACGACGGTCTCGCCGGTCGTCGAGTTGACGACGGAGACGTTCAGTGTCGTCGTATGGTCCTCAAAGGTCAGGGTCACGGGCTTGCTGACCGTCGAGGGCTTCGGGTCGGGCGTCGGCGTCGGTTCTGGGTCTGGTTCAGGCGTTTCCGCCGGGCCGAGGGAGATCGTCAGGGTGATCTTCGTACCCTCGTCCACTTCTTTCTCGGCGTCGACGCTCTGGCCGATGACCTTCCCGGCCTCGGCATCGTCGTTCTTCCGCTCGATGGAATAATCCAGCTTGGCGGCATTCAGCGCCTCGATGGCCTGCTTTTCTGTCATACCGATGAGGTTCGGGACCTTGACGGGCTTCTCCTCCGGGCCCTTGCTGATGTAGACGGTGACGGACTGGCCGTCCTCCAGGGTCGCGCCCTCGTCCGGGTCGGTACGGGTGACGCGGCCTTCTTCAACATCATCGGAGTACTCCTCGTCAAAGAGGATCGTCAGGTTGAGGTCCAGTAGCTTCAAAAGCTTTTCGGCGTTGGATTTAAGCTGGCCCTTGAGCTTTGGCATCTCGTCCGTCTTGGGACCGAGGCTGACGGTCAGGGCGATCTCGGTGCCCTCCTTGACCTGGTCGCCGCTCTCCGGTGACTGGCTTATGACCTTGCCCTCTTCGACCTCGTCGTCAAAGACGCTCTCTTTCAGCGTGATCTTAAAATCTGGGTATGCCGCCGGGTCGATTTCATCATAGACCGCGCCGAAAAAATTCGGCACCTCAACCATCTTGGCACTGTCGCCGGAGCAGGAGGAGACAACAAGAATTAGAACCAACGCGATCAGCACCACCGCCGCGATGCCTAGGCCGATGGCCGTATTGCGGCGCTTTTTCCGCTCAGCAGCCTCCTCCTGCTGCTGGCGGCGGCGCTCTTCGGCCTTGCGGACCTGCTGCTGTCGGCTAGGTGGCGTCTGGGGGCGGCGGGCAGGCTGGCCGGCGTAGGCCTCTGCCGTCGTCCGCGGGCGCGGGTTCACCGGCCGCGCGTGGGAGACCTGATCCAGCCCGAAGCTGAAGACCATCTGGGGGTTCTTCCGGAATTCCTCCAGATCGTAGAGCATCGCCGTGGCCGATTCATAGCGCTGGTCCAGATCCGCGCACATGGCGTGCATCGTAATCTGCTCCAGGCCCCGGGGGATGGCCGGGTTGATGGAGGTCGGCATCGGCGCGGCAGCGTTGATATGCTGAATGGCCACGGAGACGGGGGTCTCGCCGTCATAGGGCGGGCGGCCCGTCAGCATTTCGTACATGACGACGCCCAGGGAGTAGATATCCGTCCGGTTATCGACCCGGCCGCCCTTGGCCTGCTCCGGGGAGATATAGTGGACCGAGCCCAGGGCCTCCCGGGTCAGCGTGCTCTGGGAGGAGACGACCCGGGCGATGCCGAAGTCCGTCACCTTGACACTTCCATTTTTCAGGACCATGATATTATGGGGCTTGATATCCCGGTGAATAATGCCGCGGCTGTGGGCGTGCTCCAGGGCCTTGGCGATCTGCATGGAGAAGTGCAGCGTCTCCCGCCAATTGAGGACACCCTTCTTCTCCATATACTGCCGCAGCGTGATGCCGTCGATCAGCTCCATGACAATGTAGTCGATGTCGCCGGAGGAGGAGACGTCGTACACGCTGACGATATTCGGATGCGAAAGCATCGCGACGGACTGGGACTCCGCCTGGAAGCGGCGGCGGAATTCCTCGTCCTTGGAAAATTCGTCCTTTAATATTTTGATCGCCACCAGGCGGTTCAAGCGATGACATTTTGCTTTGTAGACAACGGCCATGCCGCCGGTCCCAATGACCTCGAGGATCTCATAGCGGTTGTCCAGCAGCCTGCCTATGTATTTATCCATAAGAAGCTCCTTTCGAGTAAATACCCTTCCACCCTGTTGCCGGCCGGGGGACGCCGGAATGGTTTTTGCACGGCGGTGCGCTAGATCAGCATCAAAACAGCGGTGATGTTGTCCGGCGCGCCCCGGTCTTTGGCGATTTCGATGAGGTGCTGGCAGCATTGCTCCTTGTGCACCGCGTGGACGACTTCAAACAATAGCTCCTGGTCCGTCAGCAGGTTGGAAAGCCCGTCGGAGCAAAGCAGGATGGCGTCACCCGGGGCGACCCGGAGGGTGAAGACGTCGCAGCTGACGCGGGGCTCCGTCCCTACGGCGCGGGTGATGAGGTTCTTGCCGGGGTAGGTCCTTGCCTCCTCCTCGGTGATCTCCCCCCGCCGGACCATAAGCTGGACAACGGAGTGGTCCTCCGTGATCCGGGTCACGCCCTGCTCCCGGAGGAGGTACGCCCGGCTGTCGCCGACGTTGACGGCGATGGCCAGGTCCGATTTGACAAAGGCGGCGACGAGGGTCGTCCCCATGCCGGAAAAGTCCTCGCTGAGCTGGGCGTGCTCATAGACGGCTTGGTTGGCAAGCTCCACGGCGTCGACGAGCATCCGACGCAGGGCGTCGTCGTCCAAGGATGCGTTCCAGGTGCGCTTGACCTCCCGGATGAAGACATCCGTTGCCAGGCGGCTGGCGACATTGCCGGATTTTGCGCCGCCCATTCCGTCGCAGACGACGGCCAGGGCGTGCTCCGGCGAGAAGCGGACAATGGTGAAATAGTCCTGGTTCTGGGCGCGGACATTGCCGCGATCGGTCAGTCCCCATTGGTTCATTGCGGTACTCCTTTCCCCAGTTTTTCGTGCTTGCGCCGCAGCTGGCCGCAGCTGGCGTCGATATCCCCGCCCAGGGTGCGGCGGACCGTCGCCGGGATCCCGGCGTGCTCCAGCAGCGCCTGGAAGGCCGCAACAGCAGCACGGGTGCTGGGCTGGAGCGGGCTCTCCTCGACATGGTTCAGGGGGATGAGATTGACATGGGCGGCCAGGCCGTGGAGCAGGCGAATCAGATGCGCCGCCATCTCCGGCGTGTCATTCACGCCGCGGATCATGGCGTATTCAAAGCTGATGCGGCGGCCCGTTTTTGCGTAATAGTCCCGGCAGGCAGCCAGCAGCGCGGCGATGGGATACCGGCGGTTGACCGGCATGATCGTGCTGCGGACCTCGTCCAGCGGCGCGTGCAGGGAGACGGAAAGCGTCAGCTGCAGGTTCTCCTCGGCCAGACGCCGGATCTCCGGCACCAGGCCGCAGGTCGAAAGGCTGATATGCCGCATCCCGATGTTCAGGCCGTCGGGGTCGTTGACCAGGTGCAGAAATTGCAGCACGTTCTCATAATTATTCAGCGGCTCCCCGATGCCCATCAGGACGATATTAGAAATGGGAACGCCGGAATCCAGCTGGGTAAAGAGCACCTGATCCAGCATCTCCGCCGGCTCTAAGCGGCGGACGAGGCCGCCGAGGGTCGAGGCGCAGAAGGCGCAGCCCATGGGGCAGCCGACCTCCGTGGAGATGCAGACGGTATTGCCGTGATGATAGCGCATCAGGACGGTCTCGACACAGTTGCCGTCCCGCAGGCGCCAGAGGTATTTGACCGTCCCATCCCGGGCTGAGACCTGCCGCCGCTCGACGGCAGGGACGGTCAGGTCATACTGCCCGGCCAACTGCGTCCGCAGGGCCTTTGGCAGGTCCGTCATCTCGTCGAAGCTGCGGACGCCCCGGTGCAGCCAGGTGAAGACCTGCTTGGCCCGGAAGCCCGGCTGCCCCATGGCCTGCAGCGCCTGCTTCAGCTGCGGCTGGGTGAGTGATTTGATCGTTTCTTTCACAGTGCTCTCCTGAGTTTACAGATATAAAAGCCATCGGTCCCGTGCTTATGGGGCAGCAGCGTGACCATCCCGGGCGCGTCCTCGGCGATGCCAGCGGGCAGCGCCAGGGGCTCAGGGAAAAATTCCGGGTGATCCGCCAAAAACGCCGCCATCACCCCGGCATTCTCCCGGGGGAGGATCGTACACGTGCTGTAGAGCAGCACGCCGCCGGGGCGAACATAGGGGGCCTGGTTTTCCAGGATCGCCCGCTGCAGCTGGGGCAGCCGCTCTGTCTGCGCCAGGTCCTTATAGCGGATATCCGGCTTTTTGCGGATAACGCCCAGGCCGGAGCAAGGCACATCGCATAGGACGGCGTCCATCTGCCCGCGCCAATCCGGCTGGGGCGCGCGGGCGTCCAGCGCCCGGGCGGAGATGGCGGAAAGGCCCATCCGGGCCGCGCCCTGGGTGATGCGGTTTGCTTTTTTCTCGTGAATATCGCAGCTTGTGATGCTGCCGGTATTTTCCATCGCGATGGCGGCGGCGAAGCTCTTGCCGCCGGGGGCGGCGCAGCAGTCTAAAACGCGCATCCCGGGCCGGAGCCCGGCGCACAGGACGGCAAGCTTTGCCGCCGGGTCCTGCACGTAGAAGAGGCCCGCCTGGTAAGACGCCAGGGCGGCAAGATCGCCCGCGCCGGTGACCGTCAGGCAGTCCGGCAGCCACGGGTGCGCCTGGCAGGCGATGCCGGCCTCCTCCAGCTGCGCCTGCAGGGCCTGCGTCGTCGTGCGGACGGTGTTGCATTGCAGATATAAAGGCGCCGGGGTATTGTCGCAGGCAAGTAGGGCTTCAAGCTCTGCGTCACTGTTACATGCCTCCCGCAGCAGCGCAACCAGGGGGGCAGGGTGGGAATAGCGGGTCGCCAAATCCTCCGGCTCCGGCAGCGGCAGGGCCCGCAGCAGATTGCGCAGCACGCCGTTGACCAGGCCTGCCGCGCCGGGGTTTGCATAGCGCTTGGCCTGCTTGACGGCTTCATTGACCGCTGCGGAGGGCGGAATTTTATCCAGTAGTAAAAGCTGGCAGGCGGCCAGACGCAGGATCTCTAGGATCACTGGCTGCAGCCGGTCGAGCTTGGTGAACCGGGCAAGCTGCCAGTCCAGCAGCAGCTCATTTTGCAGGACGCTGTAGCACAGGCGGCTGGCCAGGGCGGCGTCCCGTCGGTCGAGCCCGGCCCGGGGCAGCAGGCTTCGGAGCATGCTGTCCGACCATGCGCCCTGCCGGTGGCAGGCGATGAGGGCCTGCAGGGCAACGGCGCGGGCGTCCATCCTCGGGGCCGCCGTCACGCATCGCTCCCGGTCTGGGGTGGGAGGGTGATGGGGTGGCCCCGGAAATAGTCCGGCGCGGCCATCCGCTTGCCGCCCTCGGCCTGCAGGGTCAGGACAGTCAGGACGCCGTCGCCGCAGGCGATCTCCAGCCCCCGCTTCGTCAGCGCCACCGGAGTCCCGGGGGCGGCCGCCGTCACGGTCCCGCTGGGCTCTACTTCATAAACTTTAAAGCGCTTGCCCGCAAGCGCCATCGTCGCCACGGGCCACGGGTCGAGGCCGCGGACGTGGTCGCAGATCTGGCGGCGGGTCTTTCTCCAGTCGATGGGGCAAAGGGCCTTTGTCAGCATGGGGGCATAGGTCGCCATACTGTTGTCCTGCTTTTTGCGTGGGAGGATCTTGCCGTCTCGCAGCTGGGCCATGGTATCGGAGAGAAGCTGCGCGCCGAGCCTTGCCAGGCGGTCTAGCAGCTGCTGGGCGTTTTCTGCCGGGTCGATGGAGGTGCGGCGAATTTCGATGATATCGCCCGCGTCCATCTCCGGGGCCATGTACATGGCGGTGACGCCCGTCTCCTCCTCCCCGTTCAGGATTGCCCACTGGACCGGGCCGCTGCCCCGCAGCTTCGGCAGGACGCTGGCGTGGATATTGATGCAGCCCAGGGGCGGGATCTCCAGGACACTCTGGGGCAAAATCTTGCCGTAGGCGACGCAGGCGATGACATCCGGTGCCAGGGCGCGCAGCTCCTCCACCACCGCCGGGTCCCGGAAGGACTGGGGCTGGAGGACGGGGATATCCTGCGTCAGGGCGTACTGCTTGACGTCGCTCATGGCGAGCTTCATGCCGCGGTTTTTCGGCATATCTGGCTTGGTGTAGACGGCGGCGACGTCAAAGCCGTCCTCCACGATTTTTTGCAGGCAGGCGGCGGCAATATCCGGCGTGCCGAGAAATACAATCTTCATGCTTCCGCCTCGCTCTCTCCAAAGAGTTCTTCCAGCTCCTCCTGGGTCGGGTAGCGATAGACCTTCTCCCGGTAGAGGTGGCCGTCGAGATGGTCGCACTCGTGGCAGAAGCAGCGGGCAATGAGCTCCTCGCCGGTGGCCTCGAACCACTGGCCGTCCCGGTCCTGGGCGCGGACGGTTACGACATTGGGCCGCTTGACAAACCCGTACACGCCGGGGACGGACAGGCAGCCCTCGATGCCGTCCTGCTCACCGGATGTCTCGATCACCTCCGGGTTTACCAGTTCAAGGAA
>CAUBIP010000055.1 GCA_958436045.1 uncultured Oscillospiraceae bacterium | reverse complement strand
GATCCGGCTGACGACCAGCATGATTATAATCCCGGAGACAGCAAAGCCCGCCTGGCGGACGAAATAATACGCCGCGTTGCCCTTATCGACATACGCTCTTGCATAGCTGGCGGAAAACAGCACGATCACGCCGATGGCCACCAGCAGTACCGTTAAGATCAGAAAGGGAGTATCTGCCAGGCCGCGCTCATCCACCTCAATTTTCTCCCGCGGCGCGCTCTGCACCGCAGGTTCACTTTTTACGACCGAAATCGCCGGTTTACCGCGCTTCAATGGCAATACTCCTTTCTGCCGTCAAACGATCAAAACCGCCCGGAGACACCCCACCAGGCCAGGGCGCACATCAGCACCGTGACCGTGACAAACACCGTGAAGATCTTGACCTCACTCCAGCCGCACATCTCAAAATGATGGTGGATCGGTGTCATCTTAAATATCCGCTTCCCATGGGTCAGCTTGAAATAGGTCACCTGCATCATGACAGAGACGGTCTCGATGATATAGATAAGGCCCACCAGGATCAGCACCAGCGGCATATCCAGAGCGAACGCCATCCCACAGACCGCCGCCCCCAGGAAAAGGGAGCCAGTATCGCCCATAAAGACCTTCGCCGGATGGAAGTTATAGCATAAGAATGCACCCAAGCCGCCCAAAAGGCAAGCGGGAAATAATGCCAGCGACATCCGCCCCGCCGCCACACTGACGATGAGGAAGAACAGCATGACCGGCATCGTCACGCCCGTCGCCAGGCCGTCGATGCCGTCGGTCAGATTGACCGCGTTCACGCAGCCGACGATGACAAACACTGCAAAGAGGATATAGACCTCCGGCGCGATATAGACCGTCGTATTGGCAAAGGGCAGGTAAAGGTCCCACGTCAGGTTGCCCATTTTTGCCAGGACGAACAGATACACCGCCGAGGCCACCAGCTGCAGCGCCAGCTTTTGCAGTGCCGTCAGGCCCAGGTTACGCTTGTACTTGACCTTGAAAAAGTCGTCAATAAAGCCGATGGCGCCAAATACCAGTGCAAAGGCCAGCACCAGCAGGTGCGTATAATCTCCCTCCTGGTTGCCGATGCCTGCAAAAACACATACCAGCATCGCCGTGATGAAAATGATCCCGCCGATGGTCGGCGTGCCGTTTTTGCTGCTGTGCCACTTCGGCCCGATCTCCCGGATCGACTGGCCCGCTTTCAGGGCGTGCAGCATAGGGATATAGACCTTCCCCAAAATAAGCCCTACGATAAACGCGCAGAGAATCGTTACAATGATCCGTACCATGCGCTCTCCTCCTGTACTCTCTGATCCCACGCTTGTCGGCATACGCCGTGCAGGCGTTTCGTCTTACTTCTTTTCCTGCTGAAAAAACATCTCCAGCGCCTGTTCCATCCGCATCCCGCGGCTGCCCTTGAACAGCAGCACATCGCCGGGCTTGGCGAATCGCTTCAAGGCGTCTGCCAGCTCCTCATGGGTCTTATACGTTGTGACCCGCTTCTGATTCATGCCGCCGGTGACCGCACCGCTGATATAGCGGCCGGCCATTTTCCCGTAGGTAAACAGCGCGTTCGCCGTCTGGGCGGCCAGGCGGCCGATCCGATAGTGCTCTGCCGGGGAGCAGACGCCCAGCTCCAGCATATCCCCCAGCACGGCAATGCGCCGCCCTTGGGTCGGCGTGTCGGCCAGGACCTGCAGCGCCGCTTCCATGGACTCCGGCCCCGCGTTATAGCAATCGGCGATAACGGTATAGCCGTCCCGCTTTATGATCTCCTGCCGCATCCCGGCGTTGCGGAACATGGCCAGCGCCTGCTGCATCTTCGCCGGTTTTACCCCCATCAGATAGCCAACGCTGATGGCCGCCAGGGCATTGTAGACCATATGCATCCCCGGCGCGGGGATAAAGACCTCCATCTCATCGCCAAAAGCGTGGACCCGGAAGTTCATCCCGCCGTCGACGGTCTCCACATCCTTGGCCAGAACATCGCAGGCGTCGTTTTCAATGCCGAAGTACAGCGGCGTCACCCGGTTGTACTCCTTGAGGTTCCACAAAAGCGGCTCGTCGCCGTTGAAGACCGTACGGCCGTCGGGCCGCAGACCCTCTAGAATCTCCAGCTTTGCCTGCAGGATCCCCTCCCGGCTGCCCAGGTGCTCAATGTGCATCGTGCCAATGTTTGTGATAACGGCAATATCCGGCTGGGCGATGGACGTAAGGTAGGACATCTCATTAAAATGGTTCATCCCCAGTTCCAGGACGGCCGCTTGGTAATCCTCCGGTATCTCCAGGACCGTCTGGGGCAGGCCGATGTTGTTATTGTAATTGCCCTCGGTCCGGGCAGTGCGGAAGGCGGTCTCCAGGATCCCGGCGATCATCTCCTTCGTCGTCGTCTTGCCGACGCTGCCGGTGATGCCGATCACCTTGATCTCCAGTGACTGCCGGTAGAACCTTGCCAGGTCACCCAAAGCCCGCAGCGTATCCGGCACAACAACGACCGGCAGACCCGGCATTTCCCGCGCCGAGATTGCACCCGCTGCCCCGGCTTTGATGGCCTCGGGGATGTAATCATGCCCGTCAAACCGCGCGCCCTTCAGGGCGATGAATAGCTGCCCCTGGCGGAGCTTCCGGCTATCGGAGCAGACGCCGTTCACTGCGACCGCAGCAAACTCCGGCGCGACCTGGCCGCCGCACGCGTCGGCCACCTGCTGCAACGTAAATTTTGCCATCCGTCTCAAGCCTCCCTCTGCGCCAGATGCGCCGCGACTTCCTCCCGCTCATCCAAATGGCGGTGCTCTGTCCCGATGATTTGATACGTCTCGTGGCCTTTCCCGGCCAGGACGATGATATCATCCTTCTGTGCATGATCCATGGCCCAGCGGATGGCTGCCCGCCGGTCCGGGATAACGACATACGGTGTCTGCGTTCCCTCGACGCCCCGGAGAATATCGGCGATGATGGCCTCCGGGTCTTCCGTCCTGGGATTGTCCGACGTGATCACGGCAAGGTCCGCGTTTTCTACGCCGATCCTGCCCATAATGGGCCGCTTGATGGGATCACGGTCCCCGCCGCAGCCAAAGACAGCGATGACCCGGCCCTTGCAATAGCCCTGCACGGAACGCAGAACGTTTTCCAGCGCGTCCGGCGTATGGGCATAGTCGATAAGAACAGTGTAATCCGTCCCAGGCGTCGGGACGACCTCGACCCGCCCCTTGACCAAATGCACCTGCCGCAGTGCCGCCGTGATTTTCTCCAGCGGCAGCCCCAGCTGCAGGGCAATGGCAATGACCGTCATCGTATTGTAGACGGTAAAGCCGCCGGGGATAGGCAGCGTCACCGCCGCCCGCTGCCCGCCCAGGACCGCGTCAAACGCGACATGGTCAGCGTGCAGACTGACATTCTGCGCCTGTAGCGTCGCCGGGCTGTGTACCGCCGTCGTGCAGACCGGGCAGGCCGCGTGGGCCTGCATCCGCGGCGCGTAGGGGTCATCGGCATTGATGACCGCTGCGTCGCAGCGTTCAAACAGCCGGGCCTTCGTCTCGGCGTAATCATCCATTGTTTTGTGGAAATCCAGATGGTCCTCCGTCAGATTCGTGAACGCACCAACGGCAAAATGCAGTCCCGCGACCCGGTCCAGTGCAATGGCATGGGAGGAGACCTCCATGATGACATACTGGCACCCGGCGTCGGCCATCCGGCGCAGCAGCTGCTGCAGCTCAAAGCTCTCCGGCGTCGTCCGCTCGGTGGGGATGATCTGGTCGCCGATCTCGTTGTGGATCGTCCCGATCAGGCCGACCTTTGCGCCGAGCGTCCGCTCCAAGACCTCTTTCAGGACCGTTGTCACCGTCGTCTTGCCGTTTGTCCCGGTGACGCCGATGAGCTTCATGCCGCTGGCCGGATCGCCAAACCAGTTGGCAGAGACCTGCGCCAGCGCCGTCCGCGTCGACGGTGTCTGGATATAGGCGCCTTCTGCCGGGGCCTTCTCGCACAGCACGGCAGCCGCGCCATTTTCCAGCGCCATGGGGATAAACCGGTGCCCATCGGCGGCAAAGCCGGGCACAGCGACAAAGAGGTCGCCCGGCCGCACCTGCCGCGAATCGTAGCACACGCCGGTGATCTCCAGCTCCCGCGCCGCCGTGCAGGTGGTCACGGGTACGTTCCGGAGCAGCTTTTCTAATTTCATTCGTAAATCCTCCCGTTAATCCTGGGCGCTGGAATCCGTAAACTCGACGGTGACCAGCGTGCCGCGCTCGACCTGCGCCCCAGCCTCGATATCCTGGCTCGTGACGGTAACCGTTCCGCTGCCGGTGTTCGCGCCCTTGGACTGCAGATACAGGCCCGTCCCGGCAATCGCCTGGTTGGCCTGGGCAACGCTCATGCCGATAAAATTGGGGACTGTTACCAGATCCGTCGGCTTTTCCTCGCCCATATAGAGAATGACCTGGGCGCCGCCCGGCACCTGGCCGCCCGCCGCTGGGATCTGATCCGTGACCCGCGAGCCGTCGCCGACGACGATATAAGTCAGGTTGTTGTCCTTCAGTTCCGCTGCCGCTTCCTCCTCCGTCATATCCGTGACAGAAGGCATCGTCATATTGACACTGGCAGCGTTTTCATCCGTATATTCCACGCCGACGCCGAGGTACGGCAAAATATCCGCCATCACATCGCGCACCGTGGGGGCTGCCATAACGCCGCCGGAGACATAGTACCCCGAGCTGTTGGACGGCGTATCCAGCGCAACAAGGACGACATACTGCGGGTCATTGATGGGCGCGACCCCAACGAAGGAGACGATCTTATCGTCGACCCGGTTGCCGTTTTCATCAAAAACGTCGATCTTTTCCGATGTGCCGGTCTTGCCGCCGATGGCGTAGCCCGCCACCTGCGCGTTGCCCGCCGTACCCTCTGTCACGACGCTCTCCATCAGCTCCCGCATTGTTTTGGACGTTTCGGCGCTGATTGCCTGACGCAGCACCTTGCGCTCATTGCGCTGGACGACATTGCCGTCGCCGTCGAGCACTTCGCTGACGATATACGGCTCAAGCACATAGCCACCGTTGACGACCGCGGCGATCGCCCGCACCAGCTGCACGGGCGTGATCTTAAAGGTCTGGCCAAAGGCCGCTGACGTCAGCGACGCGTTGCTGTTCGGGTCCGCCAGAGCGTCCTTACTGAAGAAGTAGCCGGACGCCTCGCCGGGCAGGTCAATGCCCGTCTTTTCCAGCAGGCCAAAGGCCTCGACATAATTGTAAAGCGCCTCGCCGCCTAGCTTGATGCCGATCTCGGCAAAGGCAATGTTGCAGGAGTTTTGCAGCGCCTGGGCCGTATCCTCCGCGCCATGGCCGGAGCTCTTCCAGCAGTGGAGAACATCGTCACGGCCTGCGATCTTGGCCTGGCCGCCGCAGTAGAAGCTGTCGTTCAGAGTCACAGCCCCCTCCTCCAGTGCCGCCGCCAGGGTCACGCATTTGAATGTAGAGCCCGGCTCATAGCCGTCAGAAACGCAGCGGTTGCGCCATTGGAGCAGCCGCGCCTTGACGACCTCGCTGTCGTATTCATCCAGCAGAGTCTCCCGGGCGGTGCTGCCCTCTTTTTCCTTTTGGGCCTCGTCGTAGAGCTCCTGCAGCTTTTCCTGGGTGGAGGTATCGTAGATCTCCAGGTAGTTATTGGGGTCATATGTCCCCATCGTCGCCATGGCCAGAATCTGGCCGGAGTTGACGTCCATCACGATACCGAACGCGCCGTTCTGCACATCGTACTTCGTAATGGCGGCCTCCATGTTCTTCTCAAGATAATACTGCACCGTCGAGTCGATCGTCGTAACCAGGCTGCTGCCGTCGGACGCCTCGTAGTATTTTTCGTAGGAGTAGAGCATTTCCGTCTCGTGGTTGCCCTTTGTCGTGACGACAGCCCCGGCATTGCCCTCGAGGGTATCGTCGTAGTAGGCTTCCAGGCCCTCGGAGCCGACGTTTTCTGCATTGGTAAAGCCCAAGACCTGTGCCGCCAGCGAGGCATTCGGATAAGTACGTTTGGAGTCCGCCTCCAAGTACACGCCCCGGAGCTTATTGTCACTCACATAGGCCCGGACCTCATCGGCCAGGTCCTCAGAGATCTTCCGCTTGATGACCTTGTAGCGCATCTTCGTATCGGAGGCCTGCTCAATAATATAGGCCTTTTCAAGATTCAGCATCTTCCCCAGATCCTGGGCCAGCTGGTTGAGATCCACCTTGTCCTGACTCAACTCCAGCGGGTCCAGGAAAACATTTTCCACCGTGGAGGAGGAGGCCAACACATTCATATTTCGGTCGTAGATCGTCCCCCGGTCGGCGCTGATCGTCGTGCTGCGGGTCTGGTTCTCGATGGCCTGGCTCTCATAGACATCATGCTTCGTGATCATCATGTGAAACAGCGTGATAATCAGGGGGATAAACAGAAGAATGCCACACACTGCCATAATGCAAAATGTGCGGCGCAGGAAGAGCCTGTTAGAAGCCGGGTCTTCCTTCCCCGGTCGGATATTCCATTTTCGTTTTCCGGTTTTTTTGCCTGCCATCGTCGTTCCCCATCTTTGCGCGGTGTGCCGCGCCGCAAGCTGCAGCGCGGCACCGATTGCCAGCGGTCACACCACAGCCCGGCGCATTCGCCCGGCTGCGCTTTGTCAAACTGTATGTCCCGCTCAGCGGAAGTATTCTATCATCTTTTTCGCCGTCCCGGTGATGGCCTTCCAGGCAGTCTGCAGAATGTTCTCCTTCTCCGTCGTCATGATCTCCGCCTTATCCTGGCCAGAGAGATTCAGTTCGATGGACTGCTTGCTGTTCGGCTTATGCATCCCCAGCTTGGCCGCCTCGGATTCGACGGTGTTGAGGTCTACTTTTTCGTCATAGGTCGACTGCAGGCGGTCATTTTTCTCCTGCAGGGTCGCGATCTCGTCTTGCAGCTGGCCGACTTCGTTCGTCGCTTCATATAGCTGCACATAGCCGCAGATGACCAGCAGCAGCATCAGACCTGCCAGCAGCATGCCCGCCACCGCCAAGGGGGCAACGGTCAGCTTTGCCCGGACCCGCTTCTGGGGCTTGGGCCGGCGCTTCGGCTTCTGTGCCGACTTTCGGGCTGGAGCCGTATTGCCATAGGTATACCGAGTATAGCCCACGTCATACGCGGCTGCGCCGTTTGTGCGGTACGCCGCAGTATTGCGCTTTTTCCGGGACGCCGCCATGGCACTCGCCTATCCTTTCTGCCGCCCTACGGCAGCTTTTCCGCTACGCGCAGCTTTGCGCTGCGGGCGCGGGGGTTCTCCTCCAGCTCTGCCGCGCCCGGGACGATCGGTTTTCTCGTCACAAGGCGCACCCGCGGCTTTTTGCCGCAGATACAGACCGGGAATTCCGGCGGACAAGTGCAGCCCCGTGCTGCCTCCGCCATTGCTGTTTTTACGATTCGGTCCTCCAACGAGTGGAAGGTGATCACGGCCAGACGCCCGCCGGGATTCAGCAGGTCGACCGCCTTGCCCAGCATATCCTCCACCGCGCCCAGCTCGTCATTGACGGCGATCCGGATGGCCTGGAAGGTCCGCTTGGCCGGGTGCTGCTTTTCCCGCCGCGCCTGCGCTGGCATTGCGCTGCGGACAAGCTCTGCCAACTCCAGCGTCGTCTCGATCGGGTGCTCAGCCCGGCGGTGGGCGATGGCCGCGGCGATCTGCGGCGCGTACCGCTCTTCGCCGTAGCGCCATAGGATCCGCTTCAGCTCGTCCTCCGGGGTCTGGTTGACGATTTCATAAGCGGACAGGCAGCCATCCCGGTCCATCCGCATATCCAGGGGCGCGTCCGCCATATAGGAAAAGCCCCGGCTGCTGTCATCCAGCTGCGGTGAAGATACCCCCAGGTCAAACAGCATCCCGTCGACCCCGGTGATCCCGGCGTCATGCAGGACGGTATCCAGCGCGCGGAAATTGGCGTGCACCAGTTTGATCCGGTCGCGGTATAGCGCCAAGCGTTGGCTTGCCGCCTGCAAGGCGACGGTGTCCTGGTCGATGCCAATCAGGCGCCCCGTTGTCAGCTGTCGGGCAATCTCCAGCGAGTGCCCGGCGCCGCCCAAGGTGCCGTCTAAATAAATGCCGTCCGGCCGGATCGCAAGCGCGTCGATGCTCTCTTGCAGCAGGACGGACCGATGCGAAAACTCCATCAGAACCCCAATTCCTCCATGGCGGCCGCCAGGTTCTCCGGCGTGAGCATTTCCGCCTCCATGGCTTCGTATGCTTCAGCATCCCAGATCTCTGCGTGATTTCCCTGGCCGATGAAGACCACGTTCTGCCGGATATTGGCGTAGTCCCGCAGCTCCGTGGGGATTAGGAAGCGGCCCTGCTTATCCGGCTCGCACTTGGCGGCGTTGGCCAGTAGCAGGCGCATCGCCCGGCTCTGGGACATGGACAGGTTATTGTACTTCTCCATGCAGCGCTGCCAGGCAGCTTCCGTGTAAACAGAAACACAGTGGTCCAGGCCTAGCGTGACGTAGAAAGCGTCGCCCAGTTCCTCCCGCAGCTTAGCGGGCACAAACAGACGGCCCTTCGGGTCGACACTGTGGCGGTACTTTCCGAACATCTCGCTTCACCTCACTTCACTTCGCTCCACTTTAAATCTCTTTTCATCCATTTTGCTCCACTTTGATTTTAGTATAGCCGTTTCAAAATAAAAATGCAACCATAAATTCGGATTTTGGGAAAATATTCCAGTAAAATTTAAGCTTTATTCATAAAAACACGCACTTTTTCGAATATTTGTTTCTTGTTTTGCAAACAAACGCACGATCAGCGCAGGATGACGCGTCCCTCCGCCACGGTCACCTGGATCGCCAGGGGGCGGCCGCTGCAGCTGAGCATTTGCTCGGCCACCGGGTTCTCCACCTCCTGCTGTAGCCGGTGCCGGATGCCCCGGGCGCCTGCCCGCTCCCGGCTGCTTTGGCTGGCCAGCAGCGGTGCCACCGCCGGGCTGATCTGCAGCATGACCTGCCGCTGCGCCGCCCGCTCCTGCAGACTCCGGAGCAGCATCGCCGCGATCTGCGTCAGCTCCGCCTGCCCCAGTGCGGAAAATTGGGTGATGCAGTCGATGCGGCCCAAAAATTCCGGCGGGTACAGCGACTCCAACTGGGCCTGGCGGCGGGCCGGTTCGCTGTCCGGGCAGAAGCCCAGGCCCCCCTTTCCGGTCTGGTCGCTGCCGATGTTGGAGGTCATGACGATTAGGGTGTGGCGGAAATCCACACGGCGGCCGGTGCTATCGGTCAGAACGCCATCGTCAAAGATCTGCAGGAGCAGGCCCGTCACATCCCGGTGGGCCTTCTCCAGCTCATCCAGCAGGACAAGACTATAGGGGTTGCGGCGCACCTTCTCCGTCAGGTCGCCGCCATCTTCGTAGCCGACGTAGCCTGGTGGCGCACCCACCAGCCGGGAGACAGCATGCTTTTCCATATACTCCGACATATCCAGCCGGATCATCGCCTTTTCGCTGCCAAAGACAACGGCGGCCAGCGCCTTGCACAGGGCCGTCTTCCCCACGCCGGTGGGGCCCATCAGCAAGATCGCCGCCACCGGCCGGTTGTGACTGGCCAGCCCTGCCCGGCCCCGGCGGACGGCCCCGGCGATCTCATGCACCGCCTGGTCTTGGCCGACGATCCGCTCCCGCAGCAACTGCTCCAGCTGTTGCAGCCGCTGCCGCTCCTGGGCCTGGACCTCGCCTGCCGGAATCCCGGTACGGTTTGCCACCGCCTGTGCAACATGCCGCGGCTGAACGGTATATTGGGGCATCGTCTGCTCCAGGCGGCTCAACTTCTGCTGCAGCTGGACGGCTTGGTCCAGCCGCCGCTCCTGCAGAGCACTGCCCAGGTCCCGGTCCAGCGCCGCCCGTTGCCTGGTAAAGCGCTCCCGTCCGCCCCGGGCGGCTTCCAGGGCGGCAATGGCCGCGCCCTCGTCCACCAGGTCCAGCGCCTTATCCGGGAAATAATGCTCCGGCAGGTAGCGCGCCGCCATCTGCACCGCCGTCTCCAGGGCCTGATCCGTGATCTGCAGGCGGTGGTGCTGCTCCAGGCCGGGCCGCAAGCCGCGAAGAATCTGCAGCGTCTGGTCCTGGCTTGGCTCCGCGATCTGGACACTGCGGAAGCGCCGAGCCAGGGCGGCGTCTTTTTCGATATAGCGTCGGTACTCCTCCAGCGTCGTTGCGCCGATCAGCTGCAGCTGGCCCCGGCCCAGGGCCGGTTTCATGATATTGGAGGCATCGATCGCACCTTCGGCGGCTCCGGCGCCCACCAGGGTATGCATCTCATCGACAAAAAGGATGATATTCCCCGCCCGCTGGATCTCCGCCAGCATATCCCGCAGACGCTCTTCAAATTCGCCCCGGTATTTCGTCCCCGCGACCATCCCGGCCACGTCGACGCTGACGAGCCGTTTCCCCCGCAGCGGCTCCGGCACATGGCCCAGGGCCATCCGCTGGGCCAGCCCCTCCACGATGGCCGTCTTGCCCACGCCGGGCTGACCGATCAGCGCCGGGTTGTTCTTGTTCTTCCGGCAAAGAATCTGGATGACCTGGGCGATCTCCGCCTCCCGGCCGATGACCGTCTCCATTTTCTCCGCCTTTTCCAGCAGGTTTATGCCAAATTGATCTAATACTCTCGTAGGAATCCCCCTCTTTTCCGTGTCCAATTCCCGTCGCCGCAGGCTTGCAACGGCGTCGGTAAAAATATCGTCTAGGCAGACGCCGCACTGCTGCAGCAGCTGCGCCGCGCCGCTCTCGGGCAGTCGGCCGACACCCAGCAGCAGATGCACCGGCTCCAATGGGCCGCCGCCCAGGTCTGACGCTGCCTGGGCCGCAATCCCCAACACCTGCGCCGCCCCCGGCGTCATCCCCTGTCGCAGCGAACTGCCGGGACAGCCTTGCCCGATCTGCGCCAGCAGGAGCGGCGCCAGCGCCGTATACGGCGCGCCGCACCACTGCAGGATGCGCCCAGCCGTCGTCTCCGGGGCGCGGCTCATCGCCAGCAGCAGATGCTCGCTGCCCAGGTAGCCGTGGCCCATGCCCCGGGCCTCGCAGGCCGCCTGCTGCAGCAGGCGCTCTGTTGCCCAGGAAAATTTCACCCGCATATGCCGCGCCTCCTTGCTCTGTGCCAGATCTTACCCCCCTATTGTCGTCGGAAAAATCCGGTTTTAAACCGCGCCGGTCTTTCTGGCGGAAACGCAATTCAGATATTGCTTTTTCCAAAAAACATGGTAGAATAAAAGTGCAAAGCTTTTGCAATTTATTTTGGAGGTTACAAAAATGGCATATTTCATTACGGACGCTTGCGTTCAGTGCGGCACCTGCGCTGACACCTGCCCCCTGAGCATCATCTCCGAAGTTGATGGAAAGTACGTCATCGATGCTGATGCTTGTGTTGAGTGCGGTTCCTGCGCTGCAGCATGTCCCACCGAGGCAATTGAACAGCGGTAAGAAAAAGCAAACGAGCCTATGCTGCAATTGCATTGCGCATAGGCTCGTTTCTTGTATTGCCATTGGAAAACCATTTGCGTTCTACGCGGGAAGGTGGTCGTATGGCGTATTTTGAGCAGCTGCACAGCGGGATCCGGATCCTCCAGCCGGATGACTGCTTCCGAATGAGCACGGACTCAGTCCTTGTGGCAAATTTTCTCA
>CAUBIP010000054.1 GCA_958436045.1 uncultured Oscillospiraceae bacterium | reverse complement strand
TAGGTTTTGGGGACGAGTGCGGTGGGCGATGGGGGCGAGGTTTGCAGCGCTTTTTTTAGGCGGTCGATGAGGTACGGCAGGGCCAACTCGAAGTCGACGCCGTACCAGGGGCGGGTCGGGTCGTCCAGGGTCACGCGGATGCATTGGGCGGTGTAATCTGCCGCCAGGCGCAGCGCTTGCTTCCAGTCCAGGCCCCTGGCCATAGCGCCGACGCAGGTGCTGGCAAAAATATCCCCGGTGCCGTGGAACATAGTTTCCACCTTCTCGTGGGCATAATAGAAAAAAGTATCCTGCGCCCGGTCGTAGCCCAGGATGCCCGTCTTGCCGTCGCCGAGGTCGACGCCGGTCAGGACGCTGACGCGGGCGCCGAGGTCCGCCAGGCGCAGCAGCAGGGACCGAGCGTAGGCGCTGTCCTGCCGGGGGCGGTAGGGCGTTCCCGTCAGGAGTGCGGCTTCCGTGATATTGGGAACGATGAGGTCTGCCTTGGCGCAGAGGCTGGCCATTTTTTTGGGAAACGCGTCGTCAAACCCGGCGTAGAGGCGGCCGTTGTCCGCCATGGCGGGATCGACGAAAACCAGCGTCTCGGGGCGCTTGAAGTCGTCGATCAGCTGGGAGACGAGGTCGATCTGGGCGAAGGAGCTGAGGTAGCCGGTGTAGATCATGTCAAATCCAAGGCCCTGGCTGCGCCAGTGGCGGGCGATGGGGGCGATCTGATCCGTCAGGTCCTTGCAGGTGAAGCCCGGGAAGACGGAGTGGGCCGAGAGGACAGCCGTCGGCAGCACCGCCGCTTCGACGCCCATGGCGGAGATGACCGGCAGGGCCACCGTCAGGGAGCACTTCCCCACGCAGGAGATATCCTGCACTGTCAAGATCCGTTTCATGGTTTTGCCCTCCTGGTGGAATCAGAAAATTTTGCCGCCGGTTACCCTTTACATTTTTCGACCTGTTTATTATACTAGGTTCAGAGAAAAATACCAGCGGCAAAACGAGAAAAAATCGAAAAACGTATTTTTTTCTTGTAAAATTTCTTGCCGCCCATCTAAAATTGCAGGAGGTTTGACGCAATGCGAAAGAATTTTGGTGCAAAACACTTGATCCTCCCCCAGCCGGTCTATATTCTGGGGACGTATAACGAGGACGGGACGCCCAACGCCATGAACGCGGCCTGGGGCGGCATCAGCGGGAATACAGAGATTTCCGTCTGCATCGGCGCACGGCACCGGACGACGCAGAATCTGCTGCGAACCGGCGCGTTCACCGTCAGCCCCGGGGTCGGGGCGCAGGTCGTCGCCTGCGATTATGTCGGGCTCGTCTCCGGCGAGGAAGTCCCGAATAAGGTCGAAAAAGCGGGCTTGCACGCGGAAAAGGCCGCATTTGTTGACGCACCCCAGTTCCAGGAGCTGCCGCTGACGCTGGAGTGCGAGGTCATCTCCTACGACGCGGCCACGGGGCACCTGCAGGGCAGAATCGTCAATGTCAGCGCCGCGGAGGAGATTTTAGGCGAGGGCGGCGAGATCGACGCCAAGCGTCTGGACCCCCTGGTCTACGACACCATCGGCCATCTTTACTGGCATCTGGGCGACGCGGCGGGCGTGGCGTATCACGACGGGCAGCTTCTGGTCTGAGCGCCTCCGGTGGCGGCACTTTGGCAGGCGGGCTGGAAAAAATTGAATTTCCCCTTGTCATATCCCGTCGAATCCGATATAATTATTACAATTTATGGGCGTGATCCCCGCTGTTTTTTGCGCGCCTGGGGCGCTGCGTTCGGTTAGACTTTGGATTTTGGGAGCGGTAAGCGATTATGAGTACAGTTTTGATGATCATTTCCCTGCTGGGCGGCCTGGCAATGTTCCTCTACGGCATGGAAATCATGGGCGACGGCTTGAAACAGGGCTCCGGCCCGGCCCTGAAGAATTTTCTGGGCAAGCTGACCCACAATGTCGTCCTTGGGCTTTTGACCGGCACCATCGTGACGGCCATCATCCAGAGCTCCACGGCGACGATCGTCCTGACGGTCGGTCTCATTGGCGCGGGCATTTTGAACCTGCGGCAGGCGGTCAGCATCGTCATGGGCGCGAACATTGGCACGACGGTCACGGCCCAGATCATCCGCCTGATGGATATCGACGCAGGGGGCAACGTCCTGCTTCTGTTCTTCAAGCCCTCGACCCTGGCGCCGCTGGCGCTGATTGCCGGTATCATCCTCGTCATGTTCATTAAAAAGGGCAATACGAAAAATATCGGCATGATCTTTATGGGCTTCGGCATCCTGTTCTCAGGCCTGATGGCGATGACCAGCGCGGTGGAGCCGCTTTCGGAGTCGCAAAAATTTGCTGACCTGCTCTCTTACTTCAGCAACATGCCCGTCGTTGGCATTTTTACGGGGCTTATCTTGACCGTCATCGTGCAGAGCTCTTCGGCGATGGTCGGCATTTTGCAGGCGCTCTCGTCGACGGGGGTCATGACGTTTAACCTCATCTACCCCATCATCATGGGCATCAACCTCGGCACCTGCGTCACGACGGCGATGGTCTGTTCCATCGGCTCTTCCAAGGATGCGAAGCGGACGGGTGTGGTCCACATCGTCTTCAATTGCGCGGGGACCATTCTTTTCATGCTCGTCATGGAAATCCTCCGCAAGGCGGGGGCCTTCGGCGGGCTTTGGAATTCCATCGCCGACAGCGGCGTCATTGCGAATTTCCAGACGCTGTTCAACCTGATCACAGCCATTCTCCTTGTGCCGTTTACGAACGTGCTCGTCAAGATTGCCTGCCGGATCGTCAAGGATGACCCGGTGCCGGAGGTCGAGGAGTACCCGGAGGTCGCGGCGCTGGACCGCAAGCTGATGATCTCCCCTGCCGTTGCGCTGGCGGGCATTACGAAGGCCGTCGTCACCGTGGCGACGCTGGCCAAGGAGAATGTCCGCGCAAGCCTGGCACAGTTCAAGACGTACAACGCGGACCGTGCGACGGACGTCTACCAATGCGAGGATCGCATCGACCGGTTTACGGATATGTGCGACAATTACCTCATCGAGCTCTCCCAAAACGTCGAGACGGAGCGGGACAGGCGGCAGCTGAATATGCTGATGCAGTGCATCCGCGATATCGAGCGCATCGGCGACTATGCCACGAATTTTGACGAAATGGCAAAGAAGCTGAATGACGCCGAGCTCCATTTCTCCGACAGCGCCCAGCAGGAGATGGACATCCTCGGGGCCGCCATCCTGGAGATTCTGCAGCTGACCGTCGATGCCCTGGAGCACGACGACGACGCCACCGCCCGGCGCATCGAGCCGCTGGAGGAGGTCATCGACGATATGGTCCTGCTGCTGAAAAAGCGGCACACAGACCGGCTGTGTCAGGGCATCTGTTCCATCCAGTCCGGCATCGTCTTTATGGACGCGCTGACCCACCTGGAACGAGCGGCGGACCAGTGCTCCAGCATCGCCATGACGATGCTGGGCCGCAACAACGAGGCCATCATGAGCAACCATCACGATTACCTCCACGAGCTCCACGCCTCCGGCGATCAGTCGTACCTCGCCGAGCAGGCCGCGCGGCGCAAGGAGTATCTTGTCCCGCTGCAGCAGATCAAATACTAACACGTCTCCCTCCCCCTGCATCGTCTTGCGCCCTGCCGATTCCGGCGGGGCGCTTTTGTCACAAATGCACAAAGTACAGGGGAATTTTTCTGCGCGGCACACCGTTGACAAACGGCAGCGGGGCTGCTATGATAAAAGCAGCACAATTGCATAACGCTTTGTAGAATTTATATAGGTCCATGATATGGTTGGACGTCTCTACCGGTTGCCGTAAACAGCCGTTTATAAATTTCTGGAAAAGAAATTTATAAACGGCTGTTTACGGCGCTTTTCATTGCACCCGGCCGGTAACGAAGGAAAGGAGTTTTTACGATGCAATATCCGAATCATTCTTTTGTGCTCCACGGCGATCTCTGCTACACGGCGGCGCGGGACAAGCTGATCACACAGCGGGGCGGGTACCTGGTCTGCGTGGATGGGCTGTCCCAGGGTGTCTTTGCCCAGTGCCCGGAGGAATTCCGGCATCTGCCCCAGTATGATTACGCGGACCAGCTCATCATCCCGGGGCTGACGGACCTGCATATGCACGCGCCCCAGTTCAGCTTCCGCTCCGTCGGGCTGGATATGGAGCTGCTGGACTGGCTGAACACCTATACCTTCCCCGAGGAGAGCAAATACGCGGACCTTACCTATGCCAAGACGGCCTACGGCCACTTCGTCCACGATATTCTGCGGGGGCCCAACACCCGGGCCTGTCTGTTCGGCACGCTGCACGTCGACGCGACGATTGCGCTGATGGACCAGCTGGAGCAGGCTGGGCTGGTGACGATGGTCGGCAAGGTCAATATGGACCGCAACGGCGCGCCCACCCTGCAGGAGGCCAGCGCCGAGGCCAGCGCCCAGGCGACGCGCCGGTGGCTGGCGGCCATCGACGGGCGCTATGCCCACACCAAGCCCATTCTGACGCCACGGTTCATCCCCTCCTGCTCGGACAAGCTCATGGGGATGCTGGGGGAAATTCAAAAGCAGTACCGGCTTCCGGTGCAGTCCCACCTCTCAGAAAATCTCGGGGAGATTGCCTGGGTCAAGGAGCTCTGCCCGGGAACGAAGCACTACGGCGGGGCCTACGATCAATTCGGCCTCTTCGGCGGGGCGGACTGCCCGACGATCATGGCCCACTGTGTCTGGTCCAGTGACGACGAGATCGCGCTGATGCGGGAGCGGGGCGTCTATATGGCCCACTGCGCTGCATCCAACAGTAACCTGGCCTCGGGCATCGCGCCGGTGCGGCGGTTCCTGAATGCGGGCGTCCCCGTCGGCCTGGGCAGCGATATCGCAGGCGGAACGCATACGTCCATGCTGCGGGCAATGGTCGATTCCATCCAGGCCTCTAAGCTCTGCTGGCGGCTCATCGACCAGGAGCTGCAGCCCCTGAGCGTGACAGAGGCGTTCTGGCTCGGCAGCGTCGGCAGCGGGTCGTTCTTTGGCAAGGTCGGGTCGTTTGACGAGGGGTACGAGTGCGACGCCGTCGTCATCTCCGACGCGCGGTATAACCACGCGGGGCTGGAAAACCTTGCCACGCGGCTGGAGCGGACGATCTACCTCTCTGAGGACCAGGACGTGCAGCATAAATTCGTCCAGGGGCGGAAGCTATTTTAAAGCGTGTCAAAAATAAATTTTTGACACGCTTCAAATGCGACCCGCTTCGCTGGGCTCGCATTTGAGAGGGGGCTTTCAGCCCCCTTCGCCCTATGCGGACTTGTCCGCATAGGGCGTTGCACCTTGCTGCGCGCATAATTTTCACGCCGTTGGCGTGAAAATTCCACACTTGCACGGCGAGACGTATTTTCTCCGACGTACACGCCGCCGGAGAAAATAATTTAACTCTATTTGCGCCTGCGGGCGCAAACTCTGCGAGGCTTTTTAGGGGCGGCAACGGTAGGCAAATGGGCCTTGGCAGAAGTGCGGATTTTGTGGTATAATATGCACACCGTGGGGGTCCACGGTGTGCATTTTTATATTCCTTAACTTTGTTACTTAGGAGGGCATTACAATGCAGCAGGTTTATGATTTTCTGAAAAAATGCGGGACGTATTATCTGGCCACAATGGAAGGCGATCAGCCAAGAGTTCGGCCCTTCGGAACGGTCGATCTCTTTGAAGGCAAGCTGTATCTCCAGACGGGCCTTTCCAAATCTGTCGCCCAGCAGCTGAAGGCGGACCCGAAGGTCGAGCTCTGCGCCTTTGACGGAGAGCGCTGGCTCCGGGTCGCGGCGACGGCGGTATATGATGACAACCTTGAGGCCCAGAAGCATATGCTGGCTGCCTACCCCAGCCTGCAGGCGATGTACCAGCCCGGCGACGGCAACACGGCGGTCTACTACCTCAAGGACGCGACAGCGACGTTCTCCTCCTTCACGGCGGCGCCTGAGGTCGTCCGGTTCTAAGAGGGCGCATGGAAGGGCCGTATATCGTCTTCGACGTCGAGACGCCTAACGCCGCCAATGACCGCATCAGTGCCATCGGTGTGACGGTCGTCTCCGGCGGGAGGATCACGGAGTCGTTTGCAACTTTGGTCGACCCGGAGGCGCGGTTTGACCCGTTCAATATTGCACTGACAGGCATCACGCCGGCAGCCGTCGCGGGGAAGCCCAACTTCCCTGCCCTGTGGGCGCGGCTGGCGGGGCTGTTTTCCAGCGGCGTGCTGGTGGCACACAATGCGCCGTTTGACCTGGGCGTCCTTGCCAAGTGCCTGCGGGACTATGGCATCGCCTGGAAGCAGGAGGCGGCGTATCTGTGCACGTGCCAGATGGGCCGCACCTGCCTGCCGGACGCGCCGAACCACAAGCTTAATACCCTGTGCGCTCTTCTGCACATCCCCCTGGACCATCACGACGCAGGCAGCGACAGCCGCGCCTGCGCGGCGCTGCTGCAGCACTATCTGGCCCGTGGGTGGGACCCGGCGCGGTATCTCCGGCGGTATGACGTTGCGGCGCGGCGGACGCTGCCGCAGCGGCCGGGCAAGGCCCTCGCCTTCCCCCCGGCTGCCTGCCAGGCGCTGCAGCGGCTGCGGGAGCGGGGGCACAGCGCCTATTTTGTCGGCGGGTGCGTCCGGGATGCGCTGCGGGGGCAGACGCCTGCGGACTTTGACCTGGCGACGTCTGCGACGCCGGAGGAGGTCGCCGCGTGCTTTGACCGGGTCATCGCCACGGGGCTGCAGCACGGAACGGTGACGGTTCTGCAAGGCGGTCTTGCGCTGGAGGTCACGACCTACCGGCTGGAGGGGACCTACTCCGACTGCCGCCACCCCGACGCTGTCCGATTCACCCGGGATATCCTTGAGGACCTGGCCCGGCGGGATTTTACCATCAACGCCATGGCCTACGCGCCAGGCGAGGGGCTGCTGGACCCCTTCGGCGGGCAGCAGGACCTGGCCCGGGGCGTCATCCGCTGCGTCGGCGACCCGATGCCGCGGATGACGGAGGACGCGCTGCGCATTTTGCGGGCGCTGCGCTTTTCCGCCGTGCTGGGCTTTGGCCTCGACCCGGCGACGGCCCGGGCGGCGTTTTGCCAGCGGGGGCTGCTGGCCCGGGTCAGCAAGGAGCGCATCGCGTCCGAGCTTTGCAAGCTGCTGTGCGGCCGGGCCGCAGGACGGGTGCTGCTGGAGTTTCCCCAGGTGCTGGCGGTCTTTCTCCCGGAGCTGGAGGCGCAGGTCGGCTTTGACCAGTGCAACCCTCACCACAGCTTTGATCTCTACACCCACACGGCAAGGACCGTGGCGGGCGTTCCGCAGGAGGCCCCGCTGCGGCTGGCGGCGCTGCTGCATGACATTGCAAAGCCTGCCTGCTTTACGAAAGACGAAGACGGCATCGGCCATTTTTACGGCCACGCAGCCCAGGGGGCGGCGATGGCGGAGGAGATCACGCACCGGCTGCGGCTGGACTGCGCGACGTGTACCCGCGTGACACAACTCGTCAAGTGGCACGACACGCAGATTAACCCGGAGGCCCGGGCTGTCAAGCGGGCGCTGCGGCGGATGACACCGCCGGTCCTCTTCCAGCTGCTGGCCCTGCAGCGGGCGGACCGCCGCGGGGCGAAAATCGAGCCCGTCGATCTGTCCGATCTGGACGAGGTCCAGGCGCTGGCGGAGGAAATTTTGCGGGAGGACGCCTGCTTCTCGCTGCGGGACCTGGCGGTGAACGGGAACGACCTGCTGCAGGCGGGCATCGCCCCGGGTAAACCGGTCGGCGCGGCGCTGGCGGGCTTACTTGACGCCGTCATCGACGGCAAGGCAGAAAACACAAAGCAGGCGCTGCTGGCATATCTCAAGACCATGCCGCAGACGCCCGAAAGCGAGGCATAGTATGCTAACAGAGGAACGCTATCAGTACATTTTGGAATACTTGCAGGCGCACGGCAGCGTCACCGTCGCGGAGCTGACAGGGCAGCTGGGGGCTTCGGAATCGACCATCCGGCGGGACCTGAACGCCCTGGGAAACCTGGGCAAGCTCTCGAAGGTCCACGGCGGCGCAACGGCGCTGCACCTGGATTTTTCCTATGTTGAGCACCCCATCGAGACGAAGTCCAAGCTCTACGTCGAGGAAAAGCGGCGCATCGGCCAATACGCCGCCCAGACCATCCGCAAGGATGACTTTCTCTTCCTGGACGCCGGGACAACGACGGGAATGATGATTGACTATATCACAGAGCCCAGCATCCAGATCGTCACGAACGGGTTTTCCCACGCCCAGCGGCTGGCGCGGCGGGGGTTCAAGGTCTTTCTCATTGGCGGGCAGATCAAAACGTCGACGGAGGCCGTCGTCGGGTCGGAGAGTCTGCGGGCCATTGCGCAGTTCCATTTTACGAAGTGCTTCCTCGGCGTCAACGGCATCGGCCTGACCAGCGGGTTCACGACGCCGGACCTGGACGAGGCGAATGTCAAGCGGGCCGTCGCCCAGCACAGCTATGTGACATATATTCTGGCTGATCACTCCAAATTCGACAAAGTCTCCTCCGTCAGCTTCGCGCCCCTCTCCCAGGCGTGCATTCTGACGGACCGGGAGCCGGACCCGAAATTTGCAAAGCACTGTATTATCAAAGCCGTTTCCCCCGAGGACCTCGCAGGGCTGTGAGATTTCCAAAGCACAGACCCGGGCAGCACTTCATCCAGGTGCCGCCCGGGTTCTTTGTTTATCCGCCAGTCAATTGCGCCGTTGTAAGGAAACACACAAGAGAGGAAAGAAATGGGTGTTGTGAAAGCGTTTATTTCACCGCCGCGAAGCCCTGCTCCAGGTCGGCGAGGATGTCGTCGATGTGCTCGGTGCCGATGGAGAGGCGCACGGTGTTGGGGCGAATGCTGCTGGCCAGGAGCTCTTCGCCGGAGAGCTGGGAGTGGGTCGTCGAGGCCGGGTGAATGACCAGGGACTTGACGTCCGCGACATTGGCAAGCAGGGAGAACAGCTGCAGGCTCTCGGTAAACCTCCGGGCCGCCGCTTCCCCGCCCTTGATCTCAAAGGTGAAGATGGACGCCGCGCCCTTTGGGAAGTACTTTTTGTAAAGCTCCGCCGCGTGGCCCGTGGCAAGGCTCGGGTGGTTCACCCGCTCGACCTGGGGGTGGGACTTGAGGTAGTCGACGACCTGCAGGGCGTTTTCCACATGGCGCTCGACCCGCAGCGACAGCGTCTCCAGTCCCTGCAGGAGGAGGAAGGCGTTGAAGGGCGAGATCGTTGCGCCCTGGTCCCGCAGGAGGGTCGTGCGGATCTTCGTGAGATAGGCGAGATTGCCGACGGCTTCGGTGAAGACGACGCCGTGGTACGACGGGTTCGGCTGGGTCAGGCCGGGGAATTTGTCGTTCTGGGTCCAGTCGAATTTGCCGGAATCGACGATGACGCCGCCCATGACCGTCCCGTGGCCGCCGATGAACTTCGTCGCCGAGTGGACGACGACATCGGCCCCGTGCTCGATGGGGCGCAGCAGGTAGGGCGTCGCGAAGGTGCTGTCGACGATCAGCGGGATGCCGTGGGCGTGGGCGACGGCGGCAATGGCTTCGAGGTCAATAACATCGGAATTGGGGTTGCCCAGGCTCTCGGCGTAGAGCAGCTTCGTGTTCGGGCGGATGGCCTGCTCGAAATTCTGGGGGTCAGACGGGTCGACAAAGGTCGTCTCCAGGCCCTGCTCCCGGAGGGTATTGGCCATCAGGTTAAACGTCCCACCGTAGAGGTTCTGGGAGGAGACGATGTGGTCCCCTGCCGTGGCAATGTTCTGGATGGCGTAGGTGATGGCGGCGGCGCCGGTGGCGACGGCCAGGGCGGCAGCGCCGCCCTCCAGCGCTGCGATGCGCGCTTCAAAGACGGAGGAGGTCGGGTTCATCAGGCGGGTGTAGATATTGCCGGGCTCCGTCAGGCCGAAGCGGCCAGCGGCCTGGGCGCTGTCGCGGAAGACGTAAGACGTCGTGGCGTAGATGGGGACGGCTCTGGCGTCCGTCGCCGGGTCCGGGTGCTCCTGACCGACGTGGAGCTGCAAGGTCTCAAATTTATAATTCTGTTTCATAGGGTAACATCCTTTCTCCGAATGGGCCGTTTTCTTTTATTCTCTTAAAACGCCCCGCGCATTCGGCCGAAGCGGAAGTTTTGCCGCAACAGGCGGTGCAATAATAGCCGCATGGCGCTGCCTCCATTCCTATTCCCTACTGGGTTGATCTGTTTTTTGTTGGTGCGAGTATAGCATAGAATTCCCAGCAAGTCAATAGGTAATTTTAATTTTCTGCAAAAAATTTCCAGCTTCTTGTTTTTTCAAGGAACACCAGGAAATGCGAAACGCGGCGCGGCCGGTGCTTTGACACTGGTCGCGCCGCGTTGGCGCTTTTTAGATGAGCAGCATTCGATCGTTATCGAGGGCCTTGCCGGAGACTTCTTTGAATTTAGCCAGCAGATCCGGGACGGTCAGATGGCTGCGTTCTTCGCCGGTGGTGTCCATGACGATGCGGCCGCGGTCCATCATGACGGTGCGGTTGCCCAGATCCAGGGCGGACTGCATGTTGTGGGTGATCATCAGGCAGGTCAGGCGGTTTTCCTCGACGATTTTTTTCGTTAGAAGCAGAACCTTTTCGGCGGTGGCCGGGTCCAGGGCGGCGGTATGCTCGTCGAGAAGCAGAAGCTTCGGGACGTTCAGCGTCGCCATCATCAGCGTCAGCGCCTGGCGCTGGCCGCCGGAGAGAAGGCCGACGTTCTGGCGCATCCGGTCCTCCAGGCCCATGCCCAGCAGGGCGACCTGGTCGCGGAAGCGGGCCTGATCGGCGCGGGAGACGCGGCTGAGCCAGCCGCCGCCCCCGGCGGCCAGGGCGAGGTTTTCCTCGACGGTCATGCCTGGGGCGGTGCCGCGCATCGGGTCCTGAAACAGGCGGCCGATGAGGCGGGCGCGCTTGTGCTCCGGGCGGAGCGTCACGTCCTGGCCGTCCAGGAGGATTTTCCCGGCGTCTGTCAGGAAGCTGCCGGCAATGGCGTTGAACAGGGTCGATTTGCCCGCGCCGTTGGCGCCGATGATGGAGATGAAGTCGCCGGGGCGGACGTCGAGTGACAGATCATCCAGCGCCGTCTTAGCGTCCGGCGTGCCGGGGTGAAAGGTCTTGGTCAGATGGGAAAGCTTCAGCATTGGGACCCCTCCTCTCCCGTGCCCGCGCGGCGGGCGGCAAAGCGGCGGCGCAGCATGGGCAGCTGCGTCCTGAAATACGGCAGCGAAATGGCCGCGATGACGATGACGGAGGAGACGAGCTTGAGCATAAAGGCGGGCATATCAAACCGCAGGGCGATGGCATAGACCAGGCGGAAGACGAACGCGCCCAGGACCATCCCGACGATGCGCCAGCCCATGCGGCGGCGGCCCAGGAAGGCCGCGCCGATGAGCAGCGACGCCAGGGCGATGGTCACCATGCCGGAGCCGATGTCGATATTGACGGACTTCTGCGACTGGGCCAGCAGGCAGCCGGACAGACCGGTAAAGGCGTTGGCGACGCAGAGGCCGACAATGGTCGTAAAGACGGGGTTGATAGACGAGGATCGGACCATATCCGGGTTATTGCCCGTGGCGCGGATGGCAAGGCCCAGCTTCGTCTTCAAAAACAGACCCAGGAGGACGGCGACGAGAAGCACTGCGATGGCGGCGACGACGAGCTTGAACTGCCCGGCCAGGGCCGTGCCCGCCAGAAGATCCTTCATCTTTGTGAAGACGGTGACCGTCTTATTCATATTGAGGACGGAGGCGTTGCCCATGATAGCGATGTTGATCGAATAGAGCCCTGTATTGACGATGATACCGGCAAGCAGGCTGTTGACGCCCATTTTCGTCTGCAAAACGGCGGTGATGAGCCCCGAGAGCATCCCGGCGGCCATGGCGGCGGCGATGGCCAGGTACGGATGCCCGGCGATGGCCACGGCCGCGCCGACGGCGGCGCCCAACGTGAAGCAGCCGTCGGTGGAAAGATCGCAGACGTCCAGCATGGAGTAGCTGAGGAACAACGCCAGGACTGTCAGGCCGTTGATGAGGCCCAGCTCCAGAGCCGTCTGGAGCAGATTCAAAATGGAAGCGTCCATAAAATGACTGGTCTCCTCTCCCCTAGTTTCAGGTTGAAATCAAATCTAACTTAAAATCAGCTGGCAAATTCTTCGGCGGTCTCGATGCTCTTGACCTCGGTGCAGTAAGGAGCGAAGGTCTCCTTCAGGGTATCAAACACATAGCCCAGCTGCTGGCAGACCTCGGTGTTGATCGTGGCGGTGCCGTTATCGAAGGTGCGG
>CAUBIP010000053.1 GCA_958436045.1 uncultured Oscillospiraceae bacterium | reverse complement strand
GTCGTTCCTGATCCTGGCGGGGGCCATCCTGTTTCTGATCGCGGTGCCGCTGGTGGGCACAGAAGAAAAGGGCGCGACGCGCTGGATCAACCTGGGCTTCGTCAGCTTTCAGCCGTCTGAGCTTGCTAAGGTTGGCATGGTGCTGACGTTTGCGGCGATGATGTCCATGTGGAAGGACCGGATGCAGACCCTGCGTTACGGTGTCGTGCCCTATGTTCTTATCATGGGCGTGATCGCGGTGCTGCTGTACCTGGAGCCGCACCTTTCGGCGACGATGATCATCCTGGGCGTCGGCGTTATCATGATGTACCTGGGCGGTACGGATAAAAAATGGCTGATCTTGGGCGGCGTTCTTGTTGCGCTGCTGCTGGTGGTGTATCTTGCCACCAAGGGCTACTCCGCAGACCGAATCACCGCCTGGCTCCACCCGGAGCAAGACGCCTCGGATAAGGGCTACCAGATCATTCAGTCCCGCTATGCCATCGGCTCCGGCGGCCTGACGGGCCTGGGCTTCGGCAAGAGCCGCCAGAAATATTTGTATCTGCCGGAGGAGCATAACGACTATATTTTCGCCATTGCCTGCGAGGAGCTGGGCTTTATCGGCGCGATGGTCATCATTACGCTGTTCGTCCTTTTGATCGTCCGCGGGTATTGGATCGCCATGCACGCCAGAGACCGATTTGGCGCGCTGACCGTCGCGGGGCTCATCACCCTGCTGGCGCTGCAGGTGTTTTTGAACATCGGCGTCGTCTCCAACTTCCTGCCGGCGACGGGCATCAGCCTGCCGTTCTTCTCCTACGGCGGCACGGCGCTCTGGGTCAACCTGGCAGAGATGGGAATCATCCTCGGGGTGTCCCGGCAGAATGAGAACAACATCGCCCTGCGGCAGGCAAGGCGGGCAAAAAATGCAAAGCGTGCAGAAAAGAGGAAGCAAAATGCGAGTGATCTTCACATGCGGCGGGACCGGCGGGCACATTAACCCGGCCATCGCTGTGGCAAAGCTGCTGCAGAGTCGGCAGCCGGACTGCGAGATCCTCTTTATCGGTGCCGTCGGCGGGATGGAGGAGACCCTGGTCCGCCGGGAGGGTTTCTGCTTGGAGACGCTGAAGATCTCCAATTTCCAGCGCCGCCTGACGCCTGCGGCCATTGGCCATAATGTCAAGACGGCGGCCAATATCGCTGGGGCCATGCGCCGGGTCAAAAAGATCCTGCGCAAATTCCGGCCGGATGTGATCGTCGGGACCGGCGGCTATGCCAGCTTCCCGGCTCTCAAGCAGGGCGCGAAGCTGCATATTCCCACGGCGGTGCACGAGTCCAACGCTGTCCCGGGACTGACGACCCGGATGGTCGCCGACCGGGTAGACCGGATCATGGTCTGCTTCGAGGAGAGCAAGGCGTGTTACGCCAACGCCGACCGGGTGCGGGTCGTCGGGATGCCGGTGCGGGAGGAATTTATCTACCGCAAGCGGCGCGACGCCCGGCAGGCCCTGGGGTTGGATGAACGGCCCCTGGTCGTCTCCTGCTGGGGCAGCCTGGGTGCCCGGGAGATGAATAAAAAAATTGCAGAGTTTTTCAAGCTGGAGTCGGTCCACGACCCGTGGCAGCATATCCATGCCACAGGGTCCTACGGCTGGCGCTGGATGCCGGAATACGTCCGGCAGCTGGGTGTCGATCTGGCGCAGCATCCGAATATCGACATGCGCGAGTATATTTACAATATGCCGGACCTGATGGCCGCGGCGGATGTCATCATCTGCCGGGGCGGCTCGTCCACCCTGAACGAGGTGGCTGCGGCGGGTACGCCGTGCATCATCGTGCCGTCCCCCAACGCGACGGACAATCACCAGGAAAAAAACGCTCGCATTCTGGAAAAGCGGGGCGCGGCGGAGGTCCTGCTGGAGCGCGACTGCGACGGCAAGACGCTCTATGAGAAGACCGAGGCGCTGCTGGCCGATCCAGACCGGCGCGGCAAGATGCGGCAGGCGCTGCTTTCTATGGCCGTCGTCGATTCGGCGGAGCGCATTTATCAAATCATTTTAGAACTGGCCCGGGCACGGTGACCGGGGCCTGCGCATAGGATGGGGAAACTCATCTGTGCGGAGGCGATCATTTGCAGAGCATTATCGTAGAAGGCGGCACACCGCTGCGTGGCGAGGTGTGGGTACACGGCGCGAAGAACGCGGTGCTGCCCATTCTGGCGGCGACGGCAGCCCGGCAGGGGCAGTATGTGCTGCACCATTGCCCCCGGCTGCAGGATGTGGCCAATACGTTGGAAATTTTGACTTATCTGGGCTGCCGGGTCAGCTGGCACGGCGATACGATCATAGTCGACAGCCACCCGCTGTGCCGGTGCGATATCCCGCAGCGGCTCATGCAGAGCATGCGCTCGAGCATCCTGTTTTTGGGCGCGCTGCTTGCCCGCTGCGGCGAGGCGGCGGTCTATGCCCCCGGCGGCTGTCCGTTGGGCGGCAGGCCGGTCAATCTGCACCTGGCCGCGATGGAGGCCATGGGCGCAGAGGTAACGCAAGCGCCGCCGCAGCTATATGTCGCGGCGGACCCCTTGCACGGGGCCACGGTGACACTGACCTATCCCAGTGTCGGTGCGACGGAGAATATCATGCTGGCAGCCCTCAACTGCCATGGGACCGTCACGATCTATAACGCGGCCAAGGAGCCGGAGATCGAGGATCTGGCGGGCTTTTTGACGGCCATGGGCGCGAGCGTCATGGGCGCCGGGACAGCGGTGCTGCAGATCACTGGCAGCCGCCCGACCCACGATGCGAGCTACACCATTATGCCGGACCGCATCGAAGCGGCGACATTCCTGGCTGCTGCGGCGGCCACCGGCGGCAGCGTTCGGCTGCGGGGTGTGCGGGTCGCGCACCTGTATGCTGTGGTGCAGGCACTGCAGCAGGCCGGAGCCCGAATCGACACCGGCCCGGAGACACTGTATCTGCGCGCTGGGCCGCTGCATGCCATTCGCCCGGTGCGGACGGCGCCCTACCCGGGCTTCCCGACGGATGCCCAGGCGCTTTTGATGGCGGCGCTGCTGCGGGCCGATGGCATCACAGTCCTGGAGGAGCAGGTCTTTGAAAATCGCTTTCAGCATGTAGCGGCGCTCCAGGCCATGGGCGCGGATATCCAGGTGGCCAACCGCATTGCACGCATCCGGGGTGTGGCATCGCTGCACGGCTGCGATGCCGAGGCGAAGGACCTGCGGGGCGCGGCAGCGATCATTGTCGCAGCCCTGAGCGCCGAGGGCAGGACACGGCTGACCGGAATCTCCCATCTGCTGCGCGGCTATGAACAGCTGGATTGGAGCCTGCGCCAATTGGGCGGCCAGGTCCGCCTGCAAGACAAGACATCCCAGGGTGACGCTTGGGACGAAACTACATAGAAATCCGGTTTCCCGGCCCGGCGCCGGGAAAACCAGGAGCCGGAGGAATGAGGATTCATGGAGCACAACGAACCGAGACAGGAAAGAAGCCCGGCACCCCGGGATCATACGCAGCGCCGGCGCATGGATGCACAGCGCCGTCCGGACCGGCAGCGTCCGGATCGGTCCCGGCAGAAACGATCGGCGGAAAGTAACCCCGCCCGGGAAGCGGGTACAGCCCGGGCAAAGCGCCCGGACCGGCAGCGGCCCCGCTCGGCAGACCGACGCGCGCCCCGGCCGGAAGGTCAGACGGTAGAACACCGCCGCAGCACGCGTCCGGTCCAGCGGCAGGCACGCCGCCCGGCGAAGAAGCCGGCCTATGGCCGCCTGTTTGACCATCGCTTCCGTGTCCGCCTGATTACGACACTGGCACTGGCGGCGGCGATGATTCTGTGCTTTATCGTTTTCTTCCGGGTCAATACCATTTCTGTCACCGGCAACGAAAAATACACCCAGCAGGAGGTCCTGGATGCGTCCGGGATCGAAAAGGGCGATGCGCTGCTGCTGGTAAATAAAAGCGCAGCCGCTGGGAAGATCATCGCGGCGCTGCCGTATATCGACCAGGTCCGCATCGGCGTTGCCTTCCCCAATGTGGTCAGGATCGAGGTCAAGGAGCTGGATACGGCCTATGCCGTAGCGGCTTCGGACGGGACGTACTGGCTGATCAACAGCAGCGGCCGCGTCGTGGAAGAGACGACTGGCAAGGCCGCCGGGTATCTGCAGCTGACGGGCTTCCAGGTTGACCCGCCCAAAGCGGGCGCTACCATCTCCGCCAGCAGCGCAGCAGCCAAGACGGACCAGCAGACCGGCGATACGGCGTCCGGCAGTGAGAACGGCGATGCGACCTCCGGCGATCAGACCGGCGATACGACATCCGGCGGAGAGGCTACGGCGGCCAATACGGAGGAAACGGACGACGCGACGCCCGAGGAGCGGCTGCAGACGGCGCTGGAGATCCTGCAGGCACTGGAGAGCAGCGGTGCGGCTGGGGTCACGCAGATCAATGTCGCGTCTTTGCACGATATCAAGGTTTTTTATGGAACGCAGTATGAGGTGGACTTTGGTGCGGCGGTGGATCTCAGCTACAAGGTCGAGTATATGCTTGCCGCCGTGGCGCAGCTCGATGATTATGAATCCGGTGTGTTGGATCTGACCTTCCAGGAGGAGAAAACTGCCCGGTTTATCCCGTTTGAAAGCTAAATCGTCGCGGAGAGCAACTTATTTTGTGAAAATTTCGAATTTCTATTGACCTTGGGGAAATTTCACGATAGAATAAAAGCGTATAATTCTGCGCAAGCTGTTTTATCCCCTTTTATAGATTATTCGGCGGCAATTTGGCTTTGCATGTGATAGATAGAAGATCAATACATAGGAGGAAAGCGTATGTCCGAATCGTTTGAAGAAAAAGTTGTAAATATTAAGGTTATTGGCGTCGGCGGCGCCGGAAATAATGTTGTTAACAGAATGATCGCAAGCGGCATCACCGGTGTGGATTTTGTCGCTGTCAATACCGATAAGCAGGACCTCAACAAGTCCAAGTGCCCCAACAAGCTTCAGATCGGTGAAAAGCTGACCGGCGGCATGGGCGCCGGCTCCAAGCCGGACATCGGCAAGAAATCTGCCGAGGAGTCCCGGGCAGCTATCTCCAAGTGCCTGGAGGGTGCGGACATGGTCTTTATCACAGCCGGTATGGGCGGCGGCACGGGCACGGGCGCGGCCCCAATCATTGCAGACCTGGCTCACGAGTCCGGCATTCTGACCGTTGGTGTTGTGACAAAGCCCTTCCGCTTTGAAGGCGCGAACAGGATGCGTCAGGCAGAAGCCGGGATCGCAGCCCTGAGCGACAAGGTCGATTCTCTTATCATCATCCCGAATGACCGGCTGAAATATGTCACCGACCAGAAGATCACCTTTGCCAACGCCTTCGGCATCGCAGACGATGTCCTGAAGCAGGCGGTGACGTCTATTTCTGAGCTTGTCGGCTACTCTGAGCGGGTCATCATCAATCTGGACTTTGCAGACGTCTCGTCTGTCATGAAGGACGCGGGCCGGGCCCATATGGGTATGGGCGTCGCCAGCGGCCGGGACAAGGCAGAGCAGGCGGCCATGGCGGCAGTTTCCTCGCCGCTGCTGGAGACTTCCATCAACGGCGCGACGGGTGTCCTCATCAGCGTCACCGGCGCGATGGATATGGGCCTGGACGACGTCGAGACGGCGGCCAATATCGTCATGGAAGCGGCCAACCCTGAGGCGAATATCATCTTCGGCGCGTCCTTCCTGGATGAGTTTGAGGACGAAATGCGCGTGACGGTCATCGCCACCGGCTTTGACGGCAAAAACGCCGGGGAAGCGCCTGCACAGGCAGAAGAGGCAAAGCCCGGTACCGGCGCATTCACCAGCGCGGGCGAAAAGGCCAAGGGCAGTGTCTCCGTCGCCACGGAGGATGTCAACGATATCGACGAGATCTTTAAGATCTTCAACCGCGACTGATCGCGCGGGATAAAAAGTGGCTGCAGCGAATTTTGGCGGTTTGCTGCAGCTGCTTTTTCGTTTTCCGCCCGGCGGAATGGCGAAGGAGGAGGCCAATATGAACAATCGCAACAAGCGCTCCGACCCGTCGCACCGGCTCTATGATGCGGTGCTGTCGCTGCAAAATAAACAGGAGTGCTACCAGTTTTTTATGGACCTTTGCACCCCGCAGGAGCTGCAGGCCATGGAGCAGCGCTTTGAAGTCGCCTGGCTGCTGCACAAGGGGATGAAATACAATGATATTCTCGAGCGTACCGGCGCCAGCTCCGCGACGATCAGCCGCGTGAACCGGAGCCTGCTGGGCGGGACGGGAACCTATGACAAGGTCTTTGCCCAGTTGGAGGGGGATGTGTGATGGCCTACGAAGCATTAGCGTCGGCCTATGACGCACTGACCTACGATATTGCCTATGACGATGCCCTCCGATTTATGCAGCAGCTTTTGGCGGATGCCGGTCTGCACCCGGAGACGGTGGTCGACTTGGCTTGCGGGACAGGGTCGCTGTCTGTCCGCCTAGCAGCCCAGGGTTACCGGGTCTATGGCGTAGACCTCTCGGAGGAGATGCTGACCCAGGCGGCGGAGAAGGCCATGCAGATGGAGAATCCACCGTATTTCGTCTGCCAGGACATGTGCAAACTGGAGCTGCCGGAGCCGGTGGACTGGATAGTTTGTATGCTGGACAGTGTCAATTACATCCTGGACCCGGCGGACTGCGCCGGCATGATGCGCCATGTGGCCGAATGCCTGAAGCCGGGTGGCATGTTTATTTTCGATATCAACACGACGGAAAAGCTGCGGGCGCTGGATGGCCAGGTATTCCTGGACGAGACGGAGGACGACTACTGCGTCTGGCGGACGGAGTTTGACGAGCAGGCGCGCATCTGCTATTACGGCGTCGATCTGTTTGAGCGCCGGGGCGAGGTCTGGGTGCGCAGCTTTGAGGAGCATCAGCAGTACGCCTATACCCCGGCGGAGCTGGAGCAGGCCCTGCGTGCGGCGGGCTTTACGGCCATCCGCGCCTATGCTGACGGGCAGATGATCCCGCCGCGCCAGCAGGAGCAGCGAATCTATTTCACAGCGAGGAAGGAAGCGTAGCATGAGAGATTATATCGTCCGCGCCATCACGGCAGACGGCTTTGTCAAGGCAGCCGCCATTTGTTCGACGGGGCTGGTAGAGCAGGCCCGGCAAATGCATCAGACGACACCGACGGCGACGGCGGCCCTGGGCCGGGTGCTGAGCGCGGCGTCGCTGATTGGAAATACACAGAAGGTCCCGAACGGCTCTGTCACACTGCAGTTTCGAGGCGGCGGCCCGTTGGGAACGGTTATGGCAGTTTCTGACGCAGAGGGCAATGTCCGGGGCTATGTGCAGAACCCGCATATCACCCTGCTGGAGAAATACAAGGGCAAACTGGACGTCGGCGCTGCCGTCGGCAAAACGGGGACACTGACGGTCATTCGTGACCTGCAGATGAAGGCACCCTACACCGGGACGATCCCGCTGGTCTCCGGCGAGATCGCGGAGGATATCACAGCGTATTTCGCCACGAGCGAGCAGATCCCGACAGCCTGCGCCCTGGGGGTCCTGATCGACCGGGACCAGTCGGTCAAGGTGGCGGGCGGCTATCTGATCCAGCTGTTGCCCGGCGCGCCGGAGGATGTGATTGGCCGCATTGAAGCGGGCATCAAGGCGCTGGGTGCCGTGACCCCGGCGATGGAGGGCGGTATGACGCCCCAGAGGCTACTCAGCGCCGTTCTGGCGGACTTTACAGTGGAATTCCTGGAAGAGGCCCCGGTGTGCTATCGCTGCTACTGCAGCGCGGAGCGGGTCCGTACGGCCCTCATCAGCTTGGGGCGTGAGGAGCTGCGGAGCATCGAAGAGGAGGGCGAGCCAATGGAGGTGACATGCCAATTCTGTGACAAGGTCTATCACTTCTCACCCCAGGAGATCGGCGCACTCCGGCGCAGCCTGGAGGAGAAAAAATAAAAGCAAAAAACTTGGAAAAAAAGCTTGACTTTTTAGCTGCGTGCCTGTATAATAACACTCGTCGCTGAGGTCGAAAGATTGCGGCAGGACAGTACGGAAGGTTAGCTCAGCTGGGAGAGCACCTGCCTTACAAGCAGGGGGTCACAGGTTCGAGCCCTGTACTTTCCACCAAATGGCCCGGTGGTGCAGTCGGTTAGCACGCCAGCCTGTCACGCTGGAGGTCGACGGTTCGAGTCCGTTCCGGGTCGCCATTATTTTTTAATGAGCCGAGATTATTCTCGGCTCAAGCCTTGCCTCGATAGCTCAGTTGGTAGAGCAGCGGACTGAAAATCCGCGTGTCGTTGGTTCGACTCCGACTCGAGGCACCATTTGCGGGTTTAGCTCATCTGGTAGAGCGCCACCTTGCCAAGGTGGAGGTAGCGAGTTCGAGCCTCGTAACCCGCTCCAAATCAGCAGGAGGCCCCGGTCTCCTGCTTCATATGGTGACGTGGCCAAGTGGTAAGGCAAAGGTCTGCAAAACCTTCATTCCCCAGTTCGAATCTGGGCGTCACCTCCATAAAGAGTTACCGGTATAGATGCGTCTGGCGCAAAGCCAGGCGCATCAACCGTTTCCGGGCTTTTTCGGGCCCGGATTCTTTCTTTCAAACCATAGATACAAATCGCTGTTTCAGAGCGTTTGCCCCGATTCGAACCGAGCGTTTTCCTTTTTCGGGCAGATGCGTTCAGCCAGCGCCCTTTTTGAGCGGCGTTTTTCTGAGTGGCAGCGGTATTTTCTCAAAAAAATCTCAAAGATTTGGGCGTCGTTTTGTTGGTCCTGACGGACTGAGAAAGCGGCGCCCTTTTTCATTCAAAAAGGGCACTGGTCTCAGCGCCTGTATTTGTAGGCCGGAGCATGATCGTTCCGGCCTTATTTTTTTACACATGGGAGGCGTTATATGAGCATCAGCGCAAAAGAAAAGAACCGTTACCTCAGAGAAGCAGCAATCGTTCCCGCCAAGGGCCCTTGTCTACGGCTTGACTGACAAGATCCTGGAAAGAAGATAAAAAGCTGCGTGTCGGACCACCCAGGTTGTCCGATAAATCGCTGCTGCCTGCACGTGCTTGCAAAATCGACCGGGGCGTGATACGATGGCAGTAACAAAACGAACGGGGAACGGGGGCGGATAAATGCGGGGAAAGAAAATCGGGCTTGTGCTGGTGGCGGTCGGTATTGTATTGATTCTGGCGGCGCTGGGGTTGGCGCTTCGCAACCAGCAGGAGGACCGTGCGGCGGGCGAGCAGGCCCGGCAGCTGTTTAGCCAGCTGCAGTGGCTCCAAGGGCAGCAGACGCCGGAGGAGAGCCAAAGTGAGGCAGCTGTCGAGGACGCGGCGTTGCCGGTGGTGGAGATCGACGGCTACGGCTATATCGGGACGTTGACGATCCCTGCACTGGCATTGGAGCTGCCGGTGCAGGACCAGTGGGATTATACGCGGCTCAAGCGCTCCCCCTGCCGCCAATTTGGCTGGCCTGCGACGGGGGATTTCGTCATTGCGGCGCATAACTATACCTCGCATTTTAAACGGCTGTCCAAGCTGGAGCCGGGGGATGCGGTGCGATTTGAGGATATGAACGGGCGAGTATATGCCTATACCGTCTCCCAGCTGACGACGGTCCAGCCGGAGGAAGTTGCAGCAGTGCAATACAGCGGGTATGACCTGGTGCTCTATACCTGCACGCCCGGCGGCCGCAGCAGAACGGCAGTCTATTGCAGCAAAGCGGAATCAGCGGCAGCAGAATAAACGAGAGCGCGGCAGCGCCTAGCCCGGTGCAATTGCAGCGCCGGGTGCTGCTGCGCTTTTGAAGCATTCCCGGCACAGCAGTAAAAAACGGCGCGCTGCAGAATTTGCAGCGCGCCGCGCGAGTTTAAGCGCGATCGTTTCGCATCAGCTCAGCTTAAAGTTTTCGACAAAACGCATGAACATGGAGGCAACCTCGCAGCGCTTTGCGGAGTTTGCCGGCATCAGGCGACCGTTGCTGCCGGAGAGGATCCCAGCACCGACGGCCCACTGCAGGGCGGGTCTTGCCCAACCGCCAGCTGCGTTGCTGTCACTGAAGCCAGCCAGAGAACCGCTGGCAGAGACGTCCACATTCTTATACTTGGCGTAGGCGAAGATCATCTGCGCCAGCTCCTCGCGGGAGACTTGCTTGTTGGGCTTAAAGCTGCCATCCGTGTAACCGGAGACGATCCCGGCTGCGGCGGCCCACTTAACCTTTGCAGCAAACCAGTCGCTGTCGGCCACATCGTTGAAGGAGACGTCGGACGCGGCCTCGGGCTTGCCTTCCTTGCTCCAGAGCAGTGTGACGAGCTCGGCACGGGTCAGCGCCTTCTCCGGGGCGAACGTGCCGTTGGTATTGCCGCTCATGATATTGTGGATGAGGACATAGTCAACAGCGGAGATGTACCACGCGCCATCCGGCACGTCCACAAAGCGGTCGTGTACAGAAGCGGGAGAAGTCAGATACCAGTCGCAGTAGACCTGCTGGATGTTGTCGACCTTGTGCTGACCGGGGTAACGGTCCTTATCCGAGACGGTGATGGGGAACGCGATCTTGTCCCGCTGCAGCATCGCCAGGGTGGGGGTGCCGCAAGCCTGGCCGTTCAGTGTCGGTTCGTAGTAGTAGTCATACCAGTAATGGTTGTTGCCATAGCGATCTGCTTCCCAGAAGGTGTAGTAGTAGCGATTAATGGGATCCCAGCTGCCCCAGGTCTGCTTGGCTGCCTGGATACCGCGGGCAAAGCTGTGCCCGGCGGACAGATATTCTGCGGCGGTGCAGAGATACGCCATATCGCCATAGAAGGTGACGGACTGGCTGTAGCCGTAGACGGCGGAAACGCCCTTATTCCGCAGGGGCTCCTGGATGGTGTTTGTCGCCATGCCCAGGCAGCTGCCGATCCAGACAAAGTTGCCGTTTGCGTTGCCGGACATATGGTTGGCAATGACCGTGCCATCCACGGCCCACTGGCCGTCGCCGATCGAGACTGCGTGGTCGTAGCTGGCATAGGGGCCGTAGGCGGAGGCGCAGTCCGCGCTGGTGATGGAATTGCCAGTCGTCAGGCAAAGATAGGAGACATTTGCTTCTGAGGTGCAGTCGTCGATATTGTAGTAGTAATCCGGATAAGTGGTGTAGTACGTCTGCTCATAATAGTCAGTTGTGCCGTGGCTGTCAAACAGAACGAGCTTTGCAGACGCCATCGCTTTACCCAGGTTTGCCACATTGGCTGCGTCGCGGGCGTAAACGACAAGCTTGCACTTGGCAGCCTTCGCCATTTTGACAGCGTTGGACAGGTAAGCGTCGGTGAAGTTCTCGTCCAGGCCACCGTAGTAGGGCCCAAAGAGGACGATCGTATCTGCGCTGTCGCCGTAGCTTCTGGTGTAGGTGTACGTGCCGACCTTTTGCAGGCCGTAGGTGCCCGTAATTGTGGACTCATAAATCGTATCGTACTGGTTGACGATGTCCTCCAACGCAAGCTTGGACTGGCGGGCAGATTTGCCTGCGCGGTCGGCCATCAGTTTTGCATTGTACAGGCCGGTAATGCCGTCTTCCGTCTTCCAGGTGAAGGCACCGTTGCCGTTCCACGACAGGGAGCCGTCGACATAGGCGTCGGCCCGCTCGACGATCGCAGCAGCCTTCTGCGCGGTGGCGACCGGGTCTGCGGCCTTGCCGTCCTTCGTGGCGGTGGCTGCGTACATAGCGTCGATATCAGCCCAGATGCTGTCCATGGCAGTTTCCGCTGCATCGCCGCTGTCTGCTGCAAAGACGGCGGGCACCATGGCGATGACCATAGCGACGACCAGCAATGCCGCAAGAAGTTTCTTGAGGTGTTTCATAGCGTGTCCTTTCCCATATCCCAGATTGGATATGTAGTGCCTACATATCGGGATAGTTATCTAGGAACAGTATACCAGTTACCCGAGAAATTTGCAAGGCTGGAACGGTATAATTTTCCGCAATCATCGCATAATCGCAATAAGCAAAACCACCGGTCATGACCGGTGGTTTTGCTTCAGAGAACGGAGAGCAGCCAGGCGAGGCCGGTGGCGGCGGCGCCGGCTAGCGCCCAGGCGAGGTTTTGCAGGCGGATGCGGCGACGGGGCGTGCGGCTTGCCTGCAGATACTGCCCGGCGGCCTGCCGGGCCTGGCGCAGCAGCGCCTCGTCGGAAATGCCGCCGTCCGCGCCGTCCCGCAGGAGAAAGATCGCCTGCTCAAACAGCTTGGTATCCGGCGGCCGGACGACGATCACCTGCCGTGAAACACCTTTGACCATGCGCATCACCTCCTTTAAGGGAACACCTCGATGAAACCAGTATAGCCGGGAAACTGGAAAAATAAACCGAATCCAGAACGTTGTGATTTTTCGATAATAAGTGAAAACTACGTAAAATAGTATACAATACAGTGCATTTTAATAATGATTTTCAAATTCTACGGTTATAGTGATGGTGGCTGGCAGACCACCATCACTATAACCGTAGGAGAATCTTTTTTCTAGGCATAGTGAAAGCTTTTTGGAACCACCGGCCCGGCCGATGGTTTTCTTTCTACAAAAAAGAGGGAGCAGCATGGGTTTCCAT
>CAUBIP010000052.1 GCA_958436045.1 uncultured Oscillospiraceae bacterium | reverse complement strand
GTCCGTCGTCTCTTCGATGAGCCGGTCCAGCCGCATGACGCCGCCCTCGCGGGTCTTGAAGGGCTTGCCGTCCTTGCCGTTCATCGTGCCAAAGCCCAAGAATTGCAGCTTCGTCTCTGGCTTTACGATCTGGCCCTTGCGGGCAGCGCGGAACACCTGCTCAAAGTGCAGGCTCTGGCGCTTGTCGACGACATAGAGCACCTCATCCGGGGCAAAGTCCTGCATCCGCTGCACTAGGGTCGCCAGGTCTGTCGTGGCGTAAAGCGTCGCGCCGTCGGACTTGACGAGGATGCAGGGGGGGACCTCCTTCGTGTCCTCCGGCAGGGCCACAGGGACAACCAGCGCGCCCTCGGATTCCTCCGCCAGGCCCAGGCGCTTCATCTGCTCGATCATCGGCGGAATATAGGGCTGGGCGTCGCTCTCGCCGAGCCAGATATCAAAGCTGACATTGAGGTTCCCATAATTCTTCTTGAGGTCCGCCACAGACACGCGCATTATGTGCGCCCACAGAGCCCGGCAGCCCCGGTCGCCCTGCTGCAGCTTCGCCGTCGCCGCATGGGCTTCGGCGGCAAAGGCCGCATTCTGCTTACTCTTGGCCGAGGCGGTGGGATAGATCTCCTCCAGCTCAGAGATGGTGAAGGGGGCCTCTGCCGGGTAGTCCCCGATGAAGCTCTCGTCAAAATACGGCAGCTCCGGCTGGCGGCAGCGCAGCTCTGCAATGATCAGGCCCATCTGCAGGCCCCAGTCGCCCATGTGGATATCGCCGGTGACGTCATTGCCAAAGTAACGGTAGATGCGCTTAAGGCTCTCGCCAATGATCGCACTGCGCAGGTGCCCAACATGCAGCGGCTTTGCCACATTGGGGCCGCCGTAGTCCATCACGACCTTGCGGGGCACAGCCTCCGATGCCAATCCAAAGCGGGGCGCAGCCTGCATCTCGCGCAGGTAATCCCGCAGGTAGGCGCCGGACAGCTTCAGGTTGATAAACCCAGGCATGCAGGCGTCCACAGAAGAAAACATCTCGCTGCCCGCAAGCACCTGGGCCACCGCCTGGGCGATCTTGATGGGTGCGGTTTTATACTGTTTGGCGGCAGGCAAGCTGCCATTACACTGAAATTCGCAAAGATCCGGCCGGTTCGAGACGGTGACCTTTCCATAGGCCGCATCAAACCCAGCGGCGGCAAAGGCCGCGGAGACCTCGGCGGAAATCAGATCGACTAGTTTCGTCATAGCTTCTGCTCTCCTTTGTGCTGTTCCATCGGTATTATAGTTATCATACCAAAAAGCGCCCCTTTTGTACAGCGAAAATTCAGAAAAACCACCGGACGCTCCAGCTTGCCAGCAAAAACCCCGTCAGATCCGCAAGAAGCGCCGCCGGGATGGCATAACGGGTCTTGTGCACCCCAGCCGCGCCGAAATATACGCAGATCGTATAAAACGTCGTCTCCGTCGAGCCGAGCATCACGGCAGCGGTCAAGCCGATGGGGGAATCCGGGCCGTACTGGGCGATGAGCTCTGCGCCGACGGCCAGGGCCGCGCTGCCGGAAATGGGCCGAATCAGCACGAGGCCCAGCGTCTGGGGCGGGATGCCCGTCCAGGCAAGCACCGGGCCGAGAAACCGCTCCAGCAGCTGCACCGCGCCGGCGACCTGGAGCATCTGCACCGCCGTCAACAGGACGATAAGCGCCGGGGCAATGTGCGCCAGCATCCGTAGGCCGTCCGCCGCGCCCCGCACCATCAGGCCATAGCTGTCGGCCCGCTTGCGCAGGCTGTAGCAGCTGGCTCCTAGTAACAGCAGCGGGACGACGGCATCTGTCAGCGCCGCCATCGGGCAAACAGCCTCACCGCCAGCAGCCCGACGGTGACAGAGCCCAGAGATGTGAGCCAAACAGCGGGCAAAATGGCAAAGGGCCGGGCAGCCCCGGCAGACGCGCGCAAGGCAGCGACCGTCGTCGGAAGCAGCTGGATGGACGCAGTATTCAGCACGATCAGGCGGCACATCTCGTCCGACGCTGCCGCGCCCCCAGACAGCCGGTGCATCCGCTGCACAGCGGCGATCCCCAACGGCGTGGCCGCATTGCCCAGGCCCAGGAGATTGGCCGTGAAATTCCCACTGATCTTCTCCAGCGTCTGCGCATCCCGGGCAGCGACGGGAAACAGATGGCCCAGCAGCGGCCGCAGCAACGCCGCCAGCTTCGCTGAAAGTCCGCTGCCCTCCAGCACTGCCGCCAGCCCAGCCCACAAACACAGGGGGCCCGCCAGGGAAAGGCAGAGCTGCGCGCCCCGCTCCGCCCCTGCCATCGCCGCGGCAGAGACTGCTCCCAGTTGCCCGGAGATTGCCCCCGCCAGCACTGCCAGCAGCAGCATCCCGCTCCAGATCCACGCCATCGCCATATCGCATCCCCCCTGTCCTACCCTATGCCCCGCCCCGGCGGGACATGCATTTTTCGTTGACAAGCCGCCGCAGCGCGATTATACTTAAAGATAGGAATTTACTTGGGATTTTCCCGGAAAGCGTGATTTTATGAAGAAGTTGTTCCGTGCAATGCTGAGTGAGCTGCAGCAGGGCCGCAATGTTGTGCTGTGCAGCATCATCGCCTCTTCCGGGTCGACCCCCCGGGGGACGGGTGCAAAGATGGCCGTGTTTGAAGACGGCTCCACATTGGGGACCGTTGGCGGCGGCGCCGTCGAATACCACACCGAGCTGCTAGCCCGCGAGATCCACAAGACCCGTCACTCCCAGTCCAAGGGCTTTTTGCTGACGAAAAATGATGTGGCGGACATCGGCATGATCTGCGGCGGCGCGGTGACGGTCTACTTCCAGTTCCTGGACGCTGCAAAGCCGGAGACGACGGCGCTCATCTCCCATATTCTGACCCTGCTGCAGACCAATGCCAACTCCTGGCTGATTCTGGCCATGCGGGACGGCTGCATCTGGTCCATGGGCACCTATGACGAGAAAAACGGCTTGCAGTACACCGACGCACTGACCCTGGAGCAGCTGCAGCCGATGCTGCAAAATCGCGCGGTATTGCAGCAGGGGCCGCTGAGCTTCTATATTGAGCCCCTGGTCGTCGCCGGGACGGTCTATGTCTTCGGCGGCGGGCATGTCTCCCAGGAGCTGGTGCCGGTCCTGAGCCATGTGGATTTCCGCGTCGTCGTCTTTGAAGAGCGGCCCGAATTCTGCACGAAAGAGCGCTTCCCGACAGCGGTTGATACCGTTCTTGGCGACTTCGCGAACATCGGGGAGAAAATCGAGATCAAGCCCTGCGATTATGTTGTCATCATGACCCGGGGCCATATGGCGGACCGGACGGTCCTCGCCCAGGCGCTGAAGGCGCATCCGGCTTACGTCGGCGTGATCGGCAGCCGGAAGAAGATTGCAAAGACAAACGAGCTCATGTGGGAAGCCGGGCTGACAAAGGAAGACACTGACCGGGTCCACGCCCCTATCGGCCTTGCCATCGGCGCAGAGACCCCAGCGGAGATCGCTATCAGCGTCGCAGGCGAACTGATCGCCTTCCGAGCCGGGCTGGAAGCTTGAACGTCTTTCTGACCGGGCCCCGGCAGATCGGGAAATCCACAGCAGTGCGGCGCTATCTGGCAGGCTGCGGCCTGCACTATGGCGGCTTTTTCACCGTCTGGGGGCCAGATAACCGCCTACATTTGCTGCGCGCCGCCGACCCGGGTGCGAAGATGACAGCAGCAACAGCCGTTGCCCGCCGCGCAAGTAGCCGGGTCCAGGCTGAGGCGGCGGCCTTTGACCACCTGGGCTGCCAGGCACTGGAAGCACCGGCGCAGCTGCTGGTCCTGGATGAGCTTGGCTTTTTGGAGCGGGACGCCGCGGCCTTCCGCCGCCGCATCCAGCAGGTGCTGGATGGGCCCACGCCGGTCCTCGGCGTCGTGCGGCAAGTCGGCAGCCTGTTTTTACCCGCGCTGCAGGCCAGGGCGGACACGGTCGTTCTGACCGTCACCCTGGAAAACCGGGACGCCATCCCGGCGTTGCTTTGCCAATATCTGCCAAAAGGCGCACCACAGCAATAGCAAAACGCAGAGGCCAACGTTTGGTCTCTGCGTTTTTTGGCGCTTACAGCACCTTGACTTCAATATGATAGGAGATCGTCCCCAGCGGTTCGTTTTCGACATCAACGGCGTAGTCCAGGTCGAACGCGCCGCCGTCCCAGCCTAGGTCCAGCTCCAGCTTCCGGGTCGCGACCCGGACCAGCAGCGCGCCCTCGCCGATATCATACAGCGATTCGCTGGCGCCGCCGGGCGTAAACTCCAGGGCCATCTCCACCGCTCCGGTGCGGACCAGGGCAATGCGGCCCTCGCGCAGACGGAATGTCGTCGTCGTACCCTCCATGCCGGTCAACTCGCTCTCCTCATAGCGGACATCGAAGCCCCCCTCGACGCGGCAGAGCTTCCCTGCCGTCTTCAGCTCCACCTGCTCCGGCTCCTCACCATAGGTCGTATGGGTGCCAGAGATGGAGAGGATCACATCCCGGGTCTGTTGTTCTAGCTCTGTCTTCACGCGTCGGCCTCCATGGCGCACGCCAGCAGCTGGTCGATCAGCTCCGTGCAGGCAATGCCGCTGGCCTCAAAGAGCTTCGGGTACATGGAGATCGACGTGAAGCCCGGGATCGTATTGATTTCGTTGAAGACGACCTCGTCGCCCTGGTAGGTGACAAAGAAATCCACCCGGCTCAGCCCCTGGCAGCCGATGGCCTGATAGACCCGCACCGCCGTCTCCCGGACCTGCTCGGCGGCCTCGTCGCTGATGCGGGCAGGGATCAGGGTCCTGGATTGCTCGGAGAGATATTTTGCGTCGTAGCTGTAAAACTCTGCCCCGGCGTCGATCTCGCCGCAGACGGATGCCACCGGCGTATCATTGCCCAGCACAGCGACCTCGACCTCGTGGCCGTCGATAAACTCCTCAACCAGCACCTTGCGGTCAAACCGCAGGGCCTCGACCAGCGCCGCCTGCAGCGCCGCCCGGTCCTTTGCCTTGGAAACGCCGACAGAAGAGCCCGTCCCGGCGGGCTTGACAAATACGGGATAGGCAAAATGGGCCTCCAACCGGTCCAGCAGCTCCTCCGGGTGATGGGCAAAGGCGGCGTCCGTCACCAGTTCCCAGCCCGCCTGGCGGACCCCGGCGCGGTCGGCCACCAGCTTGGTCATGCTCTTATCCATGGCGATGGCCGAGGCTGCCACATGGGGCCCGACATAGGCGATCCCCGCCAACTGCAGCAGGCCCTGGACCGACCCGTCCTCGCCGTTTTCCCCGTGGAGCACCGGGAAGACGACGTCGATATGCTGGCGCACAACACTGTCGCCCTCGAAGATCAAGAGGCCCTGGCCCCGGACCGGCGAGATCGCCGCGGGGCGGTTATCCGGATGGTCCTGCCAGGTCTGGGCGGGCAGTTCGCGGTAATCCGTCCCGGCATAGTAGAGCCACTGCCCGGCCCGGGTGATGCCCACTGGCACGACATGATATTTTTCCCGGTCGATATTGTTCAAAATGCACTCTGCAGAGCGAAGCGAAACCTCATGCTCCGGTGACATGCCGCCAAACAGGATGCAAACTGTCTGCTGTTTCATAAAAAGTTCCTCTTTCCACGGAAAGTTTTATCTTCTCTATCATATGCGATTTGCCCCGGGAAAACAAGATAAATTTTCACAGAATCGTTTTTTTAGTAGAATTTAGCGCTGGATTCGTGTATAATACAATAGTAGGCGAAACGAGATGCAAGGGCCGGGCATTTTGTTTCGTGATTGTTTTCCCTGCTGCCGCAAGGCCCGCTGGCAGCAATGCGAAAGGAGGCCAGTACAATGCAGGTAAACCTTACGACGAAAGAATTCCGGCGGCTGCTGGACCTGGTCTATATTGGCAACTGGGTCCTCAATTCTATCCGCGGCTCAGACCGCTTCTTGGATTATGATCAGGTCGAAAGCAAGCTGTTCGGCCTGTGCCGTGGCACCCCCTTGGATGAGCTGGCCGAGGTCTGGGACGGCAATGTGGTCCCCAGCCGTGCATTTAACGACGGCGGCATTCAAGAGGCCATTGTAAATTATGAGGACGCCGTCTTCTTCGACGTGCTGGCTGAGGAGTTGGCGCGCCGGGATATGGGCTACCCCCAGATCACCCGCGAGAACTACGACGATCTGGTTGGCCGGATGGAGGACTATCTGGAAGAGTTCGAAGCCCACGGCACGGATAACATCGTCGTCGAAGCCATTGACGCTTCTTAATCACCCTGAAAAACAGCGCCCCGCCCCCGGCAGGGCACTCTCTTTCTACGAAAAGCCAAAAACGACCGATGCATGGGCTCCATGCACCGATCGTTTTTCTGTTTAAAGGATTGTAAGCTCAGAGCTTTGCAACATCCGCGTCTGTCAGGACGGGAATGCCGGCGTCCTGCAGGACCCGCTCTGTCTGGGCGTTATCCTGCACCCGGAACACGACGTAGGCGTGGCCCTTATCGGCAGCGGTGAAGGCGTAGAGATATTCCATATTGATTTCCTTGGCCGCCAGGACCTCCAGGACCTTGGCCAGGCCGCCCGGCTCGTCCGTCAGGGCGACGGCGATGACGTCTGTCACCTTTGCGATGGCTTCCGTCTCTCGCAGGAGCGCAGCGGCCCGCTCGGTGTCGTTCACAATCAGGCGCAGGATGCCAAAATCCTGCGTATCGGCGATGGACATCGCCCGCAGGTCGATCCCCTGCTTGGCCAGAAACGTCGTGATGTCGGAGAGGGCTCCTTTTTTATTGTCCACAAAGACAGACAGCTGTTTGATTGCCATAAGTACTTCCTCCTTCGTTCTGCCGGAACGGCTCAGTCGTGCAGCTTGCGCTTGTCGATGACGCGCACTGCCTTACCTTCGCTGCGGGTGATGGATTTCGGTGCCACCAAGTGGACCTTCGGGCCGATGCCCAGCATGGCGCGGATGGCAGCCTCCAGGGCCTTCTCCCGGGCGGCGTGGGCCTTGACGGTATCGTCAAACTGCTCAGGGGCCATCTCGACGTTGATATCCAGGGTATCCGAGTTGTTGACCCGGTCTACCAGGATCTGATAGTTGGAGCTGTAGCCCTCCTTGAGCAGGACCGTCTCGATCTGGGACGGGAAGACATTGACGCCGCGGATGATCATCATATCATCGCTGCGGCCCATGGGCTTGTGCATCCGGACGTGGGTCCGGCCGCAGGTGCATTTTTCCCGGGTCAACATGCAGATATCCCGCGTACGGTAGCGGATGACGGGGAAGGCCTCTTTGTCCAGGCTCGTAAAGACCAACTCGCCTTTGCTGCCCTCTGGCAAGACCTCGCCGGTGTCCGGGTCGATGATTTCGGCAATGAAATGGTCCTCATTGATGTGCATCCCCGCCTGGGCCTCACACTCGAAGGCGACGCCGGGGCCGCAGATCTCGGTCAGGCCGTAAATATCATAGGCCTTGATGCCCAGGGAGTTCTGGATATCCTGACGCATCTCCTCCGTCCAGGGCTCTGCACCGAAGATACCGGCCTTGAGGTAGTTATCCTCCGGCTTATAGCCCTTTTCCTTCAGCGTCTCGCCGATATAGGCGGCGTAGGACGGGGTGCAGCAGAGGATCGTCGATTTAAGATCCATCATAAACTGGATCTGCCGGTCGGTGCTGCCGGAGGACATCGGCAGGGTCAGACAGCCGACCTTATGGGAGCCGCCATTGAGCCCGGCACCGCCGGTGAACAGGCCATAGCCATAGGAGATATGGACCACATCCTCCTTCGAGCCGCCTGCAGCGACAATGGCGCGGGCACAACACTCTTCCCACATATCAATATCATTCTGGGTATAATACGCAATGACACGCTTGCCCGTCGTGCCGGAGGTGGACTGGATGCGCACACAGTCGGACAGGGGGCGGGCCAGCATACCATAGGGGTACGTCTCCCGCAGGTCTGCCTTGGAGAGGAACGGCAGCTTGTGCAGATCCTCCACGCCGTGGATATCCTCTGGCTTGACCCCGGCTTTGTCCATCAAGTCCCGGTAGTAGGGCACATCAGCATAGACATGCTGCACCGCCTTAACCAGCTTTTCCGATTGCAGCGCCCGGATCTGCTCCTCCGGCATTGTTTCGATCTCAGGTTGATAATAGTGTTTTTCGCTCATAGGATTACCTCTTTATACTGTTCTATCTTTACGCTTCCTCTAACGCCTGCTTTGCAGAAACGACGGTTTTTTTATTATAGCACGTAAACATGGTTTCTGCATCCTTTGGGCAGGATTTTTGTGTCAGCAAACTGACGATAGGTACCAGAATTAGGCCGCCAATCATAGCAAATACGCCGGAATACAGGGAATTGGCAAAGACAAAGCCCAGGAAACCGCCGGAAATGCTGATCCAGCCGACAGATTTGCACAGCTGCACGACCATCAGGCCAGCACCGAAGACGAAGCACGCGGCGACGGACGCCCGGGTCGTTTTTTTCCAGTACAGGCCGTAGAGGAACGGTGCCAGGAAGGCCCCGGCCAGCGCGCCCCAGGAGACGCCCATCATCTGCGCGATAAAGACGACATCCGACCAGATCGTATCCTTCAAGATCGCGATCACCGCGGACAGGGCGATAAAGAACACCACCAGCAGCCGCATGACCAGGATTTTCCGTTTCTCGCTCATGCCGCCCTTCCGCAGGGGCGCAACGACATCCAGCGTCAGCGTCGAGGAGGAGGTCAGCACCAGCGACGACAGGGTAGACATGGAGGCCGCCAGCACCAGCACGATGACGATGGCAATGATGACCGGGGAGAGGGTGCTGAGCATCGTCGGGATAATGGCGTCAAAGCCCTTGGCCGCAACCTCATCCTGCGTCATAAACAGCCGCCCGAAGCCGCCCAGGAAATAGCAGCCGCCTGCCACGATAATGGCAAAGAATGTGGAGATGATCGTGCCCTTTTTAATGGCGTTCTCATTTTTAATGGCATAGAATTTGCCGACCATCTGGGGCAGGCCCCAGGTGCCAAGGCTTGTCAGCATCACGACGAAGAACAAGAACACCGGGTTCGGCCCCAGGAAGGAGGCGTATTCCCAGCCGCCCTGGCTGCCCTCAGCCAGCGCCTGCATAGAGGCCATCAGGCCGCCGTTGGTGTGAAGCACCGCCGCGATGACCGCGCAGATGCCGCCCAGCATGATAAGGCCCTGGATAAAATCGTTGATGGCCGTGGCCATATAGCCGCCGAAGATGACATAAACACCCGTCAGCACTGCCATGACCAGGATGCAGACCCAGTAGGGGATCTCAAACGCGCTGTTGAACAGGCTGGACAGGCCATTATACAGCGAGGCCGTGTACGGGATCAGGAAGACAAAGACGATGGCCGAGGCCGCGACCTTGAGCTTCTCCGAGCCATAGCGCTTGCCGAAGAAATCCGGCATCGTCTTGGAGTCCAGCGCCTGGGTCATGATGCGGGTCCGGCGTCCCAGGACGCTCCAAGCAAGCAGGGAACCGATAAAGGCGTTGCCCAAGCCGATCCAGGTGGACGCTACGCCGAAATTCCAGCCAAACTGCCCGGCATAGCCGACGAAGATGACGGCGGAGAAATACGATGTGCCATAGGCAAAGGCTGTCAGCCACGGGCCGACGGAGCGGCCGCCCAGAACAAAGCCATCGACATTTGACGTGTGCTTCCGGCAATAGACGCCGACGCCGATCATCAGAGCAAAGAAGCAGACCAGCAGCGTCACAGTTAAGATTTTAGCAGTCATAGGGGTTCCTCTCTATTCTCTCTTATGCGGTCAATGGGTCGTCTCTGTTTCAACCAGCCGCGCGCCGCAGTAGCGCTCCCGCAGCTTGGGTTTTTCGATCTTGCCCGTCGGGTTCCGGGGGACAGTCGTGAAGATGATCTTCCGCGGGCGCTTGTAGCGGGGCAGCTCCAGGCAGAATTGATTGATCTCGTCCTCCGTACAGGTGACGCCCTCTTTCAATTCGATGATCGCCGCTGCGATTTCGCCCTGCCGCTTATCCGGCAGGCCAATGACGGCGACATCCTTGATCTTATCATAAGCCCGCAGGAAGTTTTCGATCTGCACCGGGTAGAGGTTTTCGCCGCCGCTGATGATGACGTCCTTCTTCCGGTCGACGAGATAGAGGAAGCCATCCTCATCCTCCCGGGCCATATCGCCGGTCAGCAGCCAGTCGCCCTTGAGGATTTCTTCCGTCGCAGCGGGGTTTTTATAGTAGCATCGCATGACACCCGGGCCTTTGACGGCCAGCTCTCCGACCTCGCCCTGTGGCACCGGCTGGCAATGGTCATCGACGATCTTCGTCTCCCACAGATAGCCCGCCTTGCCGATGGCACCGACTTTGTCGATATTCTCCACGCCCAGATGGACACAGCCGGGCCCGATAGACTCGGACAGACCATAGTTCGTATCATACGCATGATGCGGGAAGACCTTTTTCCACCGGCGGATCAGGCTCGGCGGAACCGGCTGCGCGCCGATGTGCATCAGCCGCCACTGGTCGAGATGATACTCTTCCAGCTTCAGATCGCCTCGGTCGATGGAGTCCAGAATGTCCTGCACCCACGGCACCAGCAGCCAGACGATCGTCGCCCGCTCGTCGGAGACGGTCTGGAAGATCCACTCCGGCTTGACACCCCGGAGAAGCACTGCCTTGCTGCCGGAGATCAGACTGCCGAACCAATGCATCTTCGCGCCGGTATGGTACAGCGGCGGGATGCAGAGGAAGACATCGTCCCGGGTCTGATGATGGTGATGCTGCTCGGTTATACAGGAGCTGACCAGCGCCTTATGCCGGTGCAGGATCGCCTTGGGGAAGCCCGTCGTGCCGGAGGAGAAGTAAATGGCCGCATCATCCTCGTCCCGCAGCTCGACCGGTGGAACCGTCGTGCTGCAGTAATAGGTCATCTGGGCGTAATTGTCAGCGTAGTCCGGCGTCTGGGCCTGGTCACCGACGAAGAAGTAGTTGTCGACCTTCAGGTTATCCCGGACCTGGTTCAGCCGGTCAATGAATTCCGGGCCAAATACCAGCATCCGCACATCCGCCAGGTCCAAGCAGTATTCGATCTCGTCACCGGTGTATCGGAAATTCATCGGCACCGCCAGCGCGCCCGTCTTCAAAATGCCGAAATAGATTGGCAGCCAGTCAATGCAGTTCATCAGCAGAATCGCGACCTTGTCGCCTCGGCGGATGCCTCGGGTAAATAGCAGATTGGCAAACCGGTTGGCTGCCACATCAAACTGCTTCCAGGTGATCTCCCGGCGGTAGCGTTCTTTGTTGGCCGCGGTCTCAATCAGGTTGTACTCCCGCCAGGTCAGATTTGTCGCCGGTTGGTTGGCCGGGTTGACTTCTACCAGCGCAACGTCGTTGGGATAGATGCGGGCGTTTCGCTCCAAAAAATCAGTAATAGGCATTGGAAATTCTCCTTCTTTCTTTTTCGCTGCCCCAGGCAGCGGACAGATGCGGCTTTCCGCCTCCCCTGCGAATCCGCCGGGCATACAAAAACGCCCGCCGTGCCACAAGCACAGAGGGCGTCAAAAAACGCGGTACCACCTCAGTTTACAGCGCCCTTACAGGCGCCGCCTCAACGGGCACAGACATGCCCTGCTGGAATAACGGCCAGCAGCCGACGCAGCCTTGGCAGCCCGCAGCACGGGCCTGTGTTCAGTGCGCAACTCACAGAGGGTATTCCTCCTGCCCAGCCATCCGCCTTGCACCACCCGGCGGCTCTCTGCACAGCTTTTGGGACAGGACTACTTGTCTCCGGTCATCGTCTTTCTTTTTTAATTTAAATGGCTAAATTATCGAGGGAAATTATACTATATTTAATACCACACCTTTTCCCATTTGTCAATTCCTTTTTTGCGCCACCCCCAATTTTTTCACGCTGCCGTCCAACTCCCCGGAATGCCTAGGAGCGGCCACTGTCGCCGTCGCTTTTTATTGTGCACTTTTTTTCCGGCCAGCACTGGCTCCGCTGTGTTTTTGCCTGGGCAATGGGCTATTTCTTGTCGGAATCCACAAAAAAATTTTTTGGTCACGATTTCTCTTGCCAAATGGCTATATTTCTTGTATACTACAAGCCGTACACAACATTTAGTGGTTTCATGCCACATTTTCATACTATATTTAGCTTTCAAAGAGGGAGAACGCGCAATCATGAAGATCATCAAACGAAACGGTTCGGAAGTCACCTTCGATATCACCAAAATTATCGCAGCCGTCACCAAGGCCAACGAAGTGGCCGAGGAAGCAGCCCGGATGACGCCACTGCAGATCCGCCGCATCGCGGAAAGCGTGGAGCTCGTCGCCCAGGAGATCGGGCGGACCCTGTCCGTCGAAGAGATTCAGGACCTTGTCGAGGCCCAGATCATGGCCCACGGCGCTTTCGAAGTCGCCAAGCTCTATATCACCTACCGCTATACCCGGACCCTGGTCCGCCAGTCCAACACCACGGACGACAAGATCCTCTCCCTCATCGAGTGCAACAACGAAGAAGTCAAGCAGGAAAACGCCAACAAGAATCCGACAGTCAACGCCGTCCAGCGCGACTATATGGCCGGCGAGGTCTCCAAGGACATCACCCGCCGCATTCTGCTGCCCCAGGAGATCGTCGAAGCCCATGAGGCCGGCATCATCCACTTCCACGACGCCGACTATTTCGCCCAGCACATGCACAACTGCGACCTG
>CAUBIP010000051.1 GCA_958436045.1 uncultured Oscillospiraceae bacterium | reverse complement strand
GGCCCCGCCATGGCAGCCGTCATCCCCCGCATTCCCACCGAGATCACCGTCCATCTGGGCGCGCCCAACGCCAGCGCCGCCAATGTCACGGTGCCGTTCGTCTCTTACCTTAAAAACGTCGCCTCCAGCGAGGTCTACCCCACCTGGGAGCCCAGCGCGCTGCGGGCGAATATCCTGGCCATCACCTCCTTCGCCCTGAACCGGGTCTACACCGAGTACTACCGCAGCCGGGGCTACCCCTTCGATATCACGTCCTCCACCGCCTACGACCAGGCGTATGTCGATGGGCGCAACATCTTTGAGAATATCTCACAGATCGTCGACGTGACCTTCGATACCTATATCCGCCGCCGGGGCTTTGTCGAGCCCCTGGCCGCCAAATTCTGCAACGGCACGACCTCAACCTGCGACGGCCTGAGCCAGTGGGGCTCCCAGGCCCTGGCCCAGCAGGGCCTGAACAGCCTTGAAATTCTGCGCCGGTACTACGGCGATGATATCGAGCTTGTCGTGAGCGCCCCCCAGGCGGAGAATATCGAATCCTACCCCGGTACCGCCCTGCGCTTGGCCGCCGTAGGCCGCGACGTCGTGACGATGCAGGCCGCCCTGAACCGCATCTCGCAAAATTACCCGGCCATTCCGAAGATCAACCCCGTCAACGGCATTTTCACCGCGCAGATGGAGCAGGCCGTCCGCCAGTTCCAGCAGATTTTCAACCTGACCGCTGACGGCATCATCGGCCGGGCCACCTGGTACGCCATCATCCGCCTGTATATCGCCGTGACCCGCCTGGCCGAGCTCCACGCCGAGGGCCAGACCTACTATAACAACGCCTGGGAGTACACCGTCCCCCTGTCCGAGGGCAGCACCGGCGCACAGGTGACGCACCTGCAATATATGCTGGCCGTCCTGGGCGATTTTATCGACGCCCTGCCGACCCTCCCCATCAACGCGTCCTTCGGCCCGGAGACCCGCCAGGCCGTCCTGGCCTTCCAGCGCTGGTACGGCCTGCCCCAGACGGGCACCGTCGAGGCAAACGACTGGAACGCCATCTATGACCAGTTCCTCGGCATCGAGGGGGCCATCTTCCAGGATGCGGCCCTCTTCCCCGCCGCCAGCGGCCTTGCCGTCGAGACGGCGGCCCTCTGGAAATTTTCCCGCCAGAGCGCCGCGGCCCGGCGGAATACGCCCCAGCGCCAGGGCTTCGCCGCCACGACCCGCCAGCGCCAGTACCCCGGCTATGTCCTCCAGCTGGGCAGCCAGGACCCGGGCTAGCCCCGGGCGAAAGGAGCCAGAACGCCTATGATGAAACGCGTGATGCAAAATACCGACCCACTCCTGGGCCGTCCCGTCGGCAGCCTGCAAACCATGCTGCGCCTGCTCTCCCAGGGCGATTCCGCCATCGCCCCCGTCGCACCGGACGGCATCTTCGGCCGGTGCACACTGCGCAGCGTGACGGATTTCCAGCGGGCCTTCTCTCTCCCCGTCACCGGGACGGTGGACGACGCCATCTGGCGCGCCCTTGTCGCCGCCTATGACGCGGCCCGGGTCCGGCAGGACGCCGCCGCGCCGCTGCTGATCTACCTCGGCCCCGACGCGGCGATCAGCGACGACGAGAACGCCCAGCACATCCCTCTGCTCCAGGCGCTGCTGCACACGCTGCACCAGCGCTACACCGCCCTGCCGTCGGTGGCCCTCTCCGGCCGCTACGACGCTCAGACCCAAGCCGCCGTCGCCGCCCTGCAGCGCATGGCAGGCTTGCAGCCCGACGGCGTGACCGGCAAGCAGACCTGGAGGTTTCTGACCGCCCTCTACCGCAGCGCCACCCGAACCGCCCCAGCCCCGCGCCTGTGAGCGCCGTATGCGCAAATTATTTTTATATTTCCGCCGGGGAGACTTGTAAAATTGCAAAAAGTGACGTATAATGCTATGCATAATTTATTCTACGAAAGAAGGCATGGATATGAACAAGTGTTATATTCCGACCGGCTATCAGAATCCGCTGACAGTCTATGAAACACAGCGTGCGATTGAGTTTATTAAGCGAAATTTCCAGAGCAATCTGTGCCATGCGCTCAATCTCAAGCGTGTCTCCGCCCCGCTTTTTGTAGAAGAATCCTCGGGCCTGAATGATAATCTCAACGGCTACGAGCGCCCGGTCAGCTTTGACGTCCCCGCCGTCGGCGCGGAGAGTCAGGTCGTCCACTCCCTGGCCAAATGGAAGCGCTACGCCCTCAAGCGGTATAATTTCTACACCGGCAAGGGCCTGGTGACGGATATGAACGCCATCCGCCGCGACGAGAGCCTGGATAATATCCACTCCGTCTACGTCGACCAGTGGGACTGGGAGAAGATCATCACCCGGGAGGACCGTACGGAGGACTATCTCAAAAACACCGTACAGGCCATTGTCAACGCCATCTACGTCACCAATGAGACGCTGAAGATCGAATTCCCCGTCCTGTCGACCCAACTGCCCCGGGAGGTCCTGTTCGTCACGACCCAGGAGCTGGAGGACCGCTACCCCGGCCTGTCAAGCTCCGAAAAGGAGACGGCCTTCCTGCAGGAGCACAAGCACAACGCCGTCTTCCTGATGGGCATTGGCGGCAAGCTCCGCTCCGGCAAGCCCCACGACGGCCGCGCCCCGGACTATGACGACTGGTCCCTCAACGGCGATATTCTCTTCTGGAACGAGGTCCTGGGCCGCAGCTTCGAGGTCTCGTCCATGGGCATCCGCGTCGATGCCGCCGCCCTGGACCGCCAGCTGCACGAGGCCGGATGTGACGACCGCCGCGCCCTGCCCTTCCACAAGGCCCTGCTTGCAGATGAGCTGCCCCTGACCATCGGCGGCGGCATCGGCCAGTCCCGGCTGTGTATGCTGATGATGGGCTGCGCCCACATCGGCGAGGTCCAGTCCTCGATCTGGGACGATATGACCCGCGAGACTTGCCAGGAAGCAGGCGTCATGCTGCTGTAAAGCGAATCAAAAGAAGTTTGACCCGCTTCAAACAGGACTACGCTGTATAAGCTTGAGTGGCAAAATCAGGGATTTTGACCCTCGCTTAAGCTTTTGCCTCTCGCTTACCGCTGCGCTGGGCTCCTGCTTGAGGGGCTTGCAGCCCGCTGCGGCACAAATTCTGCGAAGCTTTTTACGAAAGAAAAATTGAAGGAATGGAATGAATCTTATGGAACAATTACGGACAGTACGTCAACTTTACAAGGACACGGCTGCGTATGCGGACAAGTCGGTGACATTTAGCGGCTGGGTGCGCAATTTGCGGGCGTCCAAGGCCTTTGGCTTTATTATGCTCTCGGACGGGACGTTTTTCACACCGGTGCAGGTCGTCTATCATGACACGCTGGAAAATTTTGCCGCCATCTCCAAGCTGAACATCGGCGCGGCGCTCATCGTGACGGGCAAGCTCGTCCTGACGCCCGACGCCAAGCAGCCCTTTGAGATTCAGGCCGAGCGCGTGGCCATCGAAGGCCCCTCGACACCGGACTTCCCCGTGCAGCCCAAGCGGCACACCATGGAATACCTGCGGACGATTCCCCATCTGCGCCCCCGGACAAACACCTTCCAGGCCGTATTCCGCGTCCGCTCCTTGGCGGCCTACGCCATTCACCGCTTCTTCCAGGAGCGTAACTTCATCTATGTCCACACCCCCATCATCACCGGCTCTGACTGTGAAGGCGCCGGCGAGATGTTCCAGGTCACGACGCTGGACGTCGCAAACCCGCCCCGGACTGAGGACGGCACCGTGGACTACAGCAAGGACTTCTTCAGCAAGCCCACGAACCTGACCGTCTCCGGCCAGCTCAACGGCGAGACCTACGCCATGGCCTTCCGCAACATCTACACCTTCGGCCCGACGTTCCGCGCCGAAAACTCCAATACGACCCGTCACGCCGCCGAGTTCTGGATGATCGAGCCGGAGATCGCCTTCGCCGATCTCTATGACGACATGCAGCTGGCGGAGGATATGATCAAATACATCATCCGCTACGTTCTGGAGAACGCGCCGGAGGAGATGCAGTTCTTCAACGCCTTCGTCGATCAGGGCCTGCTTGCCCGGCTGCAGCATGTCATGGAGTCCGACTTCGGGCACATCACCTATACAGAGGCCGTCGAGATTCTGGAGCAGCACAACGACCAGTTCTCCTACCCCGTCCACTGGGGCAGCGACCTGCAGACGGAGCACGAGCGCTACCTGACGGAGGTCATCTTCAAGCGCCCCGTCTTCGTCACGGATTATCCGAAGGAAATCAAGGCCTTCTATATGAAGCTCAACCCCGACGGCAAGACCGTCGCGGCCATGGACTGCCTCGTCCCCGGCATCGGCGAGATCATCGGCGGCAGCCAGCGTGAGGACGACTACGACACGCTCCTTGCCCGGATGCAGGAGCTGGGTCTGGACCCTGCAGACTACGGCTTCTATCTCGACCTGCGCCGCTATGGCTCCGCCCGCCACGCCGGCTTCGGCCTGGGCTTCGAGCGCTGCGTCATGTACCTGACCGGCATGGGCAACATCCGCGATGTCATCCCCTTCCCGCGGACCGTGGGCAACTGCGAGCTGTAAAAAAGAGCGCGTCAAAAGTGAGTTTGCCTTCTTTGCGCCGTGCGCGGCGCAAGCGCTGCGCGGCTTTTGGGCCGAGGCTTTTTGGGGCCGAGGCTTTTTGGGATAGAAAAAATGCTCCTGGCGTGGGCCGGGAGCATTTTTCTATCTCTTTTTGTTATTCTTTACTGCCGTTCACGCCGGGTCCTGCGACGCGGAGGGGTCGGCGGGGAGCTTTTTGCCTTGGCGCAGGTCTTCGATGGAGATGCTGTCGAGATAGTCGCAGATCAGCCGGTCCAGCTTTTTCCACATGGGCAGCGTCTTGCAGGTCTCGGCCCGCTCACAGGGGTTCGGGGCGCAGTTCAGGCACGCCACCGGCGCCAGCGACCCTTCCGTCAGCCGCAGGATCTGCCCGACAGAATATTCGCCAGGCGCACGGTTAAGCCGATAGCCGCCGCCCTTGCCCCGCAGCCCGTCCACAAGCCCGGCCTTGGACAAAACGACGATAATACTCTCCAAATATTTAACCGAAATATCCTGCTTCTTCGCGATCATGCCCAAGGGAACGAATTCCTCCCGGTCATGGCCCGCCAGCTCGATCATCACGCGCAGCGCGTACCGGCCCTTGGTTGAAACTAGCATAGCACGCCCTCCTTTTCCCCCATTATACTATAGTGTTAATAGGATTACAAGAGAGAACGTAACAATTATTTTCACAAAAATTTGCAGCGCAGCCGCCACGCCCCGGCCAAAGCGCCGGAGGAAGCGGCAGTGCGCTGCAAAAAGCGATTACGCCAGGACGACGCCCAGCTTATCCACGATGACGTGCTTGGGACAGACCGTCACGCAGCGGCCGCAGGCCAGGCACTTCTCCTCGTCGATGACGGCGTGGTTGTCGATCACATGGATGGCGTCAGCGGGACAGTTCTTCTCACACAGATGGCAGCCGATGCACGCGCCGGAGCACTTCTTGCTGGCATAGACGCCCTTTTCCTCGTTGGAACAGAGGGGCACCATGCTGTTGGCCTGCAGGCGGGAGCCGATGATATGCCGGGGGCACTTCCGGACGCACGCGCCGCAGTTGATGCACTTGTCCTCGTCGACTTCCGCGACGCCATTTGCATTGATATGGATCGCGTCAAACTTGCAGGCAGCGACGCAGGTGCCGCAGCCCAGGCAGCCGTATGCGCACTCCAGCGGGCCGCCCTCGCACAGGGCCATTGCCTCTTCGCAGCTGGCAGCCTGATAGTCCATCTTTTTCTTTGCCCGGCAGCCGCCGTTACAGTAGACCGTTGCGGTCCGGTGGGGGAATTTTTTCTTGATTGCCATGCTCGTTGGTCCTTTCTCTTGTTGCGGTTTTTGTCAAAACCGTGAATCTGTACAAATTTTATCATCTGCCCTCCGCCTTGTCAATGCAGACCTACCAGAGAAAAAAGTTTTGTTTTTTCGTTGACCACGGCAAAAAACGGTGTATAATGATTCCAATGATATTCTAGGAGGCACAAGACGTGAAATTTCCGGCAAAAGTGATCCGCGCCCAGCTGGCCCGGATGCAAGACCATCTGGCCCAGGAGTCCATTGAGCAGGAGCGCAAGGCCCAGGAGCGGGTCGGCGCGATCCTGCAGCAGCGGGGCGTACATTTCAGCACCGTCGCCTTCCCTGGCTTTTCCGCCAGCCTCGCCATGCCCGAGGAGCTGGAAGGTCCGGGCGCAGTCCTGTACCTCCACGGCGGCGGCTACTGCTGCGGCGGCGCAAGCTATGCCCGGGGCTTTGGCTCCCAGCTGGCGGCACTGACGGGCCTGCCCGTCCTCTGCCCGGCCTACCGGCTGGCACCGGAGGCCCCCTTCCCCGCCGCCTTGCAGGACGCGCTTTGCTGCTACCAGCGCCTGCTGGCCCACTTCGCCCCGGAGAAGCTCGTCCTGGTGGGCGAATCCGCGGGGGGCGGCCTGCTTTTCAGCCTGTGCCTGCTGGCCAAGCGTCACGGCATGCCTCTGCCTGGCGGCCTCGTCGCCATCTCCCCCTGGGTCGACCTGACGGACTCCGGCGCGTCCTTCGCCGAAAACGCCGCCCACGACCCGTCCCTGAACAAAGAAAAGCTCGATCATTACGCGCAGCTCTACGCCAGCGCCCTGCGCGACCCACTTGTCTCCCCCCTCTTTGGGGACCTGGCAGGCCTGCCGGAGAGCCTGCTCTTCGTCGGCGGCGATGAAATTTTGCGGGACGACGCCGTCCGGCTTCACGCCGCATTGGAGCGCGCCGGGTGCCGGAGCACGCTGACCGTCGCCCCGGGGATGTGGCACGCGTATCTGCTCTATCAGCTCCAGGAGGCCCAGCCGGACCTGGACGCCGCCGCCGCGTTTCTCCGGCGCATCGCGCAATGAGCCGCAGCTTCCTGCGGCTGGATAACGCCGCCCTGATCTTCCCCGCCATCCGGCGGCGGGACTGGATCAATGTCTTTCGTCAGTCCGTCACCCTGCAGGAACCCGTCGACCCAGAAATTCTACAGCAGGCGGTGGATGATCTGGCCCCCCGGTTCCGCTCCATGTATGTGCGCCTGTGCACCGGGGTCTTCTGGTATTATCTCGAGCAGGCCAAGCAGCCGCACCGGGTGCAGCCGGACTACGCCTATCCCCTGACGCATATGCCCGCCAGCGCCCTGCACCGCTGCTGCTTCCGGGTGCTGTACCATCGCAACCGCATCGCCGTGGAATTTTTCCACGCCCTAACCGACGGCACCGGCGCGATGGTCTATCTCAAGACGCTGACCGCCCGCTATATCACGCTAAAATACCACGTCGCCATCCCGCCGGAGGACGGCGTCCTGGACTGGCGGCAGCCCGCGCCCCCGGAGGAGCTGGAGGACAGCTTCCAGCGCCATACCGGCGCTAAGCCCCTGAGCCGCACCGAGCCCAACGCCTACCGCCTCCGGGGCAGCCCGGAGCCCGACGGCTTCCTGCACCTGATCTGCGGCGTCGTCTCGACCCAGGACCTGCTGGACGCCGCCCACCGCTATGACGTGACAGTCACGGCGTTCCTCGCCGCCGTCATGGCCCAGGTCATCATCGAGCTGCAGCAGGCCGAGCGGCGGCGGCCCAAGCCGGTGAAGATCACCGTCCCCGTCAACCTCCGCAAGCTCTTCGGCAGCCGCACCCTGCGGAACTTCGCCCTGACGCTGAACCCCGGCGTCGACCCCCGTCTGGGGTCCTTCACGCTGGAGGAGCTCTGCCGCCAATTCTCCCTGCAGATCGCCCAGGAGACAACCCCCCAGCTCATGGCTGCCCGCATCTGCGCCAATGTAAAGCCCCAGCGGTCCATGGTCCTGCGCTGTATGCCTGTGCCCATCAAAAACCTGGCCATGCGCCTGGTCTACGCCCGGGTCGGTGAGCGCAAGGGCTGCCTGAATATCTCGAACCTGGGCCGCGTCACTCTCCCCGCCGCGCTGCAGCCCTATGTCCAGCGGATGGAATTTATCATCGGCGTCCAGGCGACGTACCCCAACAACTGCTCCGTCGCCAGCTGCGGCGATGTGACATGCATCAACATGATCCGCAATATTCGGGAGCCGGAGCTGGAGCGGCGCTTTTTCTCCCGCCTGGTAGAGCTGGGGATCCCGGTCAAGATTGAGAGCAACCAAATTTAAGATTGTCAAAAACTCGTTTTTGACAATCTTTCAAATGCGACCCGCTGCGCTGGGCTCGCATTTGAGGGGATTGCACCCTGCTGCGCGCATAATTTCTGTGCCGAAGGCACAGAAATTCCACACTTGCAGGGCGTAAAGTGTTTTTCCCGACGTATGCGCTGCATGGGTTCGACTTAACCAATCGCGCTGCGTTATGCTTGCGCGCTTGGAGTCTCACCCACTTGCCGCCGGAAAAAACGGATTTAAAATTTATTTGCGCCGTGCGCGGCGCAAACTCTGCGAGGCTTTTTTTACAAGGCTTTTTTCTAACCCAGCGGGTGACCGCTGGGGATTGAGGTGATTTATTTATGTATTGTGTCAAATGCGGCGTCCGGTTGGATGACAGTCTGGACCGCTGCCCCCTGTGCGGTACGCCGGTCTGGCGGCCCGACGCGCAGACGCCGGACTCCCCCGCCAGCTACTCCCGGCTCTACCCGGTCCGCAATCACGCCGCCCGGATCGCCGACGCTGCGGTGCTGACCGTCCTGCTCGCCATCGCCGCCCTGATCAGCCTGATCTACTGTCTGCGCAATTACGGCGCGGCGGCCTGGTCCGGCTATGTGATGCTGGGCATCGCCACGGCGTATGTCATCTTCGTGCTGCCCCTCTGGCTGCGGCACCCGAATCCCGTCGTCCTCATCCCCATCGCCCACGCGGCCATCGGGGGCTATCTGCTCTATATCAGCTGTCGGACGGGCGGCGGCTGGTTTTTATCCTTCGCCTTCCCGCTTGTCTGCCTGTCCGCCCTGCTGCTGACGGGCTGCACAGCGCTGTTTCGCTATGTCCGGGGGCGGCGGCTGTATATCACCGGCGGCGCGCTGCTGGCCATCGGCGGCTTTAGTATGCTGATGGAGTTTTTCGCCCATCTGACCTTCGGCACGCCGATGTTCCACTGGTCTCTGTATGTCGTCAGCGGCTGCGGCCTGGCGGGAATCTTCTTCGTCCTGAGCGGCTTTATCCGCCCGCTGCACGCCTGGATGGAGCGAAAATTCTTCGTCTGATTCTTGTCTGCTTCTTGCTCTGGGGGATTTTTTACTAAAACCCCCAAAAAATGCGCAAAACCGCTTGACAAGCACCCTAGGATGCGCTACTATATAGCCAACCTATCGAGTAGGTATCTCACCAAAAAGGAGCGCACCGCCATGACGAACCGTTTCGCAGCCTGCATGAGCGCCCGCATGTGCATGCCCATGGGCATGGGCACGGCTTGCGCTGCCCTGCGTATGCTGCAGCGGTGTTCTCCCGCCGGTCGGTGTTGACGCGGCCTTCTGTGATGCAAAGGATCACGCCGGGAGACTTCCGTTTCCCGGTTTTTTTCGTCTGATTTTGCTGTAAGAAGGAGGCAGTCTTATGCAGCGCCGATTCCCCACCCTGCTCCGGGCCAATTTCCGCAACGGTCGAATGTGCCCGGCCCATTAGAACATACATGAACTGTGCATGGACAAATTGGAATCAATAAATTTAGCAGATTATAAAAGAAAGGTTGATTTTCCCATGAAAAAGCTTTTTGCAACGCTTTGCACCGGTTTTCTGCTCCTCGGCCTGCTGGCAGGCTGCGGCAGCAAGAGCGACTCTGTGACCATCGCCGTCCCCAACGATACGACGAACGAAGCCCGCGCCCTGCTCCTGCTGCAGGATAACGGCTACATCACCCTGAAGGACGGCGCCGGCATCACCGCCACCGTCAACGACATTGCCGAGAACCCCTACGATATCTCCTTCAAGGAAGTCGAAGCGGCCCAGCTGCCCAATGTCCTGAAGGATGTCGATTACGCCATCATCAATTCCAACTACGCCATCGACGCCGATCTCGACCCGATGTCCGATTCTCTCCTGATGGAAGGCTCCTCCTCCGCCTACGGCAATATTCTGGCCGTCAAGGAAGGCAATGAGGATTCCGACGCCATCAAGGCCCTGGTCGCCGCCTTGGAGAGCCAGGAGGTCGCCGACTTCATCAATTCCGAGTACAAGGGCGCCGTCGTCAGCACCGTCGACAACCCCGGCACCGGCTTTGACGACGCCGTCGATTACGACGCCCTGGCTGGGACGACGATCTCCGTCGCCGCCTCCCCCGCCCCCCACGCGGAAATTCTGGAGGTTGCCAAGAAAATTCTTGCCGAGAAGGACATCACCCTGGATATCATCGAATTCACCGACTATGTCCAGCCCAATAACGTCGTCGAAAGCGGCGAGGTCGATGCCAACTACTTCCAGCACACCCCGTATCTGGATGACTTCAACGCTGAGAACGGCACCCACATCGTCGCGGCAGCGACGATCCATGTCGAGCCGATGGGCCTGTACGGCGGCAAGCAGGATTCCCTGGATGCCATCAAAAAGTAATTCTTAAAAATACGGAGGTAACGCCAGCACAAACGTCGCCGGCGTTATTTCCATTTGGAGGAACCACATGATCCAGATCCAACACCTGACAAAAACCTTCCAGACCGCCGCCGGAACGGTGGAGGCCCTGAAGGACATCAGCCTGACGATCCCCGACGGCGAGATCTACGGCATCATCGGCATGAGCGGCGCAGGCAAGAGCACCCTGGTGCGCAGCATCAACATGCTGGAGCGCCCGACGGGCGGCAAGATTCTCATCGACGGCCGCGACATCGGGGCCCTCTCCCAGGCCGAGCTGCGCCGGGAGCGCCGGAATATCACGATGATCTTCCAGGGCTTCAACCTCCTGATGCAGCGCACGTGCCAGAAAAACGTCTGCTTTCCCCTGGAGCTGGCGGGCATGAAAAAAGCCGACGCCATGCGCCGCGCCAGCGAACTGCTGGAGCTGGTAGGCCTGGGGGATAAATGCAAGAGCTACCCCGCCCAGCTCTCCGGCGGCCAGCAGCAGCGGGTGGCGATTGCCCGCGCCCTGGCGACGCGGCCCAGAATCCTCCTCTGCGACGAGGCCACCAGCGCCCTAGACCCGCAGACGACCCAGTCCATCCTTGGTCTCATCCGAGATATCCACGATAAGCTGGGCATCACCGTCATCGTCATCACCCACCAGATGAGCGTCGTCGAGCAGATCTGCACCCGCGTCGCCATTCTGGACAGCGGCGCCGTCGCCGAAGAGGGCGAGGTCAGCAAGGTCTTCGCCGCGCCCCAGTCGGAAGCGGCCAAGCGCCTGGTCTACCCCGATGGCTACGAGCAGAGCGCCTTGGTCTTTGACCCGGGCAGCATCCTGCGAGTCGTCTTCAACGGCGCCAACGCCGCCAAGACACCACTGATCGCCCAGATGGCCATGGACGAAAATATCGCCGCCAGCATCCTCTCCGCCTCGACCCGCAGCATTGGCGACGTGGCCTACGGCAATATGCTCCTGGGCATCCCCGGCGGCCCGGCGGAGCGGGCGCGCGCCGTGCAGTACCTGAAAAGCATCCCGGATATTCTTGTAGAGGAGGTCTCGAAGCATGTCTGAATTTTTCGCATCCGACGCCTTCCAGACTGCGCTGGACGTCCTGAAAAACCAATTCCCCCTGGCCATTTGGGAGACGGTCTATGTCACGGTCCTGTCCACGTTCTTTGCCATCGTCATCGGCCTGCCCCTGGGCGTTCTGCTGGTGGCGGGCGACGAGGGGCACATCCTGCATATTCCCAAGAGCGTGCTGCATGTTCTGAATGTCATCATCAACCTGCTGCGCTCTGTCCCGTTCCTGATTTTGATGATCCTTGTCTTCCCCCTGACCCGGGCCATCGTCGGGACCGTCGTCGGCACCCCGGCCTCCATCGTGCCGCTGGTCATCGCCGCGTTCCCGTTCGTCGCCCGCCTGGTCGAGGGCAGCCTGCGGGAGGTCAACCCGAACATCATCGAGACGGCCCAGTCCATGGGCGCATCCCCAATGCAGATCATCTGCAAGGTCATGCTCCCGGAGAGCGTACCGTCGCTCATCTCCAACGCCACCATCGCCATCACGACCGTCCTGGGCTACTCCGCCATGAGCGGCATCATCGGCGGCGGCGGCCTGGGCAAGATCGCCATCAACTATGGCTACTACCGGTACCAGTATATCATCATGGCCTTCGCTGTCGTGTTCCTGATCGTCCTGGTCCAGATCTTCCAGAGCCTGGGCACCCACCTGGCCATCAAGTGTGATAAGCGTCTGAAATAATGCGCGCCTATCTAAGGAGGTTGCAGCAATGATTTCTACCAAAGGCCGATACTCCATCCGCATCCTGCTGGACCTGGCGGAGCATCGCAACGGCAAATACATCCCCATGAAGGAGGTCGCGGCCCGGCAGGAGATTTCTCTGAAGTACATTGAGAAGCTCATGCCCGCCCTGAAATCCGCCGACCTGATCGACAGCACCCACGGCGTCGGCGGCGGCTACCGGCTGACCCGGGAGCCGGACCAGTACACCCTCTGGGAAATTCTCTGCCTGGCCGAGGGCGACCTGGCGCCTGTCTCCTGCCTCCAGCCCGGCGCGGCCTCCTGTTCCCGCGCCGCCGAATGCCGAACCCTCCCCGTCTGGCAGGGCTATTATGACCTGACGAAAAAATATTTCTCAAACATCACCCTCGCCGATCTCATGAACACCCCCGCCGGGGATAATTACGTGATCTGACCACGCGATGCAAGCCGTAAAAGGGCGCGCCGGAATGATTTCCGGCGCGCCCTTTGCGCATTCAAAATTGTAGCTCTCAAAATTGTATCTCTCAAATGCGTGCACAGCGAAGCGGAGCGCATTTGAACTTATTCAATTTATTCAATCGCCAACCGGCGGACCTCCG
>CAUBIP010000050.1 GCA_958436045.1 uncultured Oscillospiraceae bacterium | reverse complement strand
AATACAATATTTTCACAGAGCTGCGCCAGTATCTGGCGGACCAGGCGGCCCGCGTACAGGCGACAGCCCAGGCGGTGGCGCAGCTGGATGTCCTCAGTTGCTTTGCCGCACTGGCAGTCAAGCACCGCTATACAAAGCCCACGGTCGATCTGGCCGGCCAAATCGAAATCCTCGACGGCCGCCATCCGGTCGTGGAGCAGGTGCTGAAGGGTTCGCTGTTCGTCCCCAATGATACCCGGCTTGGGCTGCAGGGCAGCCAGGTTGCCATCATCACCGGCCCCAATATGGCGGGCAAATCGACTTATATGCGCCAGGTGGCGCTGATTGTCCTGCTGGCGCAGATTGGCTGCTTTGTCCCGGCCCGCTCGGCGCACATCGGCGTCGTGGACCGGCTCTTTACCCGCATCGGCGCGTCAGACGATCTGGCCGCCGGGCAATCGACCTTTATGGTCGAGATGACTGAGGTCGCCGATATTCTTCGCAATGCGACGCCCCGCTCCCTGCTCATTCTCGATGAGATCGGCCGCGGCACCTCCACCTTTGACGGCATGGCCATCGCCCGGGCCGTCCTGGAATATGCCGCTGACCCGAAGCGTCTTGGCGCCAAGACCCTGTTCGCCACCCATTACCATGAGCTGACCGCCATCGAGCGGGAGCTGCCCAATGTCAAAAACTATAACATCGCCGTGAAAAAACGCCAAGGCGATATCATCTTCCTGCGGAAGATCGTTCCCGGCGCGGCAGATGAATCCTACGGCGTCGAGGTCGCCAAGCTGGCGGGCCTGCCGGAGGTCGTCATCACCCGGGCCCGGGCGCTGCTGCGCCAGCTGGAACAGCAGCAGCCCGCGCCGCAGCAGCCAGCCCAAGGTGCACCGGACGATGGACAACTGGGCCTGCAGGATCTGGCCGCCAGCGCCATCTGCCAGCGGCTGGAGGCCGCCGCTCCGGAGACGATGACGCCCATCGAAGCGCTGAATTTTATCTTTGAGCTCAAGCAGCTGCTGTGACACCGCCGCTTGTGCAAGCCAGGAGTTTTCAGGAGTTTCTATGAATCAAAAAAATGTTCTCTCCGTCCGGCTGACCCGGGCGGAGTCCATCGCCGGGTGGATCTACCTGCCCTGCTATCTGCTGCTGCTCTCGCTGCTGCTCGGCTTTGTGCTGGCCCTGCTTGGCTATGATCTGAACAGCAGCGTCGCCCAGGCGCGAATCAATCTGCTCTATGGGCTCATCAATTTTATCGCCATCGCCATCATCTTTCACCGGTTTTTGATTGCAAACCTCAGCAACATCCCCCGCCGCTTTTGGGGCTTTCTCCAGGCGATCATCCTGGGCTTTGCGCTCTACTGGGTGGCGACGGCGGCGATCAACGGGCTGCTGCAATGGCTCTACCCAGGCCTGCGCAACGCCAATAACGACTCGATCACGACCATGGCCGGTGTCGATTACCGTGCCATGCTGCTTTACACCGTGGCCATGGCCCCGGTGACGGAGGAATCACTCTTCCGCGGCCTTATTTTTTCCAGCATCCACAAAAAGCGCCGGATCCTGGCCTATACCATCTCGGCGCTGGCCTTTGCGGCCCTGCACGTCGTCGGCTATCTCGGCACGGTCCCTGCCTGGCAGCTCGGCCTGAGCCTGCTGCAATACCTGCCCGCTGGGATCGCCCTGGCCTGGGCTTATGAGCGGGCGGATTCCATCTGGGCCTCCATCGTCCTGCATATGGCGATCAACGCCCTTTCCATGCTGGCGCTGCGGGCAATGTAAGCACGAGGAGGGAACACAATGCCAAAAATCAATCAGCTCTCCCCCCATGTGGCGGACCTTATCGCCGCAGGCGAAGTCGTCGAGCGCCCGGGCTCCGTCGTCAAGGAGCTGCTGGAAAACGCCATCGACGCCGGTGCACAGCATATCACCGTCGAGATCAAGGACGGTGGCATGACCTTCATCCGCCTTTGCGACGACGGCTGCGGCATGGCTCCAGAGGACGCCCGCATCGCCTTCCTGCGCCACGCCACCAGCAAGATCAAAGACGCGGCGGACCTTGCCGCCATCCAGACCCTGGGCTTCCGGGGCGAGGCACTGGCTGCCATCTCCTCTGTTTCAAAAATCGATCTTTTGACCCGCACAGCGGACGCCCCCGCCGGGACGAGCCTGCATCTGGAGGCCGGAAAGATCACCCGGCAGGACGAAGCCGGCTGCCCCCCGGGGACGACGATCATCGTCCGGGATCTGTTCTATAACACCCCGGCCCGGATGAAATTTATGAAAAGCGACGCTGCCGAGGGCGCGTTTATCTTCGCCGCCGTGCAAAAGCAGGCACTGGCGCATCCCGCGCTCTCCATCTGCTTTATCCGCGACGGGCAGGAGCTGCTGCGCACCCCCGGTGACGGGCAACTGCACAGCGCCATCTATAGCGTCTGGGGCCGCGAGCTTGCCGGGGGCATGCTGCCGGTCCACAGTACGTGGGAGAATATGCAGCTGGACGGCTTTGTCACAAAACCGACAGTCACCCGGGGCAATCGCAATTATGAAGCGTTCTTCGTCAACGGGCGCTATATCAAGTCCCGGTTGCTCTCCGCTGCCCTGGAGGACGCGTATCAGAACCAGATCATGATCGGCCGGATGCCGGGCTGTGTGCTGCACCTGCAGCTTCCGCCCCATCTAGTGGACGTCAATGTCCATCCGGCGAAGACGGAGGTCCGCTTTTTATCCGAGCGGGCTGTCAGCGACTGCATCCGCTACGGCGTTTTGGCGACGCTGAACCGGGCGCCGGGCCGGGTGGAGATGCATCTGCCCCAGGCAGCGCCTACGGTGCCGGCACAGCCCAAGCCCGCAGGCAGCGCAAAGCCTGCCGCGCCCCAGCCCGGCTTCCAGACGATGTCCGCCGAGGCGTATCGCGCTCTTTCCAGCGTGCGGGAGCAGACGCCGTCCGCCGCCCCGGCCCAGCGTGTCCTGCAGGCCTTTGCGGAGCAGGCCGAGAGCTCTGCGCCCCTGCGCAGCCAGATCCAGCGCCCGGCCACGCAAGCGGCCCAGGCAGCGCACCCCGCTGCTCCGCTGCCCCGCGCACCCCAGTCTGCACCAATCGTGAAACCGGTCGCTGCACCAGCAGGCGAAGCGGCAGCCAAACCGGCCCCTGCCCAGGCACCCGCTCTGGCAGAACCGGAGGCGCAGCAGGCGCTGCCCACCATGGCTGCCCCAGCGGATTACCGCGTCGTCGGTGAGGTGCTGCGCACCTATATCATCGTTGAGCAGGGCGATACCGTTTTGTTTATCGACAAGCACGCCGCCCATGAGCGCATTCTGTTTGAGCGGCTGAAAAAGAATCCCAACACCTACATGGGCCAGCGCCTGCTGACCCCACTGACCTACCGGCCCGACCAGGAAGAAGCGGCGCTCCTGCTGGAGCACCGCACCCTGCTGCTGGAGCTGGGTTATGAGGTCGAAGACTTCGGCGGCGGCACGCTGGCCATCCGCCAGGTCCCGTCGGAGATCAGTGCAGACGACGCCATCGCCTGCCTGAGCGAGCTGGCCGAGCGCCTGAAGATCGCCCGTCCGACGGACAGCCTGCGGGATGACCTGCTGCACACCATTGCCTGCAAAGCCGCCATCAAGGCGGGCTGGCACACCGAGGCCCCGGAGCGGGACGCCCTGGTCCGGGAGGTTCTCTCCCGGGATGACCTCAAATACTGCCCCCACGGCCGCCCCATCTGCATGACGCTGCGCCGCAGCCAGCTGGAGCGCCAATTCAAGCGGGCCTGACGGGAGCTTATTCATGGAAAAAATCATTTGTGTCGTCGGGCCGACGGCCTCTGGAAAAACCGGCCTGTCCATCCGCCTGGCCCAGGCGCTGGGCGGCGAGGTTCTCTCCTGCGACTCCATGCAGATCTACCAGGGGATGGACATTGGCACCGCCAAAGTCGCCCCGGCGGAGATGCAGGGCGTCCAGCACCATATGCTGGACCTCATCCAGCCGTCGGAGGACTACTCCGTCTCCCGCTTTGTCACGGAAGCGGAACCAATCCTGCAGGATATCCTGCGCCGGGGCAAATACGCCATCCTGACCGGCGGCACCGGGCTCTATATCGACTCCCTCGTCGCGGGCCGCACGTTTGCCCCCTATCCGGCGACGGGAAAGCGCCAGGAGCTGGAGGCGCTGGCAGCCCGGAAGGGCATCGGCGCTGTCATTGCGCTGCTGGAGCAGTTCGACCCCGACTCTGCCCGGCGGCTGCACCCGTCGGACCAGAAGCGCATCATCCGCGCCGCGGAGGTCTATCTGGAGACAGGCCAGACCATCACGGCCCACAATGCCCGCACCCGGGCGCTGCCCCCCCGGCACGAAGCGCTCTGGCTGGGCCTGGATTTTGAAAGCCGGCAGGATCTCTACGCCAGGATCGACCAGCGGGCCGCGCAGATGATGGCCCAGGGGCTACTGGACGAGGTCCGCCGTCTTCTGGCCCAGGGCATCAGCCCCCGGGCCACCGCCATGCAGGCCATCGGCTACAAGGAGTGCCTTGCCACGCTGGACGGGGCAATGACAGAAGCGGAAGCACTGGCGCAAATTTGCCAGGCATCCCGGCGCTACGCCAAGCGGCAGCTTACCTGGTTTCGGCGCAATCCCGCCGTCCACTGGATCCTGCAGACCGCTGCGCCGGATGCGGAAAAAACTTTTTCCCAGGCCCTACAGATTGTTTCCGCTTTCGACAAGCCTTAGCTGTTAAAATATGGGTAATTACACAAAGAAACGAGGTAAACCCATATGACAACAGCAATGGAAACGTATCAGGACCAATTCTTACATGAACTTAAACAGGATCGCGTCATGGCGACGTTCTTCTTGATGAACGGCTACCAGATGCGCGGCATCGTGGCGGGGTATGACAGCTTCGTCGTCCTGCTGCTGACTGACAGCAAGCAGGCGATGATCTACAAGCATGCCATCTCCACGATCATTCCCTATCACACATTGAAGTCCCTGCAGGACTGAGCCGCTGTGCCATGCCCTGGGGTGCTTCGGGAGTCCAGAGCATGAAACAAGGTACACTTTTCACAAAAATCATCTTTGCCGTTTTACTGGTGGCGCTGCTGGCCTATATCATTCTGGCCGCGTTTTCCGCGATGAAGACCTCCATCACCACCGTAACGGCATTGGCCTACGAAGCCGGGGAGGGTTTATCCACCACCGGCTTTGTTGTGCGTGATGAGACGGTTCTCACCTCTGACGCTGCCATCCATGTGCTGACCCGGTCCGAGGGCGAAAAGGTCGCCCAGGGTGCCACAGTCGCCACCGCATACCGCGACAGTCAGACCCAGGACCTGCAGGGCGAAATCACCGACCTAGAAGAGCAGCTCTCTCAGCTGCAATATGCCTATCATTCCAGCAGCACGAAGATCGACCAGCAGGCGCTGGAAAACGAAATTCTAACCGATCTCACCCAGTGCGCCGTCTATACCGCCCGGGGCAGCCTGACAGCGGCCGCCAGCTCCGGCAGCCAGCTCAAATCCCGGATCCTGCGCCGCTATCTTGACGAGGATAATCTTACCGCGCTATCCTCCCGCATCAGTGATCTGACGGCGCAGCGCGACACGCTGCAGCGGCAGCTCTCCGGCGGTGCCTCCAGCATCACAGTGGATACGGCAGGCTACTTCTCCGGCACCGTCGACGGCTACGAGTCGCTGCTCTCGTCTCAGACACTGCACACCATGACACTGGAGCAGTTCAATACGGTCACGGGCCAAGCCGTCCAGGTGCCCCAGGGCGCCATCGGTAAGCTGGTCACCTCCTCGGACTGGTACTATGCCGCCGCCGTGGAATCGGACCAAATCGCCGACCTGCAAAAGGGCGACCGGGTCCAGGCCAGCTTTGCCGCCGGATTCCAGGACGAATTGGAGATGACCGTCTGGCGCATCTCCGACGAGGCAGACGGCAAACGCCTGCTGATTCTCCGCTGCACTGACGACATCAGCGATGCCACCAGCCTGCGGGTGCAGTCGGCAGATATCGTTGCCCACTCCCACAAGGGACTCCGCGTTCCAAAGCAGGCAGTCTATTATTCTGACGATACCGGCAGTGCCGGGGTCTATGTCCTCTCCGGCACCAATGCCGTTTGGAAAAATATTGAAATTCTATATGATATCGGAGAAAGCTACATCGTCACCGAAGACAAGCGCTCGATCGACAATCTTTGGCCGGGTGATGAGATTATACTGACTTCACAGACGCTGTTTGATGGAAAGGTCGTGTCATAACCATGGATTATAGAGAAGAAATTGCACAGAATATTGCCGGGATCCGCGAAAAAATGAACGCCGCAGCCCGCGCTGCAGGGCGAGACCCGCAGGAGATCCTCCTGTGCGCCGCCTCAAAAATGAACGACGCCGACCGGGTCAAGGCCGCCGTCGCCGGTGGTGTCGACTGCTGCGGGGAAAACCGCGTGCAGGAGTTGACACAAAAGCAGCCCCTGGGGGCTTATACGGGAAAGCCCGTCCATTTTATCGGCCACCTGCAGACGAACAAGGTCAAGCAGGTCGTGGGCGCTGTCGACCTCATTCAGTCAGTGGACCGGCTGGAGCTGCTGGAATGCATTGAAAAAGCAGCAGCGAAAAAGAGCCTCGTGCAGGATATCCTGCTGGAGATCAACATTGGCCAGGAGGAGAGCAAATCCGGCTTCACCGTTGCTGAAAGCTGGGAAATTGCGGCGGCGATGCCAAGTTATCCCCATGTCCGGCTGCGCGGTTTGATGGCAATTCCGCCCGTCAGTGAAAAAAAAGGGGATAATCTCAGATATTTTGCCGAAATGCGCAACCTTTTTGTTGACATTGGGGCAAAAAAATACGATAATGTCTCTATGGATTGTCTCTCCATGGGCATGTCCGATGATTTTGAAGACGCCATCTCCGCCGGTAGTACGATGATCCGTGTTGGCACGGCAATTTTCGGTGCCCGGCATTACAATAAATAAAATTCTGCAGATAGATATAGGAGGAATTACTACATGGGATTCATGGATGAACTGAAGAAGCTCGCACGACCCTATGCCGAAGACGACGAAGACGATTACGACGATTACGACAATGACGATTTTGAAGATGAAGAGGACGAAGCTCCGGAGCCCGCGCCCCGTGCCCGCCGCTCTGCCCCGGCCTTCAGCGCACCGGAATCCCGCAGCGCAGCGGAGTCCCGCCGCGGCGGCAAGATCGTCAATGTGCATACCACGGCCCAGCTGCAGGTCGTTCTGGTCAAGCCGGAGCGGTTTGACAACGTCTCTGAGATTGCAGAGCACCTGCGGGAGCGCCGCGCCGTTGTTTTGAACCTGGAGTCCACCAATAAGGACGTTGCCCGCCGCTTGGTCGATTTCCTCTCCGGCTGCGCCTATGCGCTGGACGGCAAGATCAAGAAGGTCGCCATCTCCACCTATATTATAACGCCTCTCAATGTCGATATCGTGGGAGATCTGGTGGAAGAGCTGGAAAATAACGGGATGTATTTCTGATTTTAGCACGAGGAGTGACAACGCATGGTAACGCCGCAACAACTCGATGAGATGGTCTTCCCGAAGGCAGTATTTGGCGGATATGATATGCAGTCGGTAGATGAGCTGCTGATGCCGCTGGCGGAGGACTACAAAACCCTTTACAAAGAAAATGCCGTGCTGAAAAGCAAGCTGCGGGTCCTGGTAGAAAAGCTGGAGGAATACCGCAAGCAGGAAGCCACGATGCAAAACGCCATGGTCGCCGCCCAGCAGACGGCGGACCGGGTCGTGCAGGATGCAGAGCGCAAGGCCGCCGCGCTGATGAACGAGGCAGAGAAAAACGCGCAGCATACCGCTGTCATGGCCGCCCGCACTCAGGAGATCGACCTGGAGACGGAGCGCCTGAACAAGGCCAAGGAGGCCGCCAGCAGCTTTATCGCCGCCATGGAGCAGGATATCCAGCATCACACGGAGCTTCTCAACAAGCTCAAGATGATGGACCTGACCCCTGCCCCGGTCACGGAACAGGCCGAAGCGCCGTCCGAAGCAGCTGAGAGCGCCCCGGCAGATAGCGCCAGCGACGAGATCGCCGCCCAGATCGAGCAGAACCTGGAAAAGATCGTCGGCACCGAAACGCCGGATACGACCTTTGACACCAAGGTCCTGCGCGGCCTGCATCCGGAATCCATCACTGCCAAGTTTGGCGAGCTGAAATTTGGGAAGAATTATAACCCGAAAGAGAAATAATTTACGATTTCAGCATTCCACGTTATATTATTATATTTTTAATATTCCACTTGCGATGAAAAGGACAAACAGCGCGTCTTTCCCCTTCAGAGAGTTGCCGGGCGGTGCGAGGCAATGGCGGCGGCGCGTGAATATCCCCTTGGAGCATCCGGCTGAACCATGCAGTAAGCCGGGCGGCTGGGCGCCCGTTATCGCGCCGCAAAGTGGCCGGGAATCCGGCAATGAGAGTGGTACCGCAGAGGTTAGAGCGCCTTTGTCTCTTGCAATGGGAGGCAAAGGCGTTTTTTCGCGCCCGCTTGCGCTGCACCGCACAGGCGGCGCATTCCAATATGTAAAATACCCGATCTGGAGGTTACGATATGGAGTATAAGAAGACACTGAACATGCAAAAATCCGGGTTCCCCATGCGGGGCAACCTGCCGAACCGGGAGCCGGCCATGCTGGCCCAGTGGCAGGAAATGGACCTGTACGGCGAAATGCTGAAGAAGAACGAGGGCAAGCCCCGCTTCAGCCTGCACGACGGCCCTCCCTTTTCCAACGGCGATATCCACATGGGCCACGCGCTAAACAAGGCCCTCAAGGACTTCATCGTCCGCAGCTACGCTATGCGCGGCTACTACACCCCCTACATTCCCGGCTGGGATAACCATGGTATGCCCATTGAATCGGCCATCATCAAGAAAAATAAGCTGAATCACAAGGCCATGTCCGTCGCGGACTTCCGCTCCGCCTGCCATGACTTTGCCCAGACGTATATTGACCGCCAGATGGCCGGATTCAAGCGCATGGGCGTCATCGGCGACTGGGCGCACCCTTATAAGACCATGAACCGCAGCTTTGAGGCGGAGGAGGTCAAGGTCTTTGGTAAGATGTTCCAGAAGGGCTATATCTACAAGGGCCTCAAGCCTGTCTACTGGTGCCCGAAGGACGAGACCGCCCTGGCCGAAGCCGAGATCGAATACCAGGACGACCCCTGCACCACGGTCTATGTCAAATTCCCCATGCAGGACGACAAGGGCCTGCTGCCGGAGGTCGACAAATCCAAGCTCTTCTTCGTCATCTGGACGACGACGATCTGGACCCTGCCGGGCAACCTGGCCATCGCCCTGAACCCCCGGGAGAGCTACGCCCTCGTCAAGGCAGACAATGGCGAGACCTATATCATGGCCGAAGCGCTGACGGAAAAGGTCATGGGCATCGGCGGCTTCAAGCACTATGAGATCATCGACCGCCACCCCGGCGCGTTCTTTGAAAATATGCTGGCCCAGCACCCCTTCCTGCCCAAGACCTCTCGCCTGGTGCTGGCGGATTACGTCACCATGGACTCCGGTACCGGCTGCGTCCACACCGCCCCCGGCTTCGGCGCTGACGACTACCAGACTTGTATGCGCTACGGCATGGACATGGTCGTTCCCGTGGACGATCAGGGCCGCCACACGGACTACGCCGGGAAATACGCCGGCATGAAGACAGACGAATCCAACCCCGTCATCCTGGAGGACCTGCGGCAGAGCGGCTTCCTCTTCGCCTCGGAAGAGATCGTCCATAGCTACCCCCACTGCTGGCGCTGCAAGCACCCCATCATCTTCCGCGCCACCCCCCAGTGGTTCTGCTCCGTCGAATCCTTTAAGGACGACGCCGTCAAAGCCTGCGACAACATCCGCTGGCTCCCGGCCTGGGGCAAGGAGCGCATGATTGCCATGATCCGGGAGCGCGCCGACTGGTGCATCTCCCGTCAGCGCCGCTGGGGCCTGCCCATCCCCGTCGTCTATTGCAAGGACTGCGGCAAGCCCATCTGCAACGACGAAAGCATCGACGCCATCTCCAAGCTGTTCGCCGCCAAGGGCAGCAATGCCTGGTTTGAGCTGGACGAATCGGAGATTCTGCCCGAAGGCTTCACCTGCCCCCACTGCGGCGGCATAAAATTTGAAAAAGAGACGGACACGCTGGACGGCTGGTTTGACTCCGGCTCCTCCCACGTGGCCTCCATGCAGCTGGACCAGGGCTTCTGGCCTGCTGACATGTATATCGAAGGCGCAGACCAGTACCGCGGCTGGTTCCAGAGCAGCCTACTGACCGCCGTCGGCGCCTTCGGCAAGGGCGCGCCCTTCAAAGAATGCCTGACCCACGGCTGGACCGTCGACGGCGAAGGCCGCGCCATGCACAAGAGCCTGGGCAACGGCATGGACCCCAACGAGATCATCAAGGAATTCGGCGCAGATATGCTGCGCCTGTGGGCCGGTTCTTCGGACTATCACGCAGATGTCCGCTGCTCGAAGGATATCTTCAAGCAGTTGAGCCAGAGCTACCTGAAATTCCGCAACACCAGCAAATACTGCCTAGACAATCTGGTAGACTTCGACCCCGCCCACCTCGTCGCCCCGGCGGATATGCTGGAGCTGGACCGCTGGGCCATGACCAAGTGCAACGCCCTGATGGAAAAGGTGGAAGCGGCCTACTGCGATTACGAATTCCACACCGTCTCCCACGCCATCAATGATTTCTGCGTCGTCGTGCTCTCCTCGTTCTATCTGGATATCATCAAGGACCGCCTGTACTGCGATGGCCGCAACAGCCTGGCCCGCCGCAGCGCCCAGACCGCACTGTGCCTGATCCTCGACGCAATGGCCAAGATGTTTGCGCCGATCCTCGCCTTCACCTGCAATGAAATCTGGCTGGCCATGCCCCATCGTGACGGGGAGGATGCCCGCAATATTCTGCTCAACGAGATGAGCAAGCCCTACACCCAGTATGCCCTGCCCGCAGAAGCGATGGCCAAGTGGGATACCCTCATCGCCGTCCGCTCCGAGGTCAATACCGTCCTCGAAGCCGCCCGGGCAGACAAGCGCATTGGCAAGGCGCTGGAAGCCCAGGTCAACCTCTATTGCCAGGGCGACGCGAAGACTGCGCTGGATGCGATCCAGGACCTGGACCTGGCAGAGCTGTTCATCGTCTCCCGCGTCAGCTTCTGCGATGGCACGCCGGATCGCGGCAATGTCGTCAAGGATAGTGCCGCCTTCCCGGGGCTGACCATCGAGGTCTGCGAAGCCGCCGGTGCAAAGTGCCCCCGCTGCTGGATGCACACCCTGGAGCCCAATGCCGAAGGCCTTTGCCCCCGCTGCGCCCAGGTCATGGCGCTCATCCCCGCAGAGGAGCTGGAATCCTGATTTTCCCCGCTTGCACGAATGCACTTCCCGGAAGCGTTTGCTTCCGGGAAGTGTTTCTTTTTAAATTATTGTGGTGCTTTGCAAAAATCAGCATTGACAGGCCGGAGAATTTGTGAAAAAATATAAGAGAATCGCCCACGCGGCGAAAATACGGCTGCCCAGCCGGGAAATGAGGTCATTGCATATGGCAGACGCGGAACAGATCATTGGTTATTGCCCCAAATGCGGAAAGGAGCTGCAGATCCCCGGGGAGCTGCCCCGCTTCGCCTGCATGTACTGCGCGACAAAGCTGACCCAGGCGCAGCTACTGGCAGACGCCCCCGCCCCCATGCCCGCCGTCGAAGGCGACGCAGCAGAGGAGTTTGCCGCCTTTTCTGCCCTGGTCCTAGCTTGCGTCACAAATTTTCCAGACAGCTATAAGAAAGTCACCCGCTCCGAGTTTTCCAAATACTCCGATACATATCTGGACGCCTGCCGCCCCGCCTTTGACCACTTAGACCAGTGCGCCCGCATTGAGCCCGACCGCCGGACCAAATGGGCCGAGCTGGGCGCAGAGGATCTGATGCAGCAGCTGAACGATTGGTTCGCCGCCCAAAAGGGCTGGAACAGCCGCGCACGGCAGACCCGCATCGTCGACAACGCAAAATTCACCATTGCCCTGTTCCTAGTCCCGATGCTCAGCCGGGGGAATTGGACAATCTCCCGTCCCTTTGCCAAGCGCCTGCACACCCTCTGGATGGCGCGCTACCCCAAGTCGCCCTTTACCCTGGCCAGCTATGACGATCTTGTCAACGGCTTCCGCAAGCGCTGGCTGTGCTTTATCACGACGGCGGTCTGCGAGGCCGAAGGCAAGCCCGACGACTGCGCCGAGCTGACCGCCTTCCGCCGCTTCCGCGATGGCTGGCTCTCCCAGCAGCCCGACGGGCCCGCGTTGATCGAGGAATACTACGAGATCGCCCCGGCCATCGTCCTGCACATCCAGTACTGCAATGACGCCCCGGCTCGCTACGCCGCGCTGCGACGGGACTATCTCTCCCCCTGCTATGCCGCTCTACAGGCTGGCGACCCGGGCCGCTGCAAGCAGCTCTATACCCAGATGGTCCGCCGGTTGGAGCGCCAATATCTGCAGTAAAGCAATCAAAGTTGATTTCCCCCGGGCCGCGTGCTATAATAGTTGCAAATAATGGGCGTAATGCGCCCCATAAGAGTTTTAAAGAAAAGGCGGGCCTGCTGCTGCAGCCCGCCGCCCCTCTACTGCACAAGGAGGCCGATCCTATGAAGAAAGAAACAAGCACCGCAACGCAAATCTCCCCGGAGGAGATCAAGCGCGTCAAGCTCCTGGGCTGTCTGCGGGATAAACGCTATCCGGATGTCTTCAATGTCCGCACCATCACCGGCAACGGCCGGATCAGCGCCGAGCAGCACCGGATCATCGCCGACGCGGCGGACAAGTTCGGCTCCGGCACCGTCGCGCTGACGACCCGGCTGACCTTTGAAATCCAGGGCGTCAAATATGAAAACATCCAGCCGCTCATCGATTTTTTGGCCGCCCACGGCATCACGACCGGCGGCACCGGCCCGCTGGTCCGCCCGGTCGTCTCCTGCAAGGGCACAACCTGTCAGTACGGCCTGATCGATACTTACGATCTGAGCCAGAAGATCCA
>CAUBIP010000049.1 GCA_958436045.1 uncultured Oscillospiraceae bacterium | reverse complement strand
ATGTATGTGTCATTTACACTTAAAATTATGCACTCCATCTTGCGCTGCCGTACTCGATATTCTTCCGAAACTTCCGCGCGTTCTTCCCCTTGACGTAGACGGCAAGCCGGATGAGCAGGGCGGCGGCAATGCCCACGCACAGGTCGATGGGGTGAAAGCTGGGCAGCGCCGATTGGAACGCGGCGGCGAAGCCCTCCATGATGTGCAGCGCCTTTTGAGAGAAGTCCGCGCCGGGAGCCAGCCGCGCCGCCTGCCCCAGCTTGGTGGCAAAGAGCGCGATAAAAACGTAGGGGAGGTTGGGAAGCAGGAGCTTTTTTACGTTGATCTGTTTCATAGCTCCAGCCCCTTGTCCTTGTTCCGGGCTTTGTCCGGCGTAAGGGACAGCACCTTCGCCTTGAGCGCACGGAGCTGCTCCAGCACCGAGGGTTTGTCCTGCGAGGCCCGCTTGACCTCTTTTGCAGTGTATTCCCGGAACGCCGCCGTCAAAGCGTCGGCGTCGCGGGCTTTGAAAAAAACAAGGTATTTGGGAATATCCCCGGACTTATCCTTTTTCAGAGCGAAATCCACGCCGTATTTCCGTGCCACGCGCTCAAAGGATTTGATATTGCTGTCGGTGATCTCGATATTGGAGACGCCCTGATTCTGCCCGATGAGCTGCTTCACCGTCTGCTTGCCGGTGGGCTTTTCCGGCGCGGGCTTTTTGCAGCCGCTTTTCCTTTCGGCTTGCCAGATATTTCAGAATGGCGGCTTTCAGCAGCCGCCCGGTGAGCTTTGTCGCGCTGATGACCAGCGTGACCGCTCTGTTTTCCACTTCCTCCTGCAAGGGTCATCCCTCCTTTCCCGCATAGTGGGGCGAATTGTTACGCGCCCGCCCATTCCAGCACGAAAATCACGGTCAGCACCTGCTCGGAGATGGGACGGGAGGCGGCAGATACCACCGCGTCATAGTGCAGCGGCAGCGCCTCGCCGCCGGGAATGCGCCAGCCGCCGCCGAGGGGCAGGGCTTCCTCCGCGCCGGTCGTCCTGCTCTGTGCGCCGTTGACAGAAAAGCCGATTTTACGGCTGTCCACCTTTTCTGTTGCCATATTGGTGGAAAACGGCACCAGCGTCCAGCCGCTCTCTGTGCGCAGGGTGACGGAGCTGACGCTGACCGCGCCGGTGGAGCGGTTGACGATGCGGACGTTGGATGCGGCATAGACTGTGCCGGTTTTTGATACGGTCAGCGTCATACCGGCAGGGACGATGACTGAAAATCGGGTCAGCAGATAACCGCAGTCATCACAGTATCCGTCGCTGTCCCCGTCAAGATGCGCCTGCACCGCAAAGCCATTATACCCGCAATCGCAGGAAACGGCGCGGCGATGCTCCGTGTCGGAAACGCTCTGCCACGCGCCGTACTGAAACACATGGGCTTCCTCTGCCGTAACAACGCGCCCGCACTCACAGGTGCGGGTTCTTGTATGCTCCGTATCGCTGAACAGCGTCAGCGTGTCCAAAAAGACATGGTAGGTATAAAGGTTTCTTTCGTATCCGCACAGACAGGATTCATGGCGGGTGTGGCGCTCTGCGTCAAAATCCCGCCACGCTTCCTCGGACGTGCATTGATGCGCGGCGTACTCATACCGGCTGTACCCGCAGGTGCAGGAGAGCAGCCGCTTGTGGCGGGTGGAATAGTTCGCGCCCTCGTCGGTCTGCCATGCACCGGCAGTCAGGGAATGGGCGGCGTATTCATACTCGCTGTATCCGCAGGCGGAGCAGGTCTTGGTCCTGCGGTGCTGCGTGTCAGAATCGCTCTGCCAGCTTCCGTAGGTGAAGGTATGGGCGGAATAGGACGAGGAGAGCGTCGCATTGCAGACGGAGCAGGATTGCACGGTTCGGTGCTGGGCTGCGCTGTACTGCGCGTACTGCGTTGAAACCGAATGGGAGGCGTAGCGATAGGTTCCCTCGCCGCAGTCGGAGCAGGCGTAGCTGCGCCGGTGCTGGCTGCTGCTGTAATACTCCCACGCGCCGTAAACGTAGGTGCCGTGGCTGGTGCCGTAGTCCACCAGCGCGCCGCAGGAACGGCAGTATTCATACCAGTCGCAGCCGCTCCATGAGGTACGGGTCGAGCTGTGGTAACAGACGTTTCCACCTCCACCGCCGCCTCCGCCGCTGCCGTTGGAGTAGCCGCATTTGGAGCAGACGCCGCTTCGGAAGCTGTGGGCTTCTCCGTTGACGCCGCCCGCCTGATCGTAGCCGCAGTTGGAGCACCAGTGGCGGACGCAATGCTCGCTGCTTGTCCACTGCTCATACGCCACCGTATAGTTGCACGTTCGTTTGCAGTTGAAGCAGTACCCTGTCGCCAGCAGGGTGATGCCGTAAACGTCCTCAAAGTAGGCGGCGCGGCGATCCTCCGTCCAGTCGTATGTCGCGAGAGTATCCAGAACGCTGTCATATTCCGGGATATACAGCACCAGCAGCGGTGTGAGCGAGTCGGTGGAAAACGCGCCGGGGACGATGGTAAAAGCGCCGCTGTAATAGAGCTGAATCTGCCGCAGTGAGGGGCAATCCGCAAAGGTCGCCGCCCCGATGACCGGCGTGGTGTAGGGAATCTCCGCCATGGTCAGGGCGGTGCAGCCGGTAAACCAGTAGGCAAGACTGGGGATGGCGAGTTCCTCCATATCCTCAAACCACACCTGCGTGATCTGTTCCCGCACCGCCGCCCACGGCTGGTCGTCCGGGCTTACAAATGTAGGACAGCTCCCGTTGCCGGAGAGCATGAGCCAGCCATATTCGTTGAGTTCCCAATAGATGCCGCTGCCCGGAATCACGCCGGAGGTATCGGAGGGCTGTCCGGCTTCCGGTTCAGGCTGTTCCAACAGAGGTGTTGCCACCGGCACAGCTATTTCTTCCGGTTCCGGCAGGGATTCTTCTGTGTGTTCCGTGTGTGAAAATACTTCTTCGTGCGTGTGTCCGCAGTCCTCGCCGCACAGCTCCGTTTGTGCCGCAATCGTTTCCTCCGGCAGCCCTGCCGCCAGCGCCGTGGTGCCGAGCAGCGACAGCGCCGCCAGAAGCGCCAGCAGCAGAGCCAGCGGCTTTTTTGCTTTCATAAGCGTCATGCTGCCCCTCCTTAATCCACGATGGAGATGGTGAATACCACGTTCGCCGCCTGTACGTCCTTGCTGTTGGGCGCGTCGCCGGACACCTTTGCGAAATAGGTGAGCTTCTGGCTTCCGCCTGCCGCGATCACAGGAAAGGCGGAGGCCGTGAGCTGCACCCTGCCCGTGCCGGTTGTGCCGCAGCCGTTAATTTTCAGGGCGATGGTCTTGCTGCCGGAGAAGCTGTCGTAGCTCCCGACCTTGTACGCTCCGTCCGTGACGGAAAGACCCGTCACCTGCACGGAGCCGGTTTTGGCGTTGTTTGTGATCCTCGCGTTGTCTGCCGTGACCACCGTGCCGTTGATGACGTACACGGGCAGGGCGGCGGGGACGGTGACGTTGACCGCCCGGTACTCGTTGGAAACGGTCAGCGTCACCGGTACGGTGGCGGTGGTCGTGCCTGCCGCCAGCGCGCCGGTGGAAAGGGAAAACACCAGCGCAAGGGCGAGTAAAAACGCCGGGATGGTTTTTCGTTTCATAAAGCCTGCCTTTCTGCGGCAGGGGCAGCCCCCGCAAAGGGAGCCGCCCGCCGCTGTTTTGTGGTTTATTCGCTTGGCTGTTGGGTTTTTCTCTTACGCCGCGGTATCCCACTCCACGATGAACACCACGTTTGCCACGGTCGCACCGGTCACGGCGGAGGACAGCGGGGTGACGATGGCGGCGTAGTCGATCTTCACGGTGTTGCCGGTGCTGTCACCCACGCCGGTCATGTAGCAGCCTGCGATGGGCGCGTCGATGAGTGTCTGGGTGTTGGCGTTGGAGGCGTCGGTGGCCTTCTGCTGCCCGCCGCCGATGGAGATGGCAAAGCCCAGCTTGTTGCTGTCCACCTTTTCTCCGGCGAGGATGGACTTATTGCCGAAGGCCGTGAGCTTCCAACCGGAGGCTGCGGTGATGGAAACTGACTTCACGCGCACTGCGCCGTAGGAGTGGTTGACGATCTGGCAGTTGTTGGCAGTGGTCACGTCGCCGTCCTGCGACATGGCCATCGGAAGCGCGGTGGGAACGGTAACGCGCATGGCGGTGGCAGAGGGGTCGCCGCCCTCGGTGCCGTCTGAGGTGGAGCTGAGGTTGACGGGGGTGGAGCCGGAGCCGCCGGAACTGTCGATCTCCGCCGCGAACGCGGAAACGGACAGGCTGAGGCAGAGGCAGAGCGCCAGGACGAGTGCGATGAGCTTGGAGGTATGCTTTTTCATAGGTTTTTCTCCTTTCGCCTTTCGGCTTGTAAAATATATTGACCGCCTTGCGGCATGGTCACGAAATGAAAAACCGTCACTCCAGAACGGTGACGGTGATGACAGCGCCCGCGCAGCCGAGGTATTCGCCGCTGTCGGGGTCTACGTTGTAGAAAAGGGCGGTGCATTCGTATGTTCCGGCGTCAAGGTCGGCGGACAGCTTCGCCGTTTCCAGCTTGCTGCCTACGGGGATCGCGCCGGACTTGTAGATCACCTCGCCGGTGTCGTTGCGGTGGATCTCCACCACCTGCGGGTAGTTGTTGACGCTCTCGTTGACGATCATCAGGTTTCCGGCAGAGCTGCCGTTTTGGAAAATGGGCGTGGTGTTCATGGAGATGTTGATCATGCCCTGCTCCACCTTTTCGTTGAGCGCGTCCACGATCTTGTCCGTGTCCGCCTCATTCCAGCCGCCCTCCACCGCGCCGGGGTCGTAGACGATGCCGCCGGGGGCGGGATCGGGCGTCTTGCCGTCTGTGCAGCTTCGCAGCAGGAACACTGCCGCCGCGATGATGAGCAGCACCAGCAGCGCAATGAGCGCGCCCCGGTTGCTGCCGCCGCTTCTCTGCTTATGGGGATAATTGGATTTTGCCATGTGCCTTGTCCTCCTGTTTTTTACCGCATGAGCGGATAGAATGGTTCCGCGCCCCGCAGGGGGCGCGCGGATATGGGGAACGCCGTCCTCCATGGGACGCGGCGGCTACCGGCCGCGCAGCCCGTCGCCGTACATATCGTGGTTGACGAGGGCGGAATAGTAGCTTCCGATGGTGCTGGGCGCGTTGAACAGCGACGCCAGCAGGTATTTCTTGATATTGCGGACGTAGGTGGTATTCTGCTTCAGGCAGTCAAAGACGTACTCGATGTGGGAGGACGTGATGCGCAGCAGCTTCTCCTTCACCATATCTGCCGGATATTCGTCGCCTGCCACAACGATGGTCTGTCTGCGGGAGCAGAGGGTTTCCGAAATAAGCTCCACCACCTCGTCAAGCTGCTCCCTGTCCTGCCGCGGGTCCTGCACCAGAATGTCGTACTCGATATTTTCTCTGACGATCTCTCGCGCTTCCTCGTATCCCATCCCGTCATATCCTGCGCCCTGCAAGGGGGCTGGGGGATAGATTGGATCAGGATTTGATATGTCCGTAATAGATTCATCAGGAATTTCTTTTTCTTTATTTCTTCTATCTATATTTAATTGCGCGGTCTTTTCCGTATCTGGCTCGTCCGTATCCGGGGTATCCAGATACGGGTTTCCCGTATCTGGTGAAGCCGTATCCGGCAGAGGCGGATGCGGGGATTCATAGATGGTGTACTCGGTGTCGGTGATTCTGCCTTTGCTGTCACGAATCTGGCGGCGGACAAGGTAGCCTCTGGTCTCCAGCTCTTTCAGCGCCGCGCCGATGGCGTCCACGCCCTCCTTACAGATGGCGGCAAGCCCGCGGGTGGTGTAGTCCCACTCGTCGGTCAAAGAGAGCATTTTGGACAGCAGACCGATGGCTTTCAGCGTCAGACCGGTGTCCCGCAGGTGGTAATTGGACATGACCGTGTAATTGTGGTTCTTCTCCACGCGAAATACTGCCACGGTGTTCACCTCCCCTCAGAGGGAAAAAGCAGCCCCGCAGACGGAGCGTTTGCCCCTGCTTCGCGGCGGATGAGGCGGCGGAGGGTATATCCCCGCTGTCCGCGTCTTGCGGTAATTTTCAGGGCGTCCAGCCCGAAACGGGCGATGAGCAGGGCGTTGATGAGCAGCCGGAACGCTTCATCTGGAATGATCTGCGGCTCCGCAAGGTCGCCCTGCGTGACCTCCGCCGTGTGGCAGCAAAGGCTCTTTGCCGCCATAAGCAGCGTGTAGTCGTGGGGAGAAATGCCGCACCTGCGGGCGTAGCGGAAGTCGATACCGCCGCGGAAGAAGCAGTTGAAGGTCCTGTCCGCAAGCTCCTTGTTGGAGGTCAGCAGATACAGCGCGGCGAAGAACTCCGGCGTGTCGCGCTCCTTGCGGCAGCCCAGCAGCAGCCGCAGGGTCTCCATGCGCTTCCTGTGGGCGTTGTCCTGCCACATGGTGCCGGGAAAGCTCTCTGCCAGCCGCATGATTCTTACGGTCAGGCGCGGACGGTACGGAAACAGCTCCGCGACGGCCTCCGCATAGCCCACCGTACCGGCTTCCATACGCTCGGCAAGGCAGGGGCAGGACAGGGCGGTGCAGCCCAGCTTTTTGACATATTCCGTGCAGAGGACGCAGGAAACGTCCTCCGGCTTATACTTGAACGTGTTGATATACATGGCTTTGCTCCTCTCTGGATATGACAAAACCGGGCAAAGAAAGCTCTCTGCCCGGTCGGTGTCGTGGTTGTCTGCGGTCGTATTCGGTTAATGTTGAGGGTAAGATATCGGATGAGCGTTTTGCCAAGATGTCCGAAAACTATGAGTCGGAGCAGAAATCGCTGGAAAGACGCATCATAGAAATTCGCAGCAGCATTGCAACTCAAAAGGAGAACTGCATAAATGTAAACAGCTTTGTTGCTCTTGTGCGCAAGCACACGGACATACAAGAGTTGAATGCAGAAGCCATCCGAGAATTTGTGGAACGTGTTGAGGTGTTTCAGCCTGCGCGAGTCGGCGACAGAAAGGTTCAGAGGCTGCGAATCGTCTGGAATTGCATCGGTGAATTCACACCGCCACAGCCCTAAATGGGCAGAAAAACGGCATAGCCGCATAACACGACTATGCCGAATTTTTCAGGAATTACAAAATCCCTAAGTTGTACCGCCGTTGGCCGGGGGGATGTTTATTGTCTATTGTCCAGTTTTACTGGTTCAGTTCAAGGTGCATTTCGTATTTATCATGCCACTTGCGATGATGGGGATGGCAGGGAAGTAGGCGGCAGGGGCGGGATGTGGCGCTTATGGCGGTACGCTTAACATGGAGCACTTAGCATGGTACGCTTATTTGGCTTCGCCGGGGGACTGGTTGTCCTATGGGATGCCCAGCAGGATATGAATGGCCTGGCGGACCTCGCGCTTTTCCCGGTACGCGCGCAGTACGCGGTATTCTTGAATGGTCAGCTCGTCTCCGGACACGTGGATGCCCAGCAGGAGACTGGGGGAGACGTCCGGCGCGACGCAGACGGTGGCGAAGATATCCGCGTCCGGGCGATTGATGCCTTGCTCCCAATTGGAGACACGGCTGTTGTTAACGCCAATCCGCGCTGCAAGCTGCTTTTGACTCAAATGGATTTCTTCCCGGTAGTTTCGGATCCGACTACCGATCTCGTATTTCACACTGTCACCGCCTTTTCCTCAGATACGGGCAAGAACGGAAATAGCAATTGATAAATCACGATGTTCTTGATAATCGCCTTGACAGTACAGATTAAAGTAGATTTTTGTATGATGTTTCATTGGCACTAGCCTAGGAGCGGTTGCTTTTTGGGGAGCTAACTTCATTTGTTGCATTTTCAATGTAATGATGGATAAATTAAAAGACAATTTCTAAAATCATCGATTGTGAAAATGGTTCTATATCAGTACCGTTGAAAAACCGACGCTGGGCTTCAAGGGGAGCCCGGCGTCGGTTTTTCTTTTGAGCGTGCAGCGACGTCAGGCGTCTTCAAAGAGGCCGAAGCCGGCGACTTCGGTCGTGGGGAGGGAGAAGACCAGGGCGCTGGCTTTGGTCCCGGGGCCAGCTTTTTTTAAGATGGCCTGCATGATAGCGGCCTTTTGCTCTGCCCCGGCGACGATGAGCAGGACTTCCTTTTCCTCCGCGATGGAGATATTATAAAACTTCTGCGTGTCCTTTGCTGCGGTGCCCTTGCCGTGGAGGACAGTGCCGCCCCGAGCTCCGGCTGCGCGGGCCGCGTTCATGACGAGGTCGGTGCTGCCCTCGTTGGCGATGGCGATGATGAGCTCATAACGGTAATTCAGCGATGGCGTGTAGCTCGCTTCGGGGCTTCCGCCGTTGAGATAGGCCACGGTTTTCCCTCCTCCGATACTTTTGATGGGGACTGCGATCACGATGCCGTGCCCCGGGACGCCGATGTGCAGCTGTCGCCGGGCCGCTTTGATGAATGCGGCGGTTTTTTCCTGGCTGGCAATGGTCATCACAATGCGTTTCTTGTCTGATTCGATGCCCAGCAGCTCGCGCATACTCTGCACTGCGGTGCCGCGGCCGTGCATCGTCACGGTCAAGGGCAGCGACTGGGCCTGGCAAATCTCAGCCAGGACCGGCAGCGCGTCTGGGTTGATGATGGAAATGACGTAATTCATCCGGCGTCCTCCCAAAGTTCGATGATATCCAGGTCACCATAGACCGGCGCTTCCCGGGCGGTGCGCTTGGCTCTGCGCTCGTAGAGGAAGCCGACCAGCTGGATCGACAGCAGCGGCATCATTGCCACCAGGGCGACGACACCGAAGGCGTCGCGCAGGACATTGCCGCCCAGGGCGATGCTGGCCCCCATGACCAGCTGGAGCATAAATGTCGCCGTCATCGGGCCGGAGGCGACGCCGCCGGAGTCAAAGGCGATGGCCGTGTAAATATCCGGCACGAAGAACGACAGCGCCAGCGCCGCAGCATAGCCGGGGACGACGAACCATAAGATGGAAATCCCCGTCAGGACCCGCAGCATGGCAAGGCCCATGGCGATGGCAATGGCGATGGAGAGGCTGCGCTTGATCGCCTTGCCGGGGATGGCCCCGGCGCTGACTGTCTCGATCTGCTTTTCCAGGATGCTGACGGCGGGCTCAGCGGAGATGATGAACCAGCCTAGGACGATCGCCAGCGGAATGAGCCACTGCGGGGCCGTGCGCCCCAGGGCGGCGCCCAGCTCTGCGCCCAGAGTCGAGAAGCCGATGTTGACGCCGGTCAGGAACAGGACCAGGCCGAGGTAGGTATAGAGCAGACCAATCAAGATCTTGACCAGGCGGCGGCGGGTCAGCCGCAGCAGCGCCAGCTGGAAGATCAGAAAAATGCCGACGATGGGGAGCATGGCAATGGCCATTTCCTTGAAATAGATCGGGAGCGCGGCGAGAAACGCGCCGCCGATGGCCGTCGTGGTCGGAAGACTTGTATGGCTGAGCTCTGCGACGGCTTCGCCGCCGTCGTAGAAAAAGCCCAGCAGCAGTACAGAAAGGATCGGACCGATGGAGCACAGGGCGACCAGGCCGAAGCTATCCGCCTCGGCGCGGTTATCGCTGCGGATATTGGCCACGCCCATGCCCATGGCCAGGATGAAGGGGACTGTCATCGGGCCCGTCGTCACGCCGCCGGAGTCAAAGGCGATGCAGAGAAAATCCGGATCCGTGAAGGCGGCCAGGAGAAAGATCAGCGCGTAGCAGCCCAGCAGCAGCCAGCGGAGATTCGCGCCGGTGATAATCCGGTACATGCACAGGGACATGAACAGCCCGACGCCGATGCCGACGGTGACGAGTAGGACGGTGCTGCTGATATGCGGGACCGTCTCCGCCAGGACCTGCAGATCGGGCTCGGCCACGGTGATGGCAAAACCCAGCAGGAAGCTGACGCCGAGGATCAGGGGCAGGTTTTTCGTTTTGGTCAGCGCGGTGCCAATCTTCGTGCCGATGGGCGTCATGGATTGCTCCGCGCCCAAGGAGAACAGGCCCATGCCGAGGATTAGCATCAGCGCGCCGATGAGAAACGCCAAAAGCAGCTGCGCCTGCATGGGCGTCAAAAACAGGCAGAGCAGGCTGACTAAAATCAGGATCGGCAGGACGGAGACCGCGGACTCCCGGATCTTTTCCGCCAGCTCGGTTTTGGTGGCTTCCATGTTGGTCGCATGGTGTTGTATGCGTCGTTTGATAGGCGTACCTCCTTTTTGCGTGTTTGGGATTTAAACTGTTTGCGAAGGGGCAATCTCGGTGGCAGCGCCAAGCAGCTTGCGCTGCAGGGCCAGGTATTGCTGCAGCTCATCCGGTTCCAATGCCGCCAAGAGCTGTTGGGCGCGGGCGGCTGCCTGGGCAGCCCTGGCCTGGAGCAGAGCGCGGCCTGCCGGGGTCAGGGAGATGCGGATCTTGCGCTCATCCTTGGGCTCCCGGGCCCGGAGGACCAGACCCTTGCTCTCCAGATGGCGCACCAGCGCCGCGATGCGCGCGGTGCTGACGTGCATGGCGCGGCTCAGCTGCGTCGGGCAGGCGGGGCCGCAGTCTGCCAGGTAGCGCAGCGCGAGGCTCTCGCCCCGGGCCAGTTCCACCAGGGGCGCAAGGCCAGGCAGATGGGAAAAGCGCAGCTGCAGCGCCAGAAATTCCTGCGCCGGGGATTGTTCTGTCATAACATGGGCCCTCCTGCCAGAAATGCTAACAGTGTTAATAAAATAATACCACAAACTGGGGAAAAATGCAATCCTTTTCCGCCGCGCTGCCTGGAAAGGACCCAGGATTGGTGAGAGAGCAAAGGGCGAGAGCGGGGCATAGGGAACGCGTATTTTTTTCGAGAAAATGCTTGACAAAATACGAGATTGTTCGTATAATATAAAAGCTGCATGGATGCAGCACCGCCGTTGTAAACGTGGTTTTACCGGCGGGGAATGATGCTGTTATAGCTCAGTCGGTAGAGCGCATCCTTGGTAAGGATGAGGTCGCCAGTTCGAATCTGGCTAACAGCTCCATAGTTTTGCCGCTTGAAACAGGCCGTTTCAAGCGGTTTTTACTTTTTTACATAACTTAATTTTGTTTCTAACTCGTTCGGAACCGCATTGATGAAGTCCTGCGCATCTATCGTGGAGCAGCCGGAGCTGATGCCAAATTATCCGCCTGCCAGGGCGCTGCGGCGTGGTATTGACCTGGCGTATGGGCGGCGGCAGATCACGGCCAGCGTGACCAGCTCTATCCTGCAGGGCCGGAGTTTACGGGGAATCGCGGACGATCTACAGCAGCGCATCACGACCATGGACCGCACCAGCGCAATCCGGACGGCGCGCACGGCCTTCACAGGGGCGCAGAACGCCGGGCGTATGGACAGTTACGCGGCGGCGGAGAAGATGGGAATCAAGCTCAAAAAAGAGTGGCTGGCGACGTTAGACGGGCGCACGCGGCATTCTCACGCGGCGCTGGACGGGGAGAAGGTCGGCACGGACGAGAAGTTTTCCAACGGCTGCCGCTTCCCAGGCGACCCGCAGGGGCGGCCCGGCGAGGTCTATAACTGCCGCTGTACGATGGTCGCCGCGCTGGATGACGTGGACACCTCCGATGCCCTGCGGAGAACGCGCGACCAGGAGACGGGCGAGAGCGTTCTGATTCCGAATATGACCTATGCCCAGTGGGAAGCATCAAAGCAGGGCTACAGCGGCAGGCAATTGTCCCCGTATCACATGGGGAACGAAAAATCTGCAAAGGATGTTACGAAGAAATACCTAGATTCCGCCAAGCCCCGCATGGGAAAGGTGCGATATGAACGCGGATATCACATCAAGGGGCACAAGACCGAAATCGAAGTTGCGAACCAACTCAGAGAGCAATTCGGCGGAAAGATTGTGTTACTGAAAGAAGCTCGGACGCCGGGCATCAAAACTCCAGATATGCTGTGGAAGGGGAAGCAATGGGAGATAAAGTCAATTTCCACAGAAAAAGCCGCAGATAGCGCACTGCGCAAAGCGATAAAGCAAATACAAGGAAACCAAGGCGGCGTGATTTTTGATATTGCCGATGGGCTTGACAAGCAAAAACTAATTGATGTGTTGGATGCGAGAGCAACAAGAAGCAAATCTTTTAACGCGGATATAATTGCGCTTCGTAACGGAAATGTTTTATTTGTACGGCGATACAAAAAATGAGGTAACCCCCCACCAGAACGGGCGGAGGATTACCTCGATAAAACGGGAGCTTTCGTTCCCTCGTCTACAGTATATGCAACTTTCGAAAAATAGTCAAGGGGGAAAACCATGAACAAAACAAAATTGAGCATTCCGAAGGTCGTAAAGAAGGTGTTGGATCTGCTACAGATCGTTTTTATCGTGCTGCGGGCGTGTGATGTGGCCAGCTGGCCGTGGTACGTTGTGCTGAGTCCGTTGTTTGCATATGCGGCGTGGCTTATCCTTTGCGCTGCGATTTGCGGCGTTGCAGCGGTAAAGAATAAGCTGTGAAAGGAGTTGCCACATGAAATCACAGAAGCAGCCAGAGCTTGCCGCGACACTGAAAGGCGCGGCAATGGTGGAAGCAATCGAGGCAGGGCTTGTTCCAAAAACCTCAAGCGGGGACGGCTGGAATATCGCGCCGTTTCTGCGGTTTTGGGATAATTTCGCGCCGCTACTCAATGAGGCGGTGCAAAGCTGCGGCAAGAAACAGAGGTGAAATTCCATGAGCGATGTTGAGATTACGGACAATAGCGACGCCGTAAAGGATGCGTTTGAAGCGGCGATTATGCGCGGGCTTGAAAAGTGCGGACTGGTGGCGGAGGGGTATGCAAAAAAGCTGTGCCCTGCGGACAATGGCACCCTGCGCAACAGCATAACGCATCAGGTGGATGACAACGATGTGCTCATCGGCTCCAACCTCGAATATGCCCCATATGTAGAGCTTGGCACCGGTAAATACTACCCCGGCGGCAGGCCGACGCCCTGGGTGTACCAGGACGCGCACGGCAATTGGCATTACACCCACGGTAACCGGGCGCAGCCGTATCTCAAGCCTGCAGTCGCGGATCACGCGTCCCAATACCGCTCAATCCTTGAGGACGCCCTCAAGGACGGATAACAGAATAGGAAACGCAAAGCCAGCTGCTGACAAAATGTCAGCGGTTGGCTTTTTGCTTTGGTAAAACCCGCGAAGGACAGCGGTTTTTATAAAACTCAAAGGGCGAAGAACCGACCCCCGAAGAAAAGGAGAGTAACACAATGAGCATTACCAGAAAATTGCTGAAGGGCATGGGGCTGACCGACGAACAGGTCGACACCATCATTGAGGCACACACCGAAACCGTGGACGGTCTGAAAGCTGATATCAGCAGATATAAGGCCGACGCGGGAAAGCTGGCGGGCGTTCAGAAGGAATTGGACGACCTCAAGGCAGCAGGCGATGGCGGCTATAAGGTGAAATACGAGAAAGAACACTCGGATTTCGAGGCTTTTAAGTCCAATATCACCGCGAAGGAAACGAAGGCAGCAAAGGAAAAGGATGTCCGGGCTTTCTTC
>CAUBIP010000048.1 GCA_958436045.1 uncultured Oscillospiraceae bacterium | reverse complement strand
AGGGCGAGAAGTATTTTTCCCGACGTACACGCCGCCGGAAAAAATGATTTTGACTTCATTTGCGCCGCGCACGGCGCAAACTCTGCGAGGCTTTTGACACTCTAACGCAGCGGCACCTAGTTTGGTGCCGCTGCATTTCTTTCTTACCAGGTTCTCCCTTCACGCCATCGGGTGCGCCAGCCATTGTTCCAGCTGGCGGCAGCAGGCTTCGCTGGCTGCGGTGACGCCTTTGAAATCGACGTGGGGACGCATCCGGCGCTCGATGGTGTCGTGCAGGGCCTTGGCCTCCCGCAGCTCGGGCACAGCCTCGGCGAGAAGACGCGTCATCATTTGGCGCAGATATCCCGCCTGACGGCTGGCTGCGGGTGAGATCTGGACCAGGGCGTCCAGATCCAGCGGCGTCGTCCCCACCAGATCGCAGGCGAAGTGACTGCTCTGGCGGACGAAGGCCGTCGCCAGCTGGGGTAGGTACAGCTGCGCCGGGCCGCCGTCCGGGTCCAGGGGGCTATAGCCGACAATGACATTCTGCCCCGCATCCAGTGCCAACCGGGTGATCTCCTGCAGATACGTGCCGCTTAAATGGCAGCTATCCAGCAGCAAATAGATCGTCGCCGCAGACTGGAACATCCCATAGCGGCTGATGCAGCCCGACGGCGTGACGCCGGTGAAAAACAGCTCCCGCAACATCCCCTGGCCCCGGCCGCCGCGCAGCAGAGGCGTCAGGAGCATCCCGGCCGCTGCCGTCAGGCGGTCTGTTGCGGCCCCCTGGTCTACCAGCTCCTCCCGCAGGCGGTACAGCGCCTGCACCGCCCGCAGCGCCTGCCGGACCCGGCGGTAGCACGCCTGATTTTCCGCCTGCAGCTGCCCCAGCTCCTCCCGCATAGGCGCCAGCGCCGCCGCGTCGTAAAAGCGGCCCAGGTCAAGATATACGCCGTCGCTGCCGCATAGGGGCGGCTCCGCGGCGTGGGGCGGCGTCGCATCGCAGACCGCCAGCCCAGCCTGCCCAATCAGCAGCGTATCCAAAGAATCCGGGTCCGAAGAGCACAAGCCCAGCTCACAGTCCGCCTCCAAATCGGTGGCAGTCTTAGCCAAGCGGCGCATCAGCGTCGACTTGCCGCAGCCCGGCCCGCCCTTGAGATAAATGCGCCGCCGGACCCGCGGATCGGCCATTACGGCGGAGAAGCGGTTAAAAAAGCCCCGGGGCGTATTAGCGCCGGGGAAATAGACGATGGACATAGGCAAACCTCCCAAAAAGAACTCATACTATGCTATGCCGTACCGCTCCCAAGGGTGCGGCTTTTTGTTTGTCGTATGGGCCTCTGATGAAAAAATTTATAAAACGCCCCGTCTGCTGCGCCATCTTATGCAGGACCGGCACAGTACCAAGGGGCACGATGCAAAGCTTTTTGCGTAGTGGGCCAGCTTCCCGTAGCACAAAAGCCGAAAAAACGGATACATTGGCATAGGCGACTTTTTGGAAGGAGGCGCAAGCATGTTACAAAACTGCGTGCCGCTGGACGCGCTGCGGCCCGGCCAACACGGCACGGTGGCGCAGCTCCGGCTCCAGGGGGCACTGCTGCAGCGGCTGCTGGACCTGGGGCTGACGGAGGACTGCCCCATCTCCTGCCGCCTGCGCGCACCGGCGGGAGACCCGGCAGCCTATGGCATCCGGGGCGCGGTCATCGCGCTGCGCAGCGCGGACGCCGCTGGGATCCTGGTACGATTGGAGGGAACACCATGGCCGGACGAAACAGCGCGGCGGATTTCACCGTCGCCCTGATCGGCAACCCCAATGTGGGCAAGAGCACGCTGTTCAACCGCCTGACGGGACTGCGCCAGCACACCGGCAACTGGTCCGGCAAGACAGTCGAGCAAGCCGAGGGATTTTATCCCTATAAAGGCAAGCGCTACCGCCTGGTTGACCTGCCAGGGACCTATTCCCTGCGCAGCCGCAGCCGCGACGAGGCGATCACTGCGACCTACTTACGCCAGCAGACACCGGACTGTGTCCTCGTTATCTGCGACGGCACCTGTCTGGAGCGGAATCTGATCCTGGTGCAGCAGCTGCTGGGGCTGACGACGCGGCTCGTCGTCGCGGTAAATCTTCTGGATGAAGCAGCGCGCCGGGGCATTGCGCTGGACCTGCCCCTGCTGCAGCGGCAGCTGGGCGCACCGGTGGCAGGCATCAGCGCCGGTCATGGCACCGGGCTGCCGCAGCTGCAGGAGCTGGTCCGGCAGGTCTGCCAGGGCTATCTGGCCTCCCCGGGGGATGGCGACGCGGCAGCAGACGCCCGCCAGGAGGCCCGGCGGGCCGGGCAGATTGCCCGTATGGCCGTCCGGCAGACGGCCACACCGCAGGCGAGTCGGTTCGACCGACTGCTGATGCGCCGGGGTTTTGGTGCGGCGTTCCTGCTTTTTCTTCTGCTGGGGCTGCTTTGGCTGACCATCGCCGGAGCAAACTATCCCTCAGCAGCACTGCAGGCGGGCTTTGACGCCCTGGGCCGGTGTCTGGAGCGATGGCTCCAGGGCCTACCGCCGTTTTTCTTTGGCCTGCTGACCCAGGGGCTTTACGCTACGGCAGCCCGGGTCGTCGCGGTAATGCTGCCGCCGATGGCGATCTTTTTTCCTCTCTTCACACTGTTGGAAGACGCCGGTCTGCTGCCCCGGGTAGCCTTTTTGCTGGACCGCCCCTTCGCCCGCTGCGGCGGGGAGGGCCAAATGGCGCTGCCGATGTGCATGGGCCTGGGCTGCAACGCCGCCGGAATCACCGGCTGCCGCATTCTGAGCCCCGGCCCCGCCCGGACAGCAGCCATCCTCACAAATGCGCTCATCCCCTGCAACGGGCGCTTCCCAGCGCTGATCCTGCTGGCCGGAATGCTGCTGGGCGCGTTCGGGCTGGACTCTGCCCTGGCGCGGGCCGCTGTTTTGCTGCTGACCCTGGCCCTGTCCGTCGCGGCGACGCTGCTGCTGTGCCGCTGCATCACAGCCCGCACCGGCAGTGCATCCAGCAGCTTTTTGCTGGAGCTGCCGCCCTATCGCAAGCCCCGGATCGGGCAGGTGCTGGTCCGGGCGGCGTTGGACCGGACGCTGCGAGTCCTGGGCCGGGCCGTCTGCATTGCCGCTCCGGCTGGCTGCGTGATCTGGCTCCTGGCCCACTGCACCCTGTCCGGCGGCGAAACGCTGCTGCAGGCAGTGGCGGCGTTTCTGGAGACGCCGGGTCATCTTTTGGGCCTCAGCGGTCCCATTTTGCTGGCGTTTTTCCTATCGCTCCCAGCCAATGAGCTGATGCTGCCGCTGTGCCTGTTGATCCTCTGCGGTGGCGGTCTGGACACGACGCTGCCAGAGACAGCCATGGCCGCCGCCCTCGCTGGCTGCGGCTGGACCTGGAAGACGGCCCTGTGCTGTATGATCTTTTTCCTGTTTCACTGGCCCTGCGGGACCAGCATCGCCACGATTTGGCGGGAGACGCGGCGCTGGCAGACCGTCCTGGCGGCGATTTGCCTGCCGACGGCGCTGGGTGCAGCCCTCTGCTTTACGCTGCAATGGCTCCTGCGTCTGCTGTGACGGCCCGGCAATGCGACTTACACAAAACCGGCAGGCATTTTTTGTCAGGAATCACGATTCGCCGTTTTCCTCTTGATTTTCCGCCGCCGGACGATTACAATATAGAAAACGAACGCACAGACGGGAGGCACACCATGAACGAATTTGGCGATAATTTCATCACCATTACCGATGAGGACGGCGTCGACTACGAGCTGGAGATTCTGGCAACGGTAGAAAACGGCGGCAACCTATATTATGCCCTAGCCCCGGCTGGCGATGACGAAGCGGAAGAGGATCTGGAGATCAGCATCCTCAAGGTCGTCGAAGAAGACGGCGAAGAGCTCTTTGCCGCTGTAACAGACGAGAATGAGCTGGAGCGGGTCTACGCCCAGTTCATCGAAGAGTGCTACGAGGAAGACGACGAGGACGAAGACGACGAATAATTCTGTATCGTTCCCTGCTTGGTGCGTGACGGTCCCATTTAGACCCACATCTTTTTCAAGGGACGCTGTACTTCTGCCGTGGATTGCAGGCCTCCCGCTGCCGCCTTGTGCGGCCAGTGGAAGTTGGAAGCAGCGAAGCAGCAGAGAGGCGACCCACCTGCCATCACGTGCAGGTTATAATTGGGGCCGCACGGCCAAAGCGGGGATACAGACGGCGCCGGGCAACCGGCGCCGCATTTTTCAATTTTACGACCTCCCAATCCAGTAAAGAGAGACACCACCGCATGACAAAACAAGAGACCTACCCCTACCTGCGCAACCACGGCATCGCCTTTGAGGTCACAGAGCACAGTTCTGTATATAGCATGGCCGAGTGCGCCGCGCTGGCGCTGCTCTACCCGGAGGATGACGCGAGAAATCTCTTTGTCCAGGACGATAAAAAGCGACAATACTTTCTTATCCCCGTTCGAGGCGACCGACGAGAGGACCTCAAGCAGTTTCGCTGTGCCTACGGGACCAGACCCCTGGCCTTCGCCTCCGCAGAAGAGCTGCAAGCGTATCTGCGCCTGACGCCGGGCTCTGTCACACCCCTGGGCCTACTGCAGGACACGGCGCATCCGGTGCAGTCTTTCCTCGACGCAGATTTTTTGACGCCGCTGGGCTGGATCGGCGTCCACTCCAACGATAATACGCCGACGGTCTGGCTCCTGGCCGAAGCACCGCTGGGTCTGCTTCGGGACTTCAGCACGCCGGTGGAGGTCGCCAATTTCTCTGCTCCCGCGGCGGAGTGAGCGCAAAACAGCAAAAGCAGGGCGGAAACGCGGTTTATCTCGCGTCTTCGTCCTGCTTTCTCGCTTTTCGCAGCTCCAAGATGCCTACGGCGAGCAAAAACCCGCCGAACAAGCGGCGGAGGAGCGCCGCATGCAAGCCTTGGGCCAGCCAAGCCGACCCGGCGGCACTAAGGCAGCCGCAGGCGATGGCCGGAAGCGCCGCCTGCCAGGCGACGAGCTTATTTTTGATATGAAACAGCAAGCTTGCGCCTGCAGTCGGCAGAAAATACAGCAGATTGATGCCCTGGGCTTGCCGCTGGGGCAGATTCTGCAGCGCTGTCAGCCAGATCATCAGCAAGCTGCCCCCGCCGATACCGAGCCCCGATAGGACGCCGCACACTGCCCCGGCCAGGGCGCAAAGCCACGGGCCATTCATGGCGCCACCAGCAGCCGAATGCCGCCCCAGAGGATAAACAGGCCCATGGCCGCGTGGAGCCAGCGTACCGGCACTCGCCGCAGCAGTAGCCCGCCGCCGACGCCGCCCAGAAAGCCTCCGGCCAGGTACGGCCAGGCCAGGGAAAACGGCAGCTGGCCGCTGTGCCAATAGATGGCCAGAGAAACCAGTGTCAGCGGCAGCATCACAGCCAGCGCCGTTGTAAAGCAGGTCTTGCCCGGCAGGCGACACCAGCCTGCCAGCAGCGGCACCAGGAGCATCCCGCCGCCTGCGCCGAAAAAACCGTTGGCCAGGCCCGCCGCGGCCCCGGCAGCGGCAGCACGCCAGTCCCAATTTTTCACGCAGCGCCCCTCCCCTGTCCGTTTTGCAGGCAATGCCAAATTTTCTGCATGTACCCGCCGTTATTTTCAGTGTGCCCCGCCTGCGGGCAGAGTATGTATGTCCACGATGCAACGCGAGGACTCTCATACTGAAACGCAACAAAAGCCCCCTTCGCAGCAGCGAAGGGGGCTTGCATTGGTTTTTGTGCAAGACATCAACCAAAGACTGCCAGCAGGAAGCCAGCGGCGATGGCCGAGCCGATAACACCAGCGACGTTGGGGCCCATAGCGTGCATCAGGAGGAAGTTGCCAGGATTGTACTTCTGGCCTTCCACCTGGGAGACACGGGCTGCCATCGGGACAGCGGAGACACCAGCCGAGCCGATAAGCGGGTTAATCTTCTTGCCGGACAGGGCGCACATTACATCGCCGCCCAGCAGACCACCAGCGGTAGAGATGGCGAACGCTACCAGGCCGAGGGCGATGATTTTAATGGTCTGCAGAGACAGGAAGCGCTCTGCGACCGTCGTTGCGCCGACTGCCGTCGCCAGGAAGATGGTGACAATGTTCATCAGCGCATTCTGCACCGTGTCGGACAGACGTTCCGTCACACCGCATTCGCGGAACAGGTTCCCCAGCATCAGACAGCCGATCAGCGGCGCCGTGGAGGGGAGCAGCAGGATGACAAAGATGGAGACGATTACCGGGAACACAATGCGTTCGGTCTTCGTGACCTCGCGAGACTGGACCATCTTAATCTTGCGGTCTTCCTTGCGGGTAAGCAAGCGCATGATTGGAGGCTGGATCAGCGGGATCAGCGCCATGTAGGAGTAAGCGGCAATGGCGATGGCACCCAGCAGAGCAGGAGCCAGACGGGTCGTCAGGAAGATCGCCGTCGGGCCATCGGCGCCGCCGATAATGCCGATGGAAGCGGCCTCTGGGCCGGTGAAGCCCAGGCAGATCGCGCCAAAGAAGGCAACGAAAACGCCCAGCTGTGCCGCCGCACCCATGAGCATACTCTTGGGGTTGGAGATCAGGGGGCCAAAGTCAGTCATCGCGCCGACACCCATGAAAATCAGCGACGGATACAGGCCGGCCTTGACGCCGATGTAGAAGATATCCAGCAGGCCGCCCTCATGGATGATATCCGTGAAGGAAATGTGTTCGATGACTTCCCCGGACGCCGTGGTAAACGCCGTACCGTTGATGTAAGCATCCCACAGGTTGAGGTTGTACAGGCCCGCACCGGGCAGGTTGGTCAGCAGACAGCCGAAGGCAATGCCCACCAGCAGCAGCGGCTCGAATTTCTTGACGATGCCCAGGTACAGCAGAACACAGGCGATCGCGATCATGATCAGATTCCGCCAGCCGCCATCTGCGAAGAAGCCCGCGAAGCCGGAATCCTGCACCAGCTTCATCAGGGTCTCGCCGATATTAAAAGCTAGAATGTTCATTCGTGTCCTCCTTATGCCAAAACGACCAGAGGATCACCGGTGTCGACCGTGGCGCCCTTGCTGGTAACGACCTGCGCTACCGTGCCGTCATGCGGGGCCATGATCTCATTCTCCATCTTCATTGCTTCGAGGATAACCAGCACGTCGCCCGCCTTAACGGCAGCACCCTGGGTGCAGTTGACCTTCAGGATGGTACCGGGCATGGGGGAGTTGACCGTCTCACCGGCAGCCAAGCTAACGGCCGCAGGTGCAGCGGCAGGCGCTGCAGCCGGAGCAGCTGCGGGAGCGGCTGCGACAGGCGCTGCGGCGGGAGCCGGGGCGTACGCTTCGTACTCATCGACCAGCATGGCCTGGCCAGCTTCGACCTCGACCTCATAGGTCTTGCCGTTCAGGGTAACTTTATATTTCATCTTACTTTACCTCCTTGATGGATTTGAAGCGCAGTTCGTTGACAGGCTTTTGCATCTTATCTGCAACGATGGCCATCAGCATTGCCGCCTCTTTATCCGGCACGTCGTAGAGCTTCACCTCACCGGCAGAGCCCGGCGCGGGCTTCCCGATCGGAGCCGCTGCTGCCACCGGCGCCGCTGCGGGCGCGGCAGACTGTGCCTTTTTCTTCTGGGAGGCAGTCATGATCTTACCGACAATAATCACAACAATCATCAGCAGCACCAGGCCGATAAAGACGACCAGATATCCCGTCAGTGCGACGAGACCAGCGGTGCCGATGTTGATGTCTACCATCTCAGGGTTTACTAAAAACATTCCGCAAGCCCTCCCTTATGCTTCTTCGATCACATAAGTTGCGATATTCTCCTGCTTTGCCTTACGGGCTTCCAAGAATTTCTTTGTCTGGTCCGGGAAGCAGATATAGCTCATGACATCCTCTTCGGACTGGGCCAGATCGCCCAGGGCTTCCTTGGCGGCGGCGAAGTCTTCGCCGGTGCGCTTCTGGTCCTCAATACGGCAGTCGACCGGCTGGCCGCCTTCGCCCAGGATCTTATCCTGCAGCTCTTTGCTGACCGGGGCCGGGGCATTGCCATACTCGCCCTTGAAGTAATTCTTAATCTCCTTGGAAATCTGCTTATAGCGCTCGCCCAGCAGGACGTTCGTCACAGCCTGGTTGCCAACCATCTGGGACAGCGGCGTGACCAGCGGAGGATAGCCCAGATCCTTGCGGACATTGGGGATCTCTTCCAGCGCAGCTTCAAACTTATCCATGGCGTGCATATCCGTCAGGTTGGCAATCATGTTGGAGAGCATACCGCCGGGGACCTTGTAGACCAGCGCCTGGGCGTCAGTCGCCATGCTCTTCGGGTTCAGGACGCCGCTGTCAATGTACTTCTGCTTGATGGGCTTGAAGTAGTCGTTGACTTCGTTGATGGCAGCTTCCTGCAGGCCGCAGTCGATGCCATACTGCTGCAGCGCGTAGAACATCGTCTCCGTTGCGGGCTGAGAGGTGCCGTTGGAGAAGCAGGACGTCGCACAGTCGATGACATCGACGCCGGACTCGATGGCCTTCGTGACCGTCATGTAAGCCATGCCGGTGGTGCAGTGGGTATGCAGGATGATGGGCATATCGCCCAGAGCGTCCTTGATGCCCTTGATAAGGTGCTCAGCCTCAAAGGGGCTCATGGTACCGGCCATGTCCTTCAGGCAGATGGTCTTGAAGCCCATGGTCTTGAGTTCCTTACACATGGCGATGTATTTTTCGACCGTGTGCACCGGGCTCTGGGTGTAGGAGATACAGCCGGAGGCGATGGTGTTCTTGGTCGCGTACTTCATCGTTGCGTCCAGTGCGGTGCCCAAGTTACGGAAATCGTTCAACGCGTCGAAGATGCGGATGATGTCAATGCCGTTCTTGATGGACAGCTCAACGAACTTCTCCACCACGTCGTCATGATAGTGCTTGTAGCCCAGCAGGTTCTGGCCGCGGAGCAGCATCTGCAGCTTCGTGTTGGGCATATTCTTGCGGATATTGCGCAGTCTCTCCCACGGGTCCTCATTCAGATAACGCAGGCAGGAATCGAAGGTCGCACCGCCCCAGCATTCGACGGAGTAGTACCCTGCTTTGTCCATGGTGGGCAGGATCGCTTCATAGTCGGAATACGGTAGGCGTGTCGCCATCAGAGACTGGTTTGCATCACGAAGAACAGTTTCAGTAATTTGAACTTTTTTCATGTGTAAGCCTCCATATGTGTTTTTAACAAAGTTTACTGCTTTGCTTTTCAAAAATCCAGGGGTGTTTGCTTTTCTTAATCATGCGATGATATTTCTTAATGAAATTTTAACGCAGAGAAGTGTGCTGCGGCAGAGCCTGCCGCAGCACTTCAGCTTAAATCAGCTTCCCAAAAATAGCCTATTAAGCCGTGGGGCCTGCGGAAACCAGGGCCTTGCCAGCATCATTGCCGGTGTACTTCACGAAATTCTTCACGAAGCGGCCTGCCAGATCCTTGGCCTTCTCTTCCCACTCGGCGGCGTCTGCATAGGTGTCGCGGGGATCAAGGATCGCCGGATCGACGCCGGGCAGTGCGGTGGGAACCTTCAGGTTAAAGTGGGGGATTGTCTTCGTCTCAGCCTTCAGGATGGAGCCGTCCAGGATCGCGTCGATGATGCCGCGGGTATCCTTAATGGAGATGCGCTTGCCGGTGCCGTTCCAGCCGGTGTTGACCAGGTAAGCCTTGGCGCCGCTCTTCTGCATCTTCTTGACCAGCTCCTCGGCGTACTTCGTCGGATGCAGCTCCAGGAAGGCCTGACCAAAGCAAGCAGAGAACGTCGGGGTGGGCTCGGTGATGCCGCGCTCGGTACCAGCCAGCTTGGAGGTGAAGCCGGACAGGAAGTAGTACTGGGCCTGCTCCGGGGACAGCACAGAGACGGGAGGCAGAACGCCAAAGGCATCCGCAGACAGGAAGATGACGTTCTTTGCCGCCGGTGCAGCAGAAACCGGGCGAACAATCTTCTCGATGTGGTCGATGGGATAAGAGACACGGGTGTTCTCGGTAACGGAGCCGTCCGCAAAGTCGCATTCGCCGTTTTCCTTGACGGTGACGTTCTCCAGCAGCGCGTTACGCTTGATGGCGTTGTAGATATCCGGCTCGGATTCCTTATCGAGGTTGATAACCTTGGCGTAGCAGCCGCCTTCGAAGTTGAAGACACCGTTGTCGTCCCAGCCGTGCTCGTCATCGCCGATGAGCAGGCGCTTCGGGTCGGTGGAGAGGGTCGTCTTGCCGGTGCCGGACAGGCCGAAGAACAGAGCGGTGTTTTCACCGTTCATGTCAGTGTTGGCAGAGCAGTGCATGGAGGCCATGCCCTTAAGCGGCAGGTAGTAGTTCATCATGGAGAACATGCCCTTCTTCATTTCGCCGCCGTACCAAGTGTTCAGGATAACCTGCTCACGGGAGGTGATGTTGAAGATAACCGCCGTCTCGGAGTTCAGGCCCAACTCCTTGTAGTTTTCGACCTTGGCCTTGGATGCGTTGTAGCTGATAAAGTCGGGGGTGAAGTTTTCCAGCTCTTCCGCCGTCGGAGCAATGAACATGTTCTTCACAAAGTGTGCCTGCCAGGCGACTTCCATAATGAAGCGGATGGCCATGCGGGAATCATGGTTTGCGCCGCAGAAGACGTCCATGACGTACAGCTTCTTGTTGGACAGCTCCTGCTGCGCCAGCTTCTTGCAGGCAGCCCAGGTCTCCTGGGAGGCGGGCTTGTTGTCGTTCTTGAATTCGTCGGAGGTCCACCAAACGGTGTCCTTGGAGTTTTCGTCCATGACGATAAACTTATCCTTGGGAGACCGGCCGGTATAGATACCGGTCATAACATTGACAGCGCCCAGATCAGAGACCTGGCCCTTTTCAAAGCCTTCCAAGCCGGGCTTCGTCTCTTCTTCGAAGAGGGCCTCATAAGAAGGGTTGTAGACGATTTCTGTCGTACCGGTGATGCCATACTTTTCAAGATCAATCTTTTTCATGCAAAGTGTTCCTCCTATAGCAAATAAATCTAGCGTACCCCCTCCGGCGGGCACGCCCGGCGGAATATAATACGCAAAACTACAAAAATTCGAAGGCCCAACGTCCTCCGTATACCAGTATAACACGCCTGCGGAAATATTTCTATATAAATCTAAAAAATTTTGTCTTTTCTTGATATTTTTTTAATTGCCGGTCTTTTGGTGAAAATTTCTTGGATAACCTGCTGTTTTTTGCGAATTTTTTCGGCATTTTTTCTGGTACGCTTGATTTTTATTTTTCCAGCGTGTAAAATTTATACAAATACTGGCACTTTGGCTGAGAGAGGGCGTGGGCGCATGAACGCAAAAGAGAGAAAAAGAGCCAAGCTGATGTATCGCTTCCCCCTGCTGCTGGCCCTGACAGGGCTGGTTCTGCTGCTGCTGCACTGGGTCCTGGGCTTCTCCTCGATGGACGCCTTCGGCGAGCTCCTGCCGCTGGTGCGGCGGAATTGGTATATTCTTGTGCTGCCGGTGGTGCTGCTGCTGCTCTACCTCTTCCGTGCCCCGGTCGCGGCGGCGTATGGCGGCGCGGCCGTCGGCGCGGTGCTGTTCCTGATTCAGCTGGTGGTCTCGTTCCTGCTTCGCCGCAGCGGCGGCGATGCCGTGGGGCTGGCAGCTTGGATTCCGGGGCACGGGCTGTTTTCCAGCCTGCAGGCCCTCGCCGCGCAGGTGTCAGCGGCGAGCATTTTGGCTTTTGCCGCGGATCTTGCCCTGGTGCTATGCAACGCCTCAACGATCTTCTCCTGTATGGGCTATGTCAGCGCGCTGCGCCAGGCGACAGAGCGGGCCACCCAACGGCAGGCCCGGCAAGACGCAGAAAAAGATTTTTCCCTGGAAGATTGACGCAGGCGCAGGGGCGTGCTATACTAATCGCGTTCCAATCCGTCTATTTTTATCGAATTCAACGCATCGAGGTTCTGTTCTATGTACGAAGAGCAAAAGCAGCGGATCATTCAGGAGATCGTGCCTGGCAAGCAGGTCACGATGGCACATCTGATCGCCAATCCCAATCCGGATCTTTATAAAAAGCTGGGCGTCATCGGCAATCCCCAGGGCGCCATTGGCATTCTGACCATCACGCCCCACGAGGCCGCGATCATTGGCGCCGATGTTGCGACGAAGGCCGCCAGTGTCGATATTATCTTTGTCGACCGGTTCAACGGCTCCCTGGTCATCAATGGCACGGTCGCCGATGTCGAAGCAGCGATGAAGGATGTTTTAAATGTGCTAGAAAATCTCCTGCACTTTGCCCCGGCGGTGATCACGAAGACATGAAGCGCGTGATTATGGTCGGCCATGTGGCCTGTGGCAAGACGACTCTAAGTCAGCGGCTCAATGGCTTGAAGCAAACATATCAGAAGACCCAGGCTCTGGAGTTTTTGCAAAACTCCATCGACACACCGGGGGAGTATCTGGAGCGCCGCTCCCTGGTGCATGCGCTGATGGTCACCTCCGTCGAGGCGGATGTCGCGCTGTTTATCCACGATGCGACGGCAGAACGTTTTATGTTCGCCCCAGGCCTGGCAGGCTCCTTCCCCATCCCGGTCATCGGCGTGGTGAATAAGATCGACTGCGCCACCCCGCAGCAGCGCGCTGATGCGCGCGAGCTTCTGGAGCTCACCGGCGCCAGCCCAATTTTTGAGATCAGCGCCAAAACCGGCGAAGGCATGCAGGCCCTGCTGGACTATTTAAGTGACGCCCCTGCACCAGACGATGCACAAAAGAACGATAACAATGCCCCGGCTGCAAGCTGATGCAGCCAGGGTATTGTTTTTTATCCTGCAGCGGGCAGTGGCCTGGCATATTTGTGGTATTGCTTCTGATTACGGCGGAAAAAGCCATAGACAGAGTAAAGCAGGAACGCAGCCAGCAGGCCATAATAAGATTGGCAGAACAGTGGGCCAAGTCGCTGCATCCGGGAAGATCGTCCGCGCCGGGTCAGAATCGAGGAGGATATAGATCAGCATAGTGCTGCGGCCAAGCGCCAAGGAAGGCAGCATTGCTGCCTGCAGTCCAATGTACTGGTGCCAAGCAGCAGCTTCCAGCCATCATGCCCGGAAAAGGAGGTGGCCGAGGCCAGGACAAAGCCGAGGCAGTACATCAATGCGCCTAGGATAACAGTAATCCGCGCTTTATTTCAATCGCCTCCCGTGAAAGAGCCAATCGGTCTTCTACATAATCACCACTCAACTGCGCTATTGCAATGCCTACCTCTGCGAAGCAAGCGGAACAACGGCCACCTCGGCGCCGGTATAGGCACCTAGCCTCCGGAAAGGGGCGCGGAAGCCGCTGCGGCTTCCACCGCTGCTCGACGCAGAACCCTGCATCCCGGATTTTTTCACCGCGTTCCCGTCTTGTCAGCAGGTCCCGCCGTAAGCCTGTCACCCCCCGCTGTACACCCCTTGTGGGCAGACAAAAGGAACAGCAAAAAGCTCTTTTGCAAATGCAAAAGAGCTTTTTTTGGTGGGGGATGGTGGATTCGAACCACCGAAGGCGTTGCCAGCAGATTTACAGT
>CAUBIP010000047.1 GCA_958436045.1 uncultured Oscillospiraceae bacterium | reverse complement strand
GTGAATTCGTAGTCCTCCAGGCTGACGGTGTCGCCATCCTGGATTCCCATGGCTTCCAGGCGCTCAAACAGGCCGCATTTGCGCAGCTGCCGGTCAAAATACATCCGGGATTCATAATCCGTGAAATTGACATCGTTCACCAGCCGCACCAGCCACTTGCCTGTAACCAGCCAGTAGTCGCCGTGCTGCTCGATCTTGAGCTCCTCCGCGTCACCCGCCTCCTGCAGCGGCTTGACATACTCCGGCTCATAAATCGTCACCGGCGGCAGATGCCGCAGGCGCTCGGCGATGACCTGCATCAGCAGCTTTGTCCCCTGGGTCGTGGCGGCAGAGATCTCAAAAAACTCGTAGCCCTGCCCGGTGACATAGCTGCGCAGCCGCTCCAGCGGCGCGGTATCGCCGCCCAGCAGATCGCATTTATTGGCAGCCACCAGCATCGGCCGCTGGGCCAGCTCCGGCGAATACTCCCGCAGCTCAGCGTTGATCTTCTCGAAATCCTCCACCGGGTCCCGCCCCTCGCAGCCGGAGACATCGACGATGTGGACCATCAGGCGGCAGCGGTCGATATGCCGCAGGAAATCATGCCCCAGGCCCGCGCCTTCCGCCGCGCCCTCGATGATGCCCGGGATATCTGCCATTACAAAGGAGACGCCCTCCTCGACATAGATGACGCCCAGGTTGGGATACAGCGTCGTAAAATGATAGTTGGCGATCTTCGGCCGGGCATTGGAGGTCGCAGAGAGCAGCGTCGATTTTCCCACATTTGGGAAGCCGACCAGGCCGACATCGGCCAGCAGCTTGAGCTCCAAAATAACCTCGTGCTCCTCGCCAGGGCCGCCGGATTTTGCAAAGCGGGGGGCCTGCCGGGTCGGGGTGGCAAAATGCTTATTGCCCCAGCCGCCGCGTCCGCCCTTGCAAAGGATGAAATCCTCTGAATCCGACATATCCTTGATGATCTCCCCCGTCGCCGCGTCCCGGACGACAGTGCCTCGGGGCACCTGGATCACCAGATTTTCACCGCGCTTGCCGTGGCAGCGGGCGCCCTGCCCGTCCTGCCCGTTGGGCGCGGTATATTTCCGCTTATAGCGGAAGTCCATCAGTGTGGAAAGGTTATCGTTCACCCGGAGGACGACATTGCCGCCATGGCCGCCGTCGCCGCCGTCGGGCCCGCCGGCCGCGACATATTTCTCCCGGTGGAACGCCACGGCGCCGTTGCCGCCGTTGCCGGCCTTCACACTGATCTTCACCTTATCAACAAACATCGTTTCAAGCCTCCCCGGCCCGGGACCGCGCTGCCGCGGCCTGCGGATCCCGCGCCTGCCAAATCAGAAAAAAGAGCTGATGCAGCTTCTGCAACAGCTCTTCTCTCATGCCATTACTGTTCTTCGTAAACAGAGCACATCTTGCGATCCTTGCCCATCCGCTCAAAACGGACCTTGCCGCTTACCAGTGCGAACAGGGTGTCGTCGCTGCCGATCCCGACGTTCTTGCCGGGATGGATGTGCGTGCCTCTCTGGCGAACCAGGATGTTGCCAGCCAGAACAAACTGCCCATCTGCACGCTTTACGCCCAAACGCTTGGACTCGGAGTCACGGCCGTTTCTCGTGGAGCCGCCGCCCTTTTTGTGTGCAAAGAACTGTAAGCTAATATTGAGCATTCGTTACACCTCCATAACAACTTCTAAATAATCAGGATATTGCTCCCGCCAGTGCATCAGCGTCAGCATCATGCCGGTGAGGACGGCTTGTACTGCCTCCTCCTGCTCATACGCTGCGGGAAGGGTCAAGGTGATCCGGGCCTCGTCCTCCTGGACGCGCACCTTTACGCGGACGCCCAGCACATCGGTGATGGTCGTCTCGGCAAAAGTCACGGCTGTCGAAACTGCGGCGCAGACGATATCCGCGCCTGACTCGGCATAGCCGCTGTGGCCCTGGCAACAAAATCCAGTGATCTTATCGCCTTCGCTGAAAAACTCTACCCGTGTCATACCTTACACAGAGATCTTTTCAATCTGCACCTTGGTGTACGGCTGTCTGTGGCCGCGCATGGACTTGCTGTCCTTCTTGGGGCGGTACTTGAAGACCTTGATCTTCTTGCCCTTGCCGTTCTTCAGGACCTTAGCTTCCACAGCTGCGCCAGCGACGACGGGGGTCCCAAACTTGGAATTCTCACCATCGACGACTGCCAGTACCTGATCGAAGGTTACGGTTGCGTCAGCTTCTGCGTTCAGCTTTTCGATGTAGACGACATCGCCTTCCTTCACGCTGTACTGCTTACCACCTGTAACAATAACTGCCTGCATGATTTGCACCTACCTTTTTTGTAGTCTCGCTCTGAGGGTGCGGCAAACACCGACTTCAACCCATTTGATGCGGCTTGTATAGAGTATCATGCCCTGTGTCAAATGTCAACGGAAAATTCTGGATTTTTAGGAATTTTCTCTCTCCAGCGGCGTTTCCAGGACCATTTGGTCATACGGCATCTTCAAAAAGCCCGCCCGGGCATACATGGCCTTTACCCGGTCGTGCGACGGCACGACCTCCAGGCGGAACCGGGCCACCTGCGGCTCCCACTCCTGCCGGAGCCACTGCAAAAATGCCGCGCCGATGCCCCGGCCCCGGAACGCCGGGTCGAGATAAAATTCATCGAGCCAAACGGCCATACCACCCGCCTCCTGGGCGTACATCTTTGCCAGCAGAGCATACCCCGCCGGGGCACCGTTCTCTTCGAGAATATAGCAGATTAAATAGTCATCCCCGCGGCAGATCTCCGCGAAGGCCCGCTGAATATATTCTGCCGGGATGGGGTGATCCACCCCGTCAGACGCGTAAAAATCATGGACAAACCGCGCATACAGCTCACCCTCCTGGGGCCGGATGCGCCGGAAATGCAATGTGTCGCTCATAGGCTTCTCCTTCTCTTGGTTTCACGCGCTCATTCCGTCACGCGGAAGAGGCTGATATACTGGGCCAGGATCGTCGCCGCTTCGGCGCGGGTGGCATTAGCCAGGGGGTGCAGGTAGCCGTTCGGCGTGCCAGAGATGATCTTCTGCGCCACCGCCCACTGCAGCGCCGGGTAAGCCCAGCCGGAGACCTGGCTCACATCGTTAAACACCGCCAGGTCGCTGCCGCCGCCTGCCTGGGCCCGGCCTTCGAAGACCGCGAAGCGGTACAGGAAGGCCGCGAACTGCTCCCGGGTGATCTTATCGTTGGGGCAGAATATGCCGTTCTCATAGCCCGCCGCCAGGCCATAGGTCTGAGCCCAGCCCACAGCGTTTGTATACCAGGTCCCCGCGGGGACGTCGGTAAAGGTCGTCTGATAGGTGCTCGTATCCTGGCTCAGGCGGTACAGGACCGTCACCACCATGGCCCGGGTCATCGGCTCTGCCGGGCCAAAGCTCGTCTCGGAGACGCCTGCCATGACCCCCGCCTGGCAGATGGAAGTTACGTAGGAATAATACCAGGCATCCTGCGTCACGTCCGTGAAGCTCCCGGCGGTCTGGTAATTTTTATAGTGATACAGGCTGATGCCGTCGCTGATCAGGCTGAGGTCTTCCCAGGAGAATTCGTTGACGCTGCAGGTCAGGTCATTGCGCCAGTTGCAGTGGAGGACCGTAAGGCCCGTCGTATTGGCCTCCAGGACGATCATGCTATGGCCATAGCTGCGGTCCCGGCGGCGCATCTGGATATAGTCCCCGGGGCACGCCTGCTCCAGCAGCGGCTGCACCGCCGACGCGTCCAGCGCCGCGTAGCCGGGCTTGACTCGCCCAACCTCCTTTGTGCTGGCGCTGACGGATTCCATATAGTAATAGACCCCCGCCGGGTAAATGCCGATCGTCCCCACATGGAAGAGGGCGTCATAGATCATATCGGCAAAGCCCTTGCACTGGGTCGCGCCGTTGAAGTTGTCGGTATACGCGACGCCTTCGTACTGCTCTGTCAGCGCCGCCAGTTGGGCCTCCACCTGCCGTTGGGTCACAGGGGACGCCGCCTGGATCTTAAAATTGCACTGGCTGAGCAGCAGGATCACGCAGAGCAGCGCAGCGGTAATTCTTCTTTGCTTCATGGAAAAACTCCCTTGTCGTTCGGGTCAGGGCGCCGCCAAGGCGAACCGCCGAGGCCCCGCCGGATCCCTCCGGCCGGACTTTTTTATTATACCGGATTTTTCTGTCATCTGCAAGAAAAAATCTGCGTATAGGCAGAACAAAGCCCGCAATCTACCAGAAGACTGCAGGCGTTGTTTCTGATTTTCGCTTATTCCTGCTCCAGCGCCATCAGCTTATCGACGCGGCGCTGGTGGCGGCCGCCTTCAAAGTCTGTGGCGAGCCAGGTATCGACGATCTCCAGGGCCAGCTTTGTCCCAACAACGCCGGCGCCCATGGCCATCATATTAGAATCGTTGTGCTGGCGGCAAAGCCGGGCGCTCATCAGGTCCGACAGCAGCGCGCAGCGGATGCCCTTGATCTTATTGGCCGCGATGCTGATGCCGATGCCCGTCGTGCAAAGGACGATGCCCTTTTCACACGCGCCGCTGGCGACGGCCTTGGCCGCTGCTGCGCCAAAATCCGGATAGTCGCAGCTATCGGCGGTATCGGTGCCAAAATCCTGGCAGGTGATGCCCTTTTCTTCCAGATGGCGCTTGACGGCCAGTTTCAGGTCCAGCGCGCCGTGGTCACATGCAAGTGCGATCATAGTTTTCTCCTCCTGTTATCCCAGTAGTTGATTGATGAGTTCCAACCCAATAAAAAGCGCAGGCAGCAGGACCGCCCAGGCTCTTTTTCCTCGTTTCCACATCGCCGAGGCCACATAGGCCACATTGGCCAGCAGCCCCACTGGCAGCAGATAGCAGCTGCCCAGCAGCAAAAACAGCGGCAGTGTCACAGCAAACAGGAAACCCGCCGCCGCATTGCGTTGCCAAAGCATCTGCACAAACAGCGCAAGCCACGTGATCCCACCGGCCAGGACCAGCGCGCTGTCATCGGCTAGCGCCGCCAGCGCCGCGATCCCCGGTCCATAGCGCACCGGCTCCAGCAGCGCCTGCCCCAGCCGGGAAAGCAGCACCGCTGCATCCTGCGGCAGGGCCGCCAACGCCTCGCGCCAGCTGTATGCCCCCTGCTGCACGCCAAAGCAGACCAGATACACCCCCAGCAGCGCCGCAAGCAAAAGAAGCCCCAGCACGAGAGATCGGGCCAACCGGCCGCCGGTATAGGCCAGCCCCTCCCGCCAGCGCTGCGCCAGGCAGACAGCCCCAAGGACCAGTGCTACCGGCAGGCACCACCAGACCGCAGGCGCCCAGAGGGCCGCCAGCAGCAGCGCAATGCCGCTGCCGCCCAGGCAAGCCAGTTCCCGGCCAAAGCCGGTGTCCCCCGGCAGGCTCATCCACCGGTAAAACAGTATCACGGCGACCACAAATGGCCCCGCCGCCGGGTGCAAGTCCAGACTGACCGCGACACCTGCGGCGCTCAGCGCCGTGAGCAGCGGCACGCCGCCCAGCATCCGCCCCAGCAGATACAGCCCCGCGCCCGCCAGCGCAGGCATCGGGCACAGCAGCACGCTCGGCTGCACGCTCCAAAGAAATGCGCACAGCCCCGGCAAAATGGCACAGCCCGCCAGCCAGGCGGCATCCTGCCCCCGGAGCTTGTCCCGGGCCGCGAGAAAGGACGACGCCTGCCGGTCATACCGGGCGATCCACGCCACGCCGCCGCTTTGCTGCTGCGCCGTGCAAAAATAGATCACAAACCAGCAGACCAAAAACAGCAGCCAGAGCGCTGTCAGAATTAAATGCGCCATCTTCCCGCCTCCTTTTTGCGCAATGCGCGCGTTAGAATCTTCGTTTTTGCCGGCTACAGGCTTAAATATGCAGCAGCACACCGGCGATTTCAAAATAAATAACCAGAGACAGTGCGTCGACGATCGTCGTCAAAAACGGGCTTGCCATAACCGCCGGGTCGCCGCCGACACGCTTTGCCAGAATCGGCAGCGTACAGCCGACGATCTTCGCAACAAACACGGTAAAGACCAGCGTCAGGCAAATGACCGCCGCCACGGTGACCGTTACCTTGCTCAGGAAGATCAGCTTGACGAAATTCACCGCAGCCAGGGTCAGGCCGCACAGCAGCGCCACCCGGGTCTCCTTCCACACCACGCGGAAGATATCGGAGAATTTGATCTGCTGCAGGCTGATGCCGCGGATGATCGTCGCCGACGCCTGGCTGCCGCAGTTGCCGCCGGTATCCATCAGCATGGGGATGGACGCCGTCAGCACCAGGTACGACGACAGCGCCGACTCATAGTGGGTGATGATTGAACCGGTAAATGTGGCCGAGATCATCAAAATCAGCAGCCACGGGATGCGGCTTTTGTAGATTGCAAAGGTCGAGAGCTTCAGATACGGCCGGTCCGACGGTGTCACGGCGGCCATCTTGTCGATATCCTCCGTCGCCTCGCTCTGCAGGATATCAATAGCGTCGTCAACAGTGACGATGCCGACCAGGCGCCCCTCACTGTCGACAACCGGCAGGGCGATACAGTCATACTTGGCAAACGTCTGGGCGACCTCTTCCTGGTCCTCCTGCGTCGTGACACTGATGACGTTTTTCTGCATAATCTCGCCGACGGTTTGCTTATCCTCCGCCAGGATCAGGCTGCGGATGGGCACCTCGCCGATGAGCTTCCGGTCGCTGCTGGTGACGTAGCAGACGTTGATGGTCTCCTTGTCCACGCCGGTGCGCTTGATGTGCTTGATTGCGTCCGGGACGGTCATATCCGCGGACAGATCGACATACTCCGTCGTCATGACGCTGCCGGCAGAGTCCTCCGGGTACTGGAGCATCTCGTTGATGAGCTGGCGCGTCTCGGGGTTGGCCTGGGCCAGGATCCGTTTGACGACATTGGCCGGCAGCTCCTCGACCATATCCACCGTATCGTCCAGGTACAGCTCATCCACGATCTCTTTGAGCTCATTATCAGAAAAACCGTGGATCAAATGCTCCTGGAGGTCTAGATCCATCTCGACAAAGGCCTCCGCCGCTTGCTCCTTCGGCAGCAGCCGGAACAGCAGCGAGAGCTTCCGGCGGGGCAATATCTCAAACAACGCGGCGATATCCGCCGCCTGCATCGTCTTGAGTACATCCCGCAGGGTCGTGTACTTTCTTTCGTCCAAAAATTTTTCGATTGCTTCACTAATGATCAGCAGATCTTTTGCCATTTCTGCGTCCTCCTTCCTGAAAATAAAGACAGAAGCAGGGGCACGAACGGCCAGCGGTCAAACGGGGCGCGGCGCGGCAGCGCGCGGGCTATGCCCCCGTCTACTTCGGCCTTTTCCAGTGCCGGTACTACTGCCAGCGTCCATTTTCTTCACCTCCACCCACGTTTTCTACGTAAAAAATCCCATGACGGCAGGCGTCATGGGATTCATTGTCTTCCAAGGCAACTGCACCGTCTGAGCTTCAGCTTCGCAGGGCAATGTAACTGCATTAGATCATGCCTTGTGCTTCGACATGAACTGTTCCAACCAACGCATGGTGTCTCCACCATTTTGCGGCAGCAGCCCGTATCCCTGCGGTAGCCTTACCTACCGGACACACTTATATTATACACCCCTTGCCGCAAAATGCAATGGGGTCGGACAAATTTTTTATAAAAAATCTCCCGGCGCGCAGTGCGCGCTCCCAGTGTGCTCAGAACGTGTCGACCCAGTCTCGCTTGATACGGCGGATCTCTGCCAGGCAGGTCAGCAGCGTGTAGATGCTGTAGCCCAGCGCGGCGGCAATCATGGCCCAGATGAGGAACATCACAAGGGGGATGTAGTCCATCGTCAGCGCCAGGCACAGCCAGATCAAACCATAAATGCCGAAGAACGCCGGAAGCGTCATCGCCTTCTTCATTTTCCGCATCTGGATGAAATAGTATTCGTCGTCCAGCTTTTCCGGGTCCAGCTCCAGCACGAGCCGCCAGCCCTCCCGGGCGATGACGCGTTTGGTATAGGGCTCCATCTCGCGGAACCATTCGTCGGTCATATTCTTCCCCTTGCTGTAGCCGTTGATCGTCATCAGGAAGTACTTGCGCTCCTCCGGCTCCGCTTCAGAGAAGGAGTAGAGGTCGTTTGTGACCTTCGTCAGCTGATAGCCCTCCCGGCTCCATTTTTCCAGCTTGCGCGTGTTGCGCTGCGCCATCCAGGCCAGCTTGTTCAGCTTTTCTGTTTTGGCGACCTTGTCATACCAGTGCCGTACCTGTTTGTTTGCCATATTACGCTCCTACCTGCAGAAACTTTCTCTATTTTTGCCATCTCAGCGGTAAAGGATCTTCATGCCCTTGACCTGCAGCGGATTGACCTGCAGCACAGCCAGATCGCCGATCTTGCAGTCCACATCCGTCACATCTACGATCGTGTTGACCATGCCCACATGGCCCAAGACGCTGCACAGCGCCCCATTGACGCACACGTGCAGCCGCTTGCCGGTAAAGATCCAGCGGAGATTGTGCAAAATCTCCCGGATGCAATCGCGGATGCGGAACAGATCCCGCCCCTTTTCTGCACCGAAGCCGTGGTACCAGCCGATGCTGAGCACCGCGATCTTCGTCGGCCGCTTGGCCCTCCAACCGGCGCCGTAGCCGACGGTATCGCCCGGCTGCAGCTGGCGCAGCTCCTCGATCGTCGCCTCGGCGTGGCCGATGCGCTTGAGCCCCAGTCCATCTTGGAAGGACAGCCGCCCCAAAAACGCCGAGCCGATGCGCACCGCGTCGGACCGCATCTGCGGGAATTTCAAAAACGCCGCGGAATTGCAGCAGTGGACCATGCCGACTTCAAAACCAGCCTCCCCGATTGCCATCACGACGTGGCGGAAGGCGGTATACTGCTTCTGGGTCCGCTTATCGTCGCAGAAGGCGCAGTTGAAATGGGTGTAAATGCCGCCCACAACGATGTTCTTCCGGCACGCATAGACCTCCAGCAGCGCCGGGAGCTCCTCCGGCTTGAAGCCGTAGCGGCCCATGCCGGTATCAATTTTCAAATGGACCTCCGCCATCGCGGAGCGCTCGGCTGCCACAGCATCCAGCGCTTCGGCAGCGGCGGATGAGCCGACGGTGAAGATGACCCGCAGGTCCAGCAGCTCATGAATGAGCTCTGGCTCCATCGTCTGCCGCAGCATCAGGATCGGCGACTCCTCAAAACCCACCTCCCGGAGCAGCCGCGCCTCCCGCGCTTCTGTCACCGCGAAATGGTCGATGCCGTTTTCCCGCATCAGCTCCGCCATCTGGACAACGCCCAGGCCATAGCCATTGCCCTTGAGGACCGCCCAGACAATGCTCTCCCCGGCCTCCTCCCGGATCGCCCGGATGTTCTGCGCCAGGTGTTCTCTCTCTACGACGTAAGCTTTCATCCCTTTTGCGCCTCCGTACCGCCGGGCTGGCCGGGCTCGCCCTTTTTCTTCGCCGGGGCCTTATCCCGGTGCCGCAGCAGGTAGATCTGGCGGCGCAGCTCCTTGAAAACGGACGTGCCCTTTTCCACCGCGAAATAGACCGCAGGCTTGAGCACCAGGTCCATCTCGCCGATAAACTCTGTATAATCGCCGTTAAAGCCCCGCTTGAACTTCACCAGGCCATACAGCGGATGGTCCTCCGGTACCAGGCCGGGGACACCGCGGAAATCATAGATCCGGCAGCCCTTCTCCGTCGCCCACTGGATCATCGACCACTGGAGCAGATAGTTGGGCATCAGATTCCGGTGCTCGTTTGAGGACGCACCGTAGAGATACCAGACCTTATCGCCATACCAGATGGCCAGGGTCCCCGCGATGGGCTGGCCCTCGTGGAATGCCATATAGAGTCTGCAATGCTCACCCAAATTATCCAGCATCGCTGCAAAATACTCCGGCTGCCGGGTCACAAACCCGTCGCGAACGCCGGTAACCAGCATCAGCTCTGCAAAAGCAGGGATCATCTCCTTCCCGCAAACCCGGACCTCGACGCCCTTGCGGGCCGCTAGGCGGATGTTATAGCGGGTCTTCTGATGGAAGGAGGCCAGCAGCTCGTCGTTCGTCTTGCCCTCCAGGTTCAGGCGGAAGACATAGCGCGGCTGGATGGCTTCAAATGTCGCGCCGGTATGCCGGTTGCGGAAGCCTGCATCCTGCATCATTTGGGCAAAGACGGCATCGTCCGAGGGGACGTCCGGGTCCATTTTGATCACGTAGCAGTGATACTCCCGGGCAAGTGCCCGCAGCGCTGCGATCAGCTCCTGAAACGTCGCCGTATCGTGCACATCGCACACCGGGCCGCGGCAGCAGTACATCATCCGGTACGGCAGGCCCGGGACCTTGCGAATCAGCGCCGAGACGGTGCCCTTGATTTTCCCGTCCTCCCCCCGGCAGGCGACGGCCCGCCAGAGCCACATCGGCTTCTGCTTGGCCCAGTACGAGCTCTGGGCAAAATTCCCCTTGGGGTGGCTCTGGTTAAAGGCCTCAAATTCCTGTAATGTCTTTTCGGTAATAATTTCTGTCATATTGCTCACCATTTCTATGGAAAAATCCAGTTAAACAAAATCAATATATCATAGTATGTGCAATTATGCAAGAAAGGCCGTCGATTTTTCCAAACTTTCCGGCCAAAAAAGTGGCGGCAGACCCCGGGCATTTCGCGCGATTTTGCCCTCGGATGGGCTAGAATGGAATCAGCTTATGAAAACAGGAGGAACCCGTGTGGCAAAACCAAAAGCAAAAACACTGCTGGAGTCGGGGCGCATCATTTTTCTGCCGGTGGACGAGCTGCGGCCCAATCCGGCGCAGCCCCGGCGGATTTTTGACGAGGCTGCCCTGCAGGAGCTGGCCGCAAGCATCCGCCAGTACGGCGTGCTGCAGCCGCTGTCGGTCCGGCGCAGGGCCGACGGCTATGAGCTTGTCGCCGGGGAGCGGCGGCTCCGGGCGGCCAAACTTGCCGGGCTGCGCAGCGTCCCCTGCGTCCTGCTGGTCCTGGACGATACCCAGTCCGGCCTCGTCGCCCTGGTGGAGAATCTCCAGCGCAAGGATCTGGACTATCTGGAAGAGGCCGCAGGTCTGGCCCAGCTCATCCGCCGCTATGGGCTGAGCCAGGAGCAGGCAGCAGCACGCATCGGCAAGAGCCAGTCCGCCGTGGCCAACAAGCTGCGCCTGCTGCAGCTCAGCGCCCCGGTCCTGCAGACGCTGCGGGCCTGCCATCTGTCTGAGCGGCACGCCCGGGCGCTGCTGCGGCTGCCGGACGAGGCGTCCCGGCTGGCTGTCATCGAAAAGATCGTCAAGCGGCAGCTCAATGTTGCAGCGACGGAGGCGCTGATCGCACAGCTGCTCCAGCCAAAGCCGCAGCCCGCGCCCCGCCGCCCGGTCCTGGGCAAGGACATCCGGCTATTTTTGAATTCCCTGGAACACAATCTCACCCTTATCCGCGATGCTGGGATCGCCGCGGACACCCAGCGGCAGGACACAGAGCAGGAGATCATCCTGACGATCCGCATCCCCCGCCAGGCTGGCTGAATGCCCAAAGAATGCAGCATATTGCACAAAGTTGCAGGATTTCCCCGCAGAAAATGCATAGGATTCTCCAGCGCGGGCTATCCGTTGATGGCACCGCGATTTTGCATACCGCGCCGGACATTCCCGCAGAATCCGCAAAATGCTTGCAGGTTTTTCCGTCATTTTTGCATCTTCCCCGTCCTCGTCTTGCAAGTTTTCCGTCACTTATTTTTGAAACATGAGAAAAAGTTTGAAATACAATATTATTAAGGTGTAAAAAATATTTTTCTGCGCATAAAAAGTATTGAAATTCATTTTTCTCTGTGCTATACTTCCGGCGATTCAAAAATCCAATACCATGACAGAAAACCTTCGAAAGGGGAATGCAGCAATGGCACAAAAATTTGTTTACCTGTTTTCAGAGGGCAACGGCTCCATGCGGGAGCTGCTGGGCGGCAAGGGCGCGAACCTGGCGGAGATGACGAATCTCGGTATGCCGGTCCCCCAGGGCTTTACGATCACGACAGAAGCCTGCACCCAGTACTACAAGGACGACCGGCAGATCAATGCCGACATCCAGGATGAGATCATGCAGTACGTGGAAAAGCTGGAGGATCTGACCGGCAAGAAATTCGGCGACCTCTACAATCCCCTGCTCGTCTCCGTCCGCTCCGGCGCCCGGGCCTCCATGCCCGGCATGATGGACACCATCCTGAACCTGGGCCTCAACGACGAGGTCGTCAAAGCCTTTGCCAAGAAAACGAACAATCCCCGCTTCGCTTACGACTCCTACCGCCGGTTTATCCAGATGTACTCCGACGTCGTCATGGAGGTCGGAAAAAAATATTTTGAGCAGCTCATCGACGAGATGAAGCAGGCCCGGGGCGTCAAGCTCGATACAGAGCTGACGGCAGAAGACTTGCAGGAGCTGGCCGAAAAATTCAAGGCCGAGTACCAGGCCAAGATCGGTGAGCCCTTCCCGCAGGACCCGAAGGAGCAGCTCATGGGGGCCATCAAGGCCGTCTTCCGCAGCTGGGACAACCCCCGTGCCATTTACTACCGCCGCATGAACGATATCCCCTCGGAATGGGGCACCGCCGTCAATGTCCAGTCCATGGTCTTCGGCAATATGGGTCCGACCTCTGGCACCGGCGTCGCCTTCACCCGGAACCCGGCCACCGGTGAGCGGAAGCTCTTCGGAGAGTTCCTGATGAACGCCCAGGGAGAAGACGTCGTCGCCGGCGTGCGCACGCCCCAGAGCATTGAAAAGCTCAAGGAGATCATGCCTGAGGTCTACGACCAGTTCGTCGATATCTGCGCCCGCCTGGAATTCCACTATCGGGATATGCAGGATATGGAATTCACCATTGAAGAGAAAAAGCTCTACATGCTCCAGACCCGCAACGGCAAACGTACCGCTGCCGCTGCCATGAAAATCGCCTGCGACCTGGTGGACGAGGGCATGATCACCGAGGAGGAAGCCGTCCTGATGATCGACCCCAAGAGCCTAGACGCGCTGCTGCACCCGCAGTTTGACCCGGCGGCCCTGAAAAAAGCCAAGGTCATCGGCACAGGCCTGGCCGCCTCCCCCGGTGCCGCCTGCGGCAAGATCGTCTTCTCCGCCGACGAAGCTGTCGACCGCGCCAAGAGCGGCGACAAGATCGTCCTGGTGCGGCTGGAGACCAGTCCTGAGGACATCGAAGGTATGCACTACGCGCAGGGCATCCTAACCGTCCGGGGCGGCATGACGAGCCACGCCGCCGTCGTCGCCCGGGGCATGGGCACCTGCTGCGTCTCCGGCTGCGGCGATATCCACATCGACGAAGCAAAAAAGCAGTTTGAGCTGGGCGGCAAGACGTTTAAAGAGGGCGACTGGCTCTCCATCGACGGCTCCACCGGCAATATCTACGGTCAGAAGATCCTGACAGCCGCCGCATCCATCTCCGGCGAGTTTGGCCGCATCATGACCTGGGCCGACCGCTTCCGCAAGCTGGAGGTCCGCACCAACGCCGACACGCCCCATGACGCCGCCCAGGCAGCCGCCTTCGGGGCCCAGGGCATCGGCCTGTGCCGGACGGAACACATGTTCTTCGACCCGGAGCGCATCTCTGCCATCCGGGAGATGATCGTCTCCGAGACGTCCGCCCAGC
>CAUBIP010000046.1 GCA_958436045.1 uncultured Oscillospiraceae bacterium | reverse complement strand
ATGGAATCGTGTAAAATGTGTCCATATTTTTTGAATGCGCGTACCGCGGCGGTCATTTGCCGCTGCGATAGATAGATGGCCGCAGGACACGTCAGCCTGGCACGGAACACGCCGGGCAAACCGTGAGGAGGAAAGACACATATGAAGGAAAAGAAAGACAGGATCCCCAATCTGTTCGGCAGCATGGTATTCGGCGAGGAGACCATGGCCCAGTATGTATCGCCTGGCGCGATGAAGGCGTGGCAGGCGTGCCTGCAGGAGGAAAAGCCGCTGAATCTGGATGTCGCCAATGACATTGCCGACGGTATGAAAACCTGGGCGCTGGAAAACGGCGCGACCCATTTCACACACTGGTTCCAGCCGCTGACGGGTATCACGGCAGAGAAGCACGACAGCTTCCTGAGCCCTATCGGGCATGGTAAGGTCATTATGGAATTCTCTGGCAAGGAGCTCGTCCGGGGCGAGCCGGACGCATCGTCCTTCCCCTCCGGCGGCCTGCGGGCAACCTTTGAAGCCAGAGGGTACACGGCCTGGGACCCGACCTCGTTTGCCTTTATCAAGGACGGCAGCCTGTGCATCCCGACGGTGTTCTGCTCCTATTCCGGCGAAGCACTGGATAAAAAGACGCCGCTGCTGCGCTCCATGGAGGAGGTCAGCAAGCAGGCGGTGCGCATCCTGCGCCTGTTCGGCGATACGGAGACAAAGCGCGTCACGCCCCAGGTGGGCGCGGAGCAGGAGTACTTCCTGGTGGATAAAAAGCTGTATCTGCAGCGGGAGGACCTGCGCCTGACGGGCCGGACGCTCTTCGGCGCCAAGGCGGCCAAGGGCCAGGAGCTGGATGACCATTACTTCGGCTCCATCCGCCCCCGGGTCGCGGCGTATATGCAGGAGTTGGACGAAGAGCTCTGGAAGCTGGGCATCCCCTCGAAGACGAAGCACAATGAGGTTGCCCCGGCGCAGCACGAGATGGCGCCGGTCTATTGCGATGCCAATACCGCCTGCGATCACAACCAGCTGACGATGGAAGTGATGAAAAAAGTGGCCGACCGGCACGATCTGGTCTGCCTGCTGCATGAAAAGCCCTTTGCCGGTGTCAACGGCTCCGGCAAGCACAATAACTGGTCGCTCTCCACGGACACGGGGAAGAACCTTTTCTCCCCGGGGAGCACGCCGAGCCAGAACGCTCAGTTCCTGCTGTTTCTGGCGGCGTTCCTGAAGGGGGTGGATGAATACCCGGAGCTGCTGCGCTGCAGTGTTGCCTTTGCGGGGAACGACCATCGTCTGGGCGCGCAGGAAGCGCCCCCAGCCATCATCTCCGTCTTCCTGGGCGAGGAATTGGACGCGATCATCGACTCCATCGTCACAGGGGAGGACTGCACGGATATGCAGAAGGGCCTGCTGCGCATCGGCGTGGATGTCCTGCCCAATATCTCCCGGGACACGACGGACCGCAACCGGACCTCGCCAGTGGCCTTCACCGGCAATAAATTCGAATTCCGGATGCCCGGCTCCAGCCAGTCTGTCGCAGGGCCGAATACCGTCCTCAATACGATCATGGCCGAGGAGCTGGAGCAGTTTGCCAGCGCCCTGGAAGAGGCGGAGAATTTCAATGAGGCGCTGCACAATCTGCTGCAGAAGGCCTTTGCCGGGCACCGCCGGATCATCTTCAGCGGCAATGGCTATGAGGAGAGCTGGGTCGAGGAGGCGCAGCGCCGCGGCCTGCCGAATCTGCGGAACACGGCGGAGGCACTGCCCGCTTATATCCTGCAGAAAAATATCGACCTCTACACGCGCCACGGCGTCTATACCGAACAGGAGATGCAGGCGCGGCATGAGATCCATATGGAAAAGTACTGCCATGTCATTACCATTGAAGCCCACACGCTGATCGACATGGTGCAGCGGGGGATCTTCTCCGCCGTCTCCCGGTACAGCTCCGATCTGTGCAAGACCGTCGCCCGGAAGAAGGGACTGGGGATCTCGCATCGCAGCGAGCTGGCGCTGGCGGCGACGATCAGTGAGCTGAGCGATACGCTGATGGAGGAGACGGTCATGCTGAAAACTGCCATCGAGACGATCCCGGATGTCCCGCTGGAGGAGAAGGTGCGGTATTACCACGATGTCGTTTTCAACCGAATGAACCAGACGAGAAAGACCATTGACCAGCTGGAGGCGCTGACCGCAGCGTCCTATTGGCCGTACCCGACGTATTACCATCTGCAATTTTCTGTGTGATTTTCTGTAAACTGTGTTCGCTGATTCGGCAGAAGGGGGCATCGCTGTGAAGTATATTTTCGTGACCGGCGGCGTGGTTTCCGGCTTGGGCAAGGGCATTTGCGCCGCATCCTTGGGACGGCTGCTCAAGCAGCGGGGGCTGCGGGTGCGCAACCAGAAGTTTGACCCATATTTAAACATTGACCCGGGCACCATGAGCCCCTATCAGCACGGCGAAGTCTTCGTCACCGACGACGGCGCGGAGACGGACCTGGACCTGGGCCACTATGAGCGTTTTGTCGACGAGAGCTTGGACGGCAATGCCTCTGTCTCCTCGGGGAAGGTCTTCTGGAATGTCCTGAACCGGGAACGGCAGGGCGGCTATTTGGGCGGCACGGTCCAGATCATCCCGCACATCACAGACGAGATCAAAAACCGCATTTACGCCATGGAGCGGGATGATGTGGATGTTATCATCTCGGAAATCGGCGGGACCGTCGGCGATATCGAGAGCCAGCCCTATCTGGAGGCCATCCGGCAGGTGGCCTGCGAGAAGGGGCGGCAGAATGTGGTGTTTATCCATGTGCCGCTGGTGGTACAGATCCCTGGCTCCGGGGAGCTGAAGAGCAAACCGACGCAGCATTCGGTCAAGGAGCTGCTCTCCGTCGGCATCCAGCCGGATGTGCTGGTCTGCCGGACGGACGCGCCGATGACGGAAGAGATCCGCCGGAAAATCGGCCTGTTCTGCAATGTAGAGCCGGAATGCGTGATTCAGAATCTGACGGCCTCGACCCTTTACGAGGTGCCGCTGCTGCTGGAGCGGGAGGGCCTGGCGACGGTCGTCTGTCGGAAGCTGGGCCTGCCGAAGGTAGTGCCGGACCTTGCGGAGTGGACGGCGCTGGTTGGCCGGATCAAAGGCGCGCACCGCCAGGTGAAAATCGCTTTGGTGGGGAAATACACCCAGCTGCACGATGCATATCTCAGCGTAGTGGAAGCCCTATTTCACGGTGGGACAGAAAATGATGCCATTGTGGAAATTGAATGGATCGACTCGGAGCAGCTGACGGCGGGGAATATCCGGGCGCAGCTCGGCAGCTGTGACGGGATCCTTATCCCCGGCGGCTTTGGCGACCGGGGGGTGGACGGCATGGTCCTGGCGGCCCGGTATGCCCGGGAGAACCGGGTACCGTATCTGGGCATCTGCCTGGGGATGCAGGTCTGCGTGATCGAATATGCCCGGCATGTACTCGGCTGGGCGGATGCCAATTCATCGGAGTTTGACCCGGCGACGGCGCATCCGGTCATTGATCTGATGCCGGACCAGGTCGGCGTGACCGCCAAGGGAGGAACGATGCGGCTGGGGCAGTATCCCTGTATGCTGGCAGGCGGCAGCCTGGCCCAGGCGCTGTACGGTACCGGCCAGATCGCCGAGCGGCACCGCCACCGGTATGAGTTCAACAATGCGTACCGCCAAGCCTTTGCCGCGCAGGGGATGCGGTTTTCCGGCCTCTCGCCGGACGGCAGCCTGGTGGAGATGGTGGAGCTGCCGGAGCACCCGTTCTATATCGCGGCCCAGTTCCACCCGGAATTCAAGAGCCGCCCCAACCGGTCCCATCCGCTGTTCTCCGGTCTGGTCGCCGCCGCGTTGGCCCAAAAGGGCGACTGAGCTTTGTAGGCATGGGAGCCCTGAAATACCGATTGCCAAAAAACCAGTGCAGCTGCAAAACGTGCAGCTGCACCAGTTTTATAACACGAAAAACAGCAAGCGGCGTGCCGCTTGCTGTTTGCTTGTATTTCTATAAATTATGCCTGGGGAGACGCCGTGCGGGCTGCCTTGCTTCTTCTGCGGCGGCGGGGACGGCGGGGCTTTTGCTGCAGCCGTTCATAGGATTGCGCCGTCTGTGAATCGGCCTCATAGAGCATCCGGTTGGCCTGCAGCGTGCCGCCTTCCTCCGGGACCAGCCGAACCCGCAGCAGATACGGCCCGTGCTCCGGGCAAGTCGTCATGGTCAGGTACCGCTTGCCCTGCTGGGGGTACCATTTTGTGATCTTCATCTGCGCGCCGCAGGTGGGGCAGCAGTTTTCAGGACCGGCCAGATTGGCAAATGCGTCCTGCTTGCTGGCAAAGCCGTGGTAGACCTTGCGGCTGATGCAGCCGGGAACCTGTGCACCGTGGAGCCCATCCTCATGCGTTTTGAGGGAGCGGCCGTATTCGGTCATGCCCCGGGGCAGGTCCAGCCGGGCACAGATGCAGGCGGTGTGATATGCGTCGCCCAATGCGTCGTGTGCCGGACGGGTCGCGGCGATGCCCATCTCTTCCAGCGCGGTTTTTAGGGCCTTTTGCTGTGTGCCGCCGCCGATCTGGGCGTTGTACATCATCTGGGCGTTGTACCAATTTTGAACCCACTGGGCGTCCAGCTGGAACAGGCGCAGATTCTCGGTCAGAATGCCGATGTCGTCAAAGCCCCAGGTCAGGAAGATGCAGTCGTCACCGCACCAGCGGTGAAAGACCTCTATCGCGTCGGGGAAATCCAGCCCTTCGGCCTTGAGCTTGGACTCTTTAATGCCGGTGAGCTTGCTCACCCGCTTGTTCAGCCGCCTATAATAGCGGGGCTTCACATAGAGCTGCAGCTCGTCGGCGACGGTTTGGTCCTCCAGCATCCGTACGGCGCCGATCTGGATGATCTCTCCGTGGATCGGGACCGGGAGCTGCTTTTGCGCCGAAGGGGAACCGGGCCAGGGCTGGTTCCATTCCAAATCCAAAACAATATAGTACATGTCCGGCAGGACTCCTTTTTGCATTTCTTTGGGTGCAGTGCACTGCGTGCGCTGCTTTCTGCAGAATCTGACGTTTTTGCCGCAATCATAGCGCCTTTGCAGATCCGCATGCAAATTCCTCTTTATTCTACCATATTGCTCCGCGCTTGGCAACAAAATTTCCCGCTGCCTGTGCATCCTTGGACAGAAAATTCTGCCGCAACGGCAAAATGTATCAAAACAGCCTCCTGGGAAATACTGTATTTGCGCCGCTTTGGCGTCCGGCGGTCTATGGGCTGCCGAGTCAAGACAGACGGAGGAACACGGCCATGCAGGGGAAAGTGGAAATATCCGGGGTGAACACGGCAAAGCTAACGGTTTTGAAAAGCGATGAGATGACGCAGCTGCTGCAGCGCTGCAAGCAGGGCGATGAGGCGGCGCGGCAGAAGCTGATCGAGGGAAATCTGCGGCTGGTCCTGTCTGTGATACAGCGGTTTTCCGGCCGGGGCGAAAATCCGGACGACCTGTTCCAGGTGGGCTGTATCGGCCTTTTGAAGGCGATCGAGAATTTTGACCCGGCGCTGAACGTACGCTTCAGCACCTACGGCGTGCCGATGATTGCCGGGGAGCTGCGGCGGTATCTGCGGGATTTTGGGCCCCTGCGAGTCAGCCGGTCCATCCGGGATACGGCCTATAAGGTCCTGCAGTGCAAGGAGGCGCTGCTGCGGGAAAAGGGCCGGGAGCCGACCCTGACGGAGATCGCCCAGCAGTTGGAGCTGCCGCTGGAGGAGGTGACTGAGTCCATGGACGCTATGGCAAGCCCGGTCTCTCTCTATGAGCCAGTGTATTCCGACGGCGGTGATCCGCTGACCGTCATGGACCAGGTGCGCGATACGAAAAATACCGATGAGCAGTGGATCGAGCACATCGCCCTGCGACAGGCGATGGAGAAGCTTGCCGACCGGGAGCGCCGCATCCTGGCGCTGCGCTTTTATGATGGCAAGACGCAGATGGAGGTGGCCCAGGAGGTGGGAATCTCCCAAGCGCAGGTCTCCCGACTGGAGAAAAACGCTCTGCAGAGCATCCGCCGCGCCATCTCGTCGTAACGCATATTCTGGCTGCCTGCCGCATAGGCTGAAATCCGGGAAGAGAATCCAGGAAAAAACTAGGAAGAGAATCCGGAAGGAGGGCTGCGGCATGGAAAACCGCCTGGCGACGCTCAAGTGCAAGGAGGTCGTCAATATCTGTGATGGCTGCCGGTTGGGCTATGTCTGCGATGTGGAGCTGGATCTGATCTCCGGGCGTATCATCGCCCTGCTGCTGCCGGGGCCCTGCCGGTTTTTCGGCCTGTTTGGCCGGCGGCATGATTATAGGATCCCCTGGGGCAGCATCAAGCGCATCGGCAGCGATATTATCCTGGTGGATGTAGAGCTGGCCAAGGTCTGCGTGCCCCGGGGTAGGCGGGATTGGCCTTAGAAAAAAGGCGGGAAAAGTTTAAAAAAGTGCTTGCGTTTTAGGGAAAATAAAAGTATAATAATTTAGCTGTGCGTAACAGCAAAAAATAAACCACACATCCGGAGATTCTGCGCTTTGTGCCGATCTCGGTTGGCGGAGAAGATGATTCGGGTGGCGGTAAAACAAAAGGAGTATTCATTATGTCTGTCGTATCTATGAAGCAGCTGCTGGAAGCTGGCGTTCACTTCGGCCATCAGACCCGCCGTTGGAATCCGAAAATGGCAACCTACATCTACACCGAGCGCAACGGGATCTACATTATCGACCTGCAGAAGACGGTCAAGAAGCTGGAAGAAGCCTATTCCTTCGTTCGTGACCTGGCGGCCAATGGCGAGAGCCTGCTGTTCGTCGGCACCAAGAAGCAGGCGCAGGACGCCATCCGTGAGGAAGCAGAGCGCGTCGGCCAGTTCTATGTCAACGCAAGATGGCTCGGCGGTATGCTGACCAACTTCCGTACCATGCGTACCCGGATCGACCGTCTGGCGCAGCTGCGCAAGATGGAAGAGGACGGCACCTTTGCTATGCTGCCCAAGAAGGAAGTCATCAAGCACCAGGGCGAGATCGCCAAGCTGGAAAAATATCTCGGCGGCGTCAAGGACATGAAGCGTCTGCCCGGCGCTCTGTTCATCGTTGACCCTCGCAAGGAGAGAAACGCCATCGCCGAAGCTCGCAAGCTGCATATCCCCATCGTCGCCATCGTCGATACCAACTGCGATCCGGACGAGATTGATTATGTCATTCCCGGCAACGATGACGCCATCCGCGCTATCCGCCTGATTGCCGCAACCATGGCCAACGCCGTTGTGGAAGGCCGCCAGGGTGAAGTCCTCGTCGAGAGTGAAGCAGCCCCCGCTGCAGAGGAAGCCGCTGAGACCCCGAAGGCAGAATAAATTTTGCGGATTTTACAATAGAGCGCCTGCCCCCGCCGGTGGGCGCTTTCTAAAAGAAATACAGGAGGAGAACAATTATGGCATTTACTGCTGCTGATGTAAAGAAACTGCGCGAGATGACCAACGTCGGCATGATGGACTGCAAAAAGGCCCTAAGTGAGAACGACGGTGATATGGATAAGGCCATTGAATGGCTGCGGGAAAAGGGCCTGGCCAAGGCTGCCAAGAAGGCGAGCCGCATTGCGGCAGAAGGCATGGCGTATGCTGTCGTCGAGAACGGCATCGGCGCTGTCGTCGAAGTCAACGCGGAGACGGACTTTGCCTCCAAGGCGCCCGTGTTTGTCGACTTTGTTAAGGATATTGCCAAGGTCGTCGTCGATAATGACCCGGCGGATCTGGAAGCCCTTAAGGCTTGCAAGTACCCCGGCTCTGATCTGACTGTCGCGGAGATGATCCCCGAGAAGGTCATGGTCATCGGCGAGAACCTGCAGATCCGCCGCTTTGCCCGCTTCGGCAAGAACACCTCCGTGTCCTACGTCCATGCTGGCGGCAAGATCGGCGTGCTGGTCAACCTGGAAGTCTCCGGCGGCATCGACGCCACCCAGATCGGCAAGGACATCGCCATGCAGATCGCCGCGCTGAACCCCAGATTCTGGGACAAGAGTGACGTTTCCGACGCTGTCCTGGAAGAGGAGCGCAAGATCCTGGTCGCCCAGATGGACAACGACCCGAAGATGGCTTCCAAGCCCCAACAGGTCAAGGAAAAGATTGCTGCTGGCAAGATGAACAAGTTCTTTGAAGAGAACTGCCTGCTGCAGCAGGACTTCGTCAAGGATGGCTCCATGTCTGTTGAGCAGTATATGGCGAGTGCGGCCAAGGCGTTGGGCGGTAGCGTTAAGTTTGTGGATGCTGTTCGCTTCGAGAAGGGCGAAGGCATCGAAAAGAAACAGGAGGACTTCGCGGCGGAAGTCGCTGCCCAGATGAACATGGGCAAATAAGCCAATAACGGCATGCGTTTTCCACAGCGCATCCTGTGGAAGGAATCTGTGAACTACCCACCTGACCGGTCGGCCAATTTGGCCTGCCGGGCAGGTGGGTTTCTTGCGTGTGCGAAAAGAGGGAAGTTTTCGGCATTCTCCCCGTAATTGGGACAGAAACCGATTTCATACGCTATTTTGTGGGAAAAGCCAGGTGCTTCCCTGGAAATTTTGCATGATTTCCTCCACTTTTGCAAAAACGTGGTGGGTATAAAATTGTCGACGTAATCTGAAATAACCCCTGAAAAACCTGCAAATATTCATTTTTATATACAGAAATTTTGCCGCTTTCCACAGCTGGTGGAATGGAAAAAATGGCGTGTTCTTTGGAGTTTTTCACATTGCACACAGGTTTATCCACAAAGATGTCCCGTTGTGCACAGCTGCGCATATACAGACGGAAGTTAACATAAGAAATTCGTCACGGTGCGACAAGTTTTGCAATCTCTGCCTCGGATAAATGCGGAAATAGCGCCCGGTTGATGCCTGCGGCGAGGATCCGGGCCATGTGCGCGATGCGGGCGTCGATATCGCTGGGGGTAACAATGAGCCCGGCCTGGGATGGGTCTCCCCGGAGCGTTCCCGCAGAAATGACGGTCGGCACGCCGACGGCGATGACCGGCACGCCCATGGTCCGCTGGTCAAAGGCGGTGCGGGTGTTGCCGATGCCGCTGCCGGGGACGATCCCAGTGTCGGCTAGCTGCACGGTGCAGCAGAGGCGTTTTTCCTCGCAGGCCGCCAGGGCGTCCACGGCGATCAAGGTCCCGGCGCCGCTGGCCTGGGCAATCCCGCGGACGATCTCCGCGCTCTCTAGCCCGGTGGAAGCCAGGACGCCCGGGGCGAAGGCGCAGCAATCGGCCAAGGGGCCGAATAGGTCCGGCAGACGGCGGCGCAGATGACGGGTGACCAAAATATGCGGCAGCGTCCGGGGTCCGATGGCGTCCGGCGTGATGGCGGCATTGCCCAGCCCGACGATCAGGACCGGCCCCGGCGCTGGCCCCAGTAGCTGGGCCAGTTGTGCCCCCAGGACCTGCCCGGCCCGTTGGGGCGCGGCAGAGGGGTCCCGCAGTAGCGCCGCAAGCTCCAGGGTGATATATTGCCCGATGGGCTTTTCCAGCCGCCGCGCGGCGTCATCGGTCTCGATCTTGATCTGCGTGATGGAGATATCATCCTTCTCCTGCTGCTGAATGCGGACGCCGGGCAGTGTGCCTGCGCCGGTGTGGACCTGCTGGTGGGCTTCCAGGGCAAGATCGGTGTGATTCATGTGCGCTCCTTTCCGGTCTGCGGGAAAGATACGGTCCACAGACCAAAGACGGAAAATTTTTTCGAGAAAATGAGAAAAAACTATTGATTTTCTGCGATTTACCAACTATAATATATTTCTGCATGAGGTTAAATGCTTGCGGTAAGATCTTATAAACGCTATTGAGGAGGTGTATTCCGTGCCCAACATTAAATCTGCAAAGAAAAGAGTCGAACTGTCCAAGATCAGTAACGCCAGAAACAAGATGTACAAGTCCACTCTGAAATCTACGCTGAAAAAGTTTGATACTGCCGTTGCTGAAGGCGACCGTGAGAAGGCCGATAGCGCTTACAAGGCAGCCGTTAAGATGGTTGATCAGTCTGTCACGAAGGGGATCCTTCATAAGAATAACGCTGCGCGTAAGAAGAGCAGCATGACGGTCAAACTGAATCACATGGCTTAATTCATGGCTTTTTGGGAGATGCTGCGTGCAGCATCTCCTTTTTTATCCTGTCTGGGTACGGTATACGGATAGTTTGCCGCAAATTCAGAAAATCATAACGGCGGCGGAAAGGGGGCGGCACAATGGAATTATTTGACAGTGTGCAGTATTTAAAGGGTGTCGGCCCGGCCAGAGCGAAGCTACTGGCAAAGCTTGGCATTGAAACGATTTATGACCTTTTGACCTACTACCCCCGGTCCTATGAGGACCGCAGCCAGCTGCGCCCCATTTGCGAAATGGAGGTGGGGAAGCCCGCGTGCTTTTCCGCCATGGTCATACAACGGCCCCGCGCCGGACTTACCCGTAATGGGCAGGCGGTGGCAAAAATCGCTGTGGCCGATCATACCGGACGGCTGGTTTTAACATTTTTTAACCAGCCATACCTGGACCGTCAGTTGGAATATGGCCAGACGTACTTTTTTTACGGCATGCTGCAGGGGGATGACCGGGGCTACGGGGTGATCAATCCCGTCTTTGAGTCCGCGGAAAAGGAAGGCGTCTTGACCCGGCGTATCGTGCCGGTCTATGGGCTGACGGCGGGGCTGCGCAACGGCGCGCTCAACCGGATGATCGCGCAGGCACTGGAGCTGACGGATCAGATGCCGGATCTGCTGCCCCAGCAGGTGCAGGCGCGGTATGACCTGTGCAGCGCGCGGCAGGCCTACCGGCAGATCCACGCGCCGTCGTCTCAGGCACTGCTGGAGGCGGCGCAGCGGCGGATCAGCTTTGAGGAATTTTTTATCTTCTCTGCAGGGCTGCAGCTGTGCAAGGCGCGGCGGGCCGGGCGGACGAAGGCTCCCTTTGCCGAGACGGATCTCTCAGCATTTTACGCGGCGCTGCCCTTCGCCCTGACCGGGGCGCAGCGGCGGGTCATCGGGGAGATCTTGCAGGACTTCACCCAGGGGCGGCCGATGTGCCGCCTGGTGCAGGGCGATGTGGGCAGCGGCAAGACGATGGTCGCGGCGGCTGCGATTGTCTGTGCGGCAAAAAACGGTGTGCAGAGCGCGCTGCTGGCGCCGACAGAGATCTTAGCCGAGCAGCATTTTCAATCCCTGGCGCCGCTGTTTGAACGCCTTGGGCTGCGCTGCGGTCAGCTGACGGGTTCCCAAAAGGTTTCCGAAAAACGCGCACTGCGGGCTGCGTTGCAGGCAGGCGAGCTTGATGTCGTCATCGGGACCCACGCACTGCTGTCTGGGACGACGGCCTTTGCAAATCTGGGCCTGGTCGTGACGGATGAGCAGCACCGCTTTGGTGTGGCCCAGCGGTCGGCACTGGCCCAGAAGGGGGAACTGCCACATTTGCTGCTGCTCTCGGCGACGCCGATCCCCAGGACACTTTCCATGATCCTCTACGGCGATCTCGACGTCTCGATTCTTGATGAGCAGCCGCCGGGACGCCAGCCGGTGGATACATTCCTGGTCTCTGAGGCGCTGCGGCCCCGGATCCATGCGTTCCTCCGCAAGCAGGTGGAGGCGGGGCACCAGTGCTTCGTGGTCTGCCCGATGGTGGAGGAGAGTGAGACGACGGAGCTGAAATCTGCCGAGCAATGGGCCGAGGCGCTGCGGCAGGCACTGCCGGAGCTGCAGATCGCGGTGGTCCACGGCCAGATGAAGAGCGAGGAGAAGGAAGAGATCATGGGCGCATTTGCCCAGGGGCAAACGCAGATCCTGGTGGCGACGACGGTCATTGAGGTCGGGGTGGATATCCCCAATGCGAATCTGATCGTGATCGAAAATGCGGACCGGTTTGGCCTGAGTCAGCTGCACCAGCTGCGGGGCCGGGTCGGCCGGAGCGAGATCAAAAGCTACTGCATTCTGGTCTCCAACACGAAAAACCCGGAGACACGGCAGCGGCTCAAGGCGCTGTGCAAGACCCGGGACGGCTTCGCCATTGCCCAGGCGGACCTGGAGCTGCGGGGGCCGGGGGACTTGTTCGGCCGGCGGCAGCACGGCCTGCCGGTGCTGCGCTGCGCGGCGCTGGGCAGCAGCGTGCCGGTGCTGCAGGCGGCACAGGAGGCGGCTGCGGCGTATTTGGCCGATCCCGCCAGCCCGGACGGGCCGGAATTTGCGCCACTGATGGACCGGGTCCGGCGGCTGTTTGATAACAGCGCGGAATTATTCTTGTAAAGCCACCATTTTTGAAAATTGCTATTGTACCCGGCGGGAAAATGTTGTAAAATACAGGCGAACTTCAAATGTTTGGTTGTTTTATGAAAGGTGGAAGCGTTATGAAAAAACCGATTGTTTTAGTAATTATGGATGGCGTCGGCAAAGGGGACGGCGGCCCTGGCGACGCAGTTGCCCAGGCGAAGACCCCGACGCTGGATAAGCTGTTTGCCACTTGCCCCTATACCTGGCTCAAGGCCCACGGTACCGCCGTCGGCCTGCCGACGGATGACGATATGGGGAACTCCGAGGTTGGGCACAATGCGCTGGGCTGCGGCCAGATCTATTCCCAGGGCGCAAAGCTTGTGGGCGAATCTATCGAAAACGGCAGCCTGTTCCAGTCCGAGACCTGGCAGGACCTGACGAACAATTGCCTGGAAAACGGCAAGGCGCTGCATTTTTTGGGACTGCTGTCTGACGGCAATGTGCATTCCAATATCAGCCACCTCATCGCCATGCTGAAAAAGGCACGGGCGCTGGGCATCCGCAGATGCTACTGCCATATCCTGCTGGATGGGCGCGATGTCCCGGCGACTTCGGCGCTGACCTATGTGGACGAGCTGGAGCAGACGCTTGCTTCCCTGCGTGGCGAGGGCTTTGACTATGCCATCGCCTCCGGCGGCGGCCGGATGCAGATCACGATGGACCGCTACGAGGCCAACTGGCCCATGGTCGAGCAGGGGTGGCGTACCCATGTCCAGGGCCAGGGCCGGATGTTCGCCTCCGCGCAGGAAGCCATCGAGACCTACCGCGCCGAGACCGGCTGCATTGACCAGGACCTGCCCGCCTTCGTCGTCGCCCGGGATGGCCAGCCGGTGGCGAAGATCGCCAATGGCGACAGCGTTATCCTCTTCAACTTCCGCGGCGACCGGGCGCAGGAGATCTCCCTGGCCTTTGACCGCAAGGACTTTGATCATTTCGACCGGGGCGATTACACCGGCGTGAAATTTGCCGGGATGCTCCAGTATGATGGCGACCTCAACATCCCGACCCACTATCTGGTGCAGCCGCCGGTCATCCAGAATACGCTGACGGAGGTGCTGTGCGCCCATGGCATCCGGGAATACGCGGTCTCGGAGACGCAGAAGTACGGCCATGTCACCTATTTCTGGAACGGCAACCGCTCCGGCAAGGTGGATGAGAAGCTGGAGACGTATGAGGAGATTCCCTCGGACGTCATTCCCTTTGAGCAGGCGCCTGCCATGAAATCCAAGGAGATCACAGACTGCATGGTCAAGCAGATGGCCTCCAAGCAGTTTGACTTCCTGCGCTGTAACTACCCCAACGGCGATATGGTCGGCCATACCGGCGTGATGGAAGCGGTGATCACCGCCATGGAGTGCGTGGATACCGGCGTGCAACGAATCCTAGATGCGGCAGACCAGTACGGCTACACCGTCTGCGTCACGGCAGACCATGGCAATGCCGACCAGATGACGGAGACGAAAAAGGGCAAGACGTCTATCCGGACGGCCCACTCTCTGAACCCGGTCCCGTTCATCATCTACGATCCGG
>CAUBIP010000045.1 GCA_958436045.1 uncultured Oscillospiraceae bacterium | reverse complement strand
GGCTTTTGCACAAAAGCCCGGGCCGGTTTTTGCAGTCTGCATCTTGTAATGCACCGCTTTGCCAATCGAGCGGATGTGTGTGCGGCAGGCTGTAAAAATTCCCCTGGCAGCGGGCTTGCTGCCAGGGGTGTGAGGGCGTACATCGTAACGGCGTATCCAGAGTAGCCTGTCAAAAAAATATATTATGCCAGAGTCTGCAACAAACAAAAGCCCGGGGCGTGTACCGGGTGGTACACGCCCCGGGTGGGGTGTTGTAATTTTTTGGCGTTTGGGAATCAATACATACCGCCCATGCCGGCTGCGTTTGCGGCAGCGGCTGCCTTGGCTGCGTCGCCAGCGGGATCGGGCTTGTCGGTGACCAGGGATTCGGTCGTCAGGACGCAGGCGCAAATGGAAGCTGCATTCTCCAGGGCGCTGCGGGTGACCTTCGTCGGGTCCACGATGCCGGAGGGGATCATGTCGCAGTATTCCTCGGTGTAGGCGTTGTAGCCATAACCGACCTTGCCGCTGTTGCGGATCTTCTCGAAGATAACGGAGCCATCAACGCCCGCGTTCTCCGCGATCTGGCGGATGGGGGCCTGCAGAGCCTTGGCGATGATCATCGCACCGGTCTTCTCGTCGCCCTTCAGGGTGTCGATCAGGGCTTCGACTGCGGGGATGGCATTGACATAAGCTGTGCCGCCGCCTGCGACGATGCCTTCTTCGACTGCTGCACGGGTTGCGTTCAGGGCGTCCTCAATGCGGAGCTTCTGCTCCTTCATGGCAACTTCCGTCTGCGCGCCGACGCGGATGACAGCGACGCCGCCAGCCAGCTTGCCCAGGCGCTCCTGCAGCTTCTCGGTCTCATATTCAGAAGTCGTCACAGCGATGGAGTTTTTGATCTCCTGCTGACGGGCCTTGATGGCCTCGGGGTCGCCCAGACCCTTGACAATGACGGTGTTTTCGCTGCTAATCTTGATCTTTTCCGCACGGCCCAGGTCAGATACGTCGGTATCCTTCAGTTCCATGTTCAGATCGGAGGAGATCACGGTGCCGCCGGTCAGGACAGCGATATCCTGCAGCATGGCCTTTCTGCGGTCGCCGAAGCCGGGGGCCTTGACGCAAACACAGGTGAAGGTGCCGCGCAGCTTGTTGACCAGCAGGGTTGCCAGTGCGTCGCCTTCGACGTCTTCTGCGATGATGACCATCTTCTTGCCGGCCTGCACGATCTTTTCCAGAACGGGCAGGATCTCCTGCAGGGAAGAAATCTTCTTATCGGTAATCAGGATATAGGGATCGTCAATGACGGCTTCCATCTTATCCGTATCGGTGATCATATAGGGGGAGATATAGCCGCGGTCGAACTGCATGCCTTCGACAACCTCCAGGGTGGTGTCTGCCGTCTTGGATTCTTCGACGGAGATGACGCCCTCGGCGGTGACCTTTTCCATCGCCTCGGCAATCAGCTTACCGACTTGCTCGTCGCTGGAGGAGACGGTGCCGACTCTTGCGATATCGTCGCTGCCCTTGACAACTTCGGAATTCTTCTTGATGGCGTCTACTGCAGTCGCAACTGCCTTCTCAATGCCCTTCCGCATGACCATGGGGTTGGCACCTGCGGTGACGTTCTTCAGGCCTTCGCGGATGATGGCCTGGGCCAGCAGGGTAGCGGTCGTGGTGCCGTCACCGGCGACGTCATTCGTCTTGGTGGCAACCTGGCGGACCAACTGCGCGCCCATGTTTTCAAACGGCTCCTCGAGCTCGACTTCCTGGGCGATGGTCACGCCGTCGTTGGTGATGAGCGGTGCGCCATACTTTTTATCCAGGACAACATTACGGCCCTTGGGGCCCAGGGTAACTTTAACGGTATTTGCCAACTGATCAATACCAGCCTGCAGAGCTTTGCGGGCGTCTTCGCCGTAAACGATCATTTTAGCCATAGTAATGAACCTCCCAAATTAGTCTGCCACGACAGCGAGGATATCCTCCTGCCGTACGATGGTGTAGCTGCAATCGTCAAGCTCGACGTCGGTACCGGCGTACTTGGCAACGATGACCTTGTCGCCAGCCTTGACGGACATCTTGACCTCATGACCATCGACCATACCGCCGGGGCCAACTGCAACGACCTCGGAAACAACGGGCTTTTCCTTGCTGGCCGTGGAAAGGATGATACCAGACTTGGTGGTCTCTTCGACTTCAACAGGTTTCAGCAGAACGCGGTCTGCCAACGGTGTCAGTTTCATATGTGTGTGCCTCCTAATCATCATTCATGCCGGCTGTTTTGCCGGACAAAGGTTTACAGATTTTTATGGTGTTAGCACTCGAAATACCTGAGTGCTAACAGGTATTATAATAAGTCACAACGTCCCAATATGCAAGAGGAAAATAATTTTGATTTCCGGGAATAACTCTGCTTAGACGAGGTTAAAACAATACGGTATATATTTATCTGATATTATCTCGTGTATACGCCTGATTTCTCTTGATTTTGAGAAACGGAAGAATTCCAGTGCAATCCCTGGGGGACACAGAAGCGGATTTTCTCCGGCGCGACGGCAAAAGCTGCCTTCTGTAGGGTGAGCAGTTCGCCGTCCAAATTCACCGCGACGGGACGGTCTGCCTCCACGGTGATGCTCTTACAGCGGTAATAGCGGATGAGGTCCGGCAGCTGCCGGTATTGCCCGGCCTTGTACTTGCCGATGACCTGAGCGACCTTCAGTCGCGTGACGTCCCGCACCAGCAGCACATCCAGCAGGCCGTCGTCTGGCTGCGCCTCCGGCAGAGGGTAGAATCCGCCACCGTAGTAGCGCCCGTTGGCGATGCAGGCCAGAGTGTATTCGCCGTCGAAGACCTGGCCGTCGACGGTGATGCGGTAGTGCTCATGCACGCCCCGGAGCAGATTGACCAGGATGGAGAGAACGTATGCCCCGGAACCGGTCACGAACGGGAGCCGGGTGTAGCGGTTCACGCTGGTGCCGATGCGGGCGTCAAAACCGATGGAGCAGACATTCAGTGCCCGGTGCTTGCCGCATTGGATGAGGTCAAACTCCGCCGCCTGGCTGTCCAGCAGCCGGGGCAGCTGGGTAAAGGCGGTGGGCTCAGAAAAAATACGGACAAAGTCATTGCCGGAGCCGCCGGCGTAATGGGTCACGGCAGCGTTGGGGTGGCCGGCCGCCCCGTTGACGACTTCATTGAGCGTCCCGTCGCCGCCGCAGGCGTACAGGCGCACCGGCTGGCCACTTTTGGCGGCGTCCCGGGCGATGCGGGTGCAGTCGCCGGGAGCGATGGAGACGGCGATCTCGTAGTCCATTCTGGCGCAGCAGCGGGTAACTTCGGCAGTGACCGCCGCGGTCCTGTCGCGCTTTCCGGCGGCAGGGTTGATGATAAATACATGCTTCATGACAAACTTCCTCTGGTTTGGCGTATGAATCGCCTAAAAATACATATATATATTACATTGCAGCCGCCCGTTATAGAGCTTGCGCCGCTTCGCAGCCGGTGCGCCGAAATAGCGCTCAAACTCCGGTTCGGAGGAAATGACATATTTATGCCAGCGGTCGGCATAACGCAGATGACGGCCGAAGGCCCGGACCAACTGCTGGGCCTGCTTTTGCTCCAGCATCCGCTCGCCGTAGGGCGGGTTGCAGACAATGACGCCCCGCTCTGCAGGCAGGCTCATCTTCGTTGCGTCGGCGGCCTGGAAGCGGATCCATTTGCCGACGCCCGCTTTGGCGGCGTTGGCCTGGGACAGCGCGACGTTCTGCGGGTCCAGATCGGAGCCGAGAATTTGATAGTCCCCCCGGAATTCCAGGTCCTTCGCCTCCTCCTGCGCCTGCTGCCAGATCGCTGGGGGCAGGAAGTCCCACTGCTGGGCCGCGAAGCTGCGGTGCAGGCCCGGGGCTCGGTTCAGCGCGATAAGCGCCGCTTCAATGGGGATTGTCCCGGAGCCGCAGAAGGGATCCCAGAAGAAATCCCGGCCCCGGTAGCGGGAAAGCGTGACCATTGCGGCCGCCATTGTCTCATGCAACGGCGCCAGATTGGCCTCCGCCCGATAGCCTCGCTTGTGCAGGCTGACGCCGGAGGTATCGAGGAAGATCTCGCATTGGTCCTTCATAATAGAAAAGCGGAGCTGATGCACGGGGCCCGTCTCCGGCAGCCAGGAAAGATGATAGTGAGTGCCAAGCCGGTCCACCGCAGCTTTTTTTGCGATGGCCTGGCAGTCTGGCACGGAGTGCAGCTGGCTGTCCAGACTGTAGCCCTTGACGGGGAAGGCGTCCTCCTTGCCAATGAAGGCTTCCAGGGGGATCTTTTTCACGCCTTGGTAGAGGTCCTCAAAGCTGTGGACCGGGAACCGGGCCAGCAGGATCATGACCCGCTCGCCCATCCGGCAGCGCAGGTTGGCCCGGGCAATATCCGCCGCGGTCCCTTCAAAAAAGACGCGCCGGTCCTCGACGCGGACGTTTTGCATTTGCATCCGGCGCATTTCATCGCCGACCAGCCCCTCCAGCCCAAACAGGGTGGGGATGCACAGGGTATAACGCTCCATAAAAACTCCATTCTGCCGCCGAAGCCCGAGTAGGGCACAAAAGAAAATCCCCGGCAGCGGCGGACGGGGAGATGCCCGCCGGACAAGCGCCCGGCGCGCGCTTTTTCGTTTTTTCTATTATATCGGAAGTTTTGGCAAATAGCAACGAAAAATTGCGCTCTTTTGGAGCCCGATACCGCCAAATACCAGGAATTTACCCCTTGACATTGGCCTGAAATCCTGTATGCTAAAAGTAGCAATACAGGAAAGGAGGCAGGGCCATGGGAGCGATGTTTTGGTTCTGGGCTGTAGCCTGTCTTGTGCTGTTGATCCTGGAGGCTGCAACGGCGATGCTGGTGAGCATCTGGTTTGTCGGCGGTGCTGCGGCAGCGCTGATCGTCTGCCTGTGCGGCGGTGCGCTTTGGCTGCAGATTGTGCTGTTTTTCGTTGTCTCGGTGGCGTTGCTTTTGCTGCTGCGTCCGCTGCTCCGGCGGCAGTGTAATCCCGATAAGCTCAAGACAAATGTGGATGCGCTGATCGGCAAGCAGGCCATCGTGATTGAAAAGATCGACAATTTGGAAGGACGGGGCCGCATTCAGGTGGACAGCGCCGACTGGACCGCCCGCAGTGACGACGGTAGCGTGATTGATGCCGGGTGCCTGGTAGAGATCCATCGGATCGAGGGCGTCCGCGCTTATGTCGCGCCGGTCCATGCTGCAGTAGGCGCTCGCTGAGGCACATTGCCAAGAAAGTGCCCGGCGCATCATGCCGGGAAAGAAAGGAGAAAACTATGGGAGGATTGATCATTGCCGCTGTCATCGTCGTACTGGTGCTGATTTTGGTACTGACGAATGTGCAGGTCGTGCAGCAGTCGAAGGCGTATGTCATTGAACGCCTGGGCGCATTCCAGACAGTCTGGGGCGTCGGCATTCATGTCAAAATGCCGTTTATTGACCGGGTCGCCAAGCGGGTCAGCCTGAAAGAGCAGGTGCTGGATTATCCGCCGCAGCCGGTCATCACGAAGGATAATGTTACGATGCAGATCGACACCGTCGTCTATTTCCAGATTACGGACCCGAAGCTCTATACCTACGGCGTGGAGTACCCTATGGTCGCCATGGAGACGCTGACGGCGACGACGCTGCGCAACATCATCGGCGATCTGGAACTGGACCAGACTCTGACATCCCGCGATGTGATCAATACGAAGATGCGTGCCATCCTCGATGAGGTCACGGATCCCTGGGGCATTAAAGTCAACCGGGTGGAGCTGAAAAATATCCTGCCGCCGGCGGATATTCAGAATTCCATGGAAAAGCAGATGAAGGCTGAACGCGACCGCCGGCAGGCGATCCTGCAGGCCGAGGGCACGAAGCGCTCCCAGGTCCTGGTGGCCGAGGGCGAAAAGGAATCTGCCATTTTGCGGGCGGACGCGGAAAAACAGGCGGCGATCCTGAAGGCCGAGGGCGAGGCCCAGGCCATCATGACGGTCCAGAAAGCGCTGGCAGATTCTCTGCAGCTGCTCAACGCCTCCTGCCCCAATGACCAGGTCATCAAGCTCAAGGCCCTCGATACCATGAAGGCCCTGGGTGACGGAAAGGCGACGAAGATCATCATTCCCTCCGAGTTGCAGGGCCTCGTCGGCCTGGCAGAGGGGCTGGCCGAGTCAGTCAAGGAGCCGAAAAACTAACAACGTATAGCGAAAGCACGCCGGGGAATGCGGCGTGCTTTTTGCTGCCCTTATTGCAGCCCGGCGGGGTCGATGCCGCCGCATTCTTGCAGCAGGAGCGGGATCTGCACTCGCACGTTGGTCCGGAAGGCCATCTCCGGGTAGAGCCCCGGGCAGTCGCTGGGGTAAAAGGCCCGGCGGAAGACGGCGATGAGCTCGTCCATGGTGACGCCGGGGTGGTACGCGCCCAGAATGAGGTCGCACCCCTGGCGGCAGCAGGCGGCGCTGCGCTGCAAAAATGCGGCGCAGTCTGGCCCATAGAGCATCCCCGCGTGGGAGACCAGCAGCTCCCGCAGCGGCAGCTGCGCCGCTTTGGCGATGGCGTCCAGCGTCATCTGGTAGCCGACCAGATACGCTGGCATGACCGTGCCGGACGGGATGGGGACGCCCAGCGTCTCCGGTGCCAGCAGAATTTGATGTGTTTCCAGATAAAAGCCGATGCAGCAGCGGGTGTGCCCCGGCAGGGCGATGATGCGGATGGTATCGCCGTCCAGGGAGATCCGGTCGCCATTCTCCACTGGCAGGTCGACGCGGAGCGCGTCGATGCAGTCGGGCGCGCCGGTCACGCCGCATTGCGCAGCCTGGTAAGCGTCCAGCCTACGCATCAGCACCCGGGCGTGTGGCTTTTGGAAGATCCCAGCGGCGTAGCGGCTGGCGACGACGGTCGCCTCCGGCCAGGCCTGCTTGCAGAAGACGCTGCCCAGCGCGTGGTCATAGTGGGAGTGGGTCAGCAGGATATAGTCTAGCGCCCGGCCCTGCAGCGTGCGGCGCAGGTGTTCTACCAGCTGCGGGCCGCAGAACTGAAAGCCGCTGTCGACGAGCAGCGTCGTGCCGCCTGCAAAGAGCAGGTAGCACTCGCCGCCCGGGGCGGCCCCAACGGGGACGACGCGCAGTTGGGAGCGCTGCGGCCCGTCGAAGCGGTCGATCCTCTCGAAAAAGCTTATGTGACGCTGACCTCCCCGGCCAGGATCGCCTGGTAATCGGCGTAGTTTTTTGCCAGCAGCGCCGGGGTATCCAGGTGATACGGACATTTGGCGGCGCATTTGCCGCAGTGCAGGCAGGTGGAAATTTTTGCCATCTCCTGCTGCCAATGCGCGGTGAGATACGGTGCGGCAGGGGCCCGGCGCATCATCAGGGACATCCGGGCGCACTGGTTGATCTCAATGCCTTGGGGGCAGGGCATGCAGTAGCCGCAGCCCCGGCAGAAATCGCCCACCAGCTCCTGCCGGTCCTTGGCGATCACGGCTTCCAGCGCCAGGGTCATGGCGGGCGGCTCGTCGATAAAGGCGAGGAATTCTTCCAGCTCCCGCTCCCGCTGAATGCCCCAGATGGGCAGCACATGGTCAAACTGCGCCATCCAAGCGGCAGCTGCTGCGGCATTCAGGATCAGCCCGCCGGCCAGCGCCTTCATGGCGATGTAGCCCATATTTGCCTGCCTGCAGCCCTCGACCAGGGCCAGCTCCTGCGGCCCGGAGAGATAGCTCAGCGGAAATTGCAGCGTTTCATAAAGGCCGGAGTCGATGCAGTCCTGCGCCACGGAGAGCGCGTGGTTCGTCAGGCCGATGTGGCGGATCATGCCCCGGCGCTTGGCCTCCAGCATGCATTCATACATTCCGGTACCGTCGCCGGGCCGGTAACAGACCGGCGGCAGATGGAACTGGTAGAGGTCGATGTAGTCTGTCTGGAGTAGCCGCAGGGAGGTCTCCAGATGCTGCCAGAATTCCTCCGGCGTTTTTGCATGGGTTTTGGTGGCAAGATAGATCTGGTCGCGGATGCCCAGGGGGCCAAAGGCTGCGCCCAGCTTTTCCTCGCTGTCGGTATAAGCCCGGGCAGAGTCGAAAAAGCGGATGCCGCCGTCAAAGGCCCGGCGCAGGAGACGGACCGCGTCCTCCTGGCTGATTCGCTGCACTGGCAGCGCTCCGAAGCCGTTGCGCTGGCAGGTGATGCCCGTTTTGCCCAGTGTGATGGTCGCCATAAGCAGATCTCCTTTTTTGTTCCGATTATCTGCGCTTTTCGTGCGCTTTAAAATATGCGGTGGCCGCCTGCATAGCGGCAAGCAGCTGCGCAGCCTCCGCCTCCGTTGTGAAACGGGAGAGGGAGATGCGGATGCTGCTGTCGATCACGGCAGGAGGCAGGCCGCACGCCTGCAGCACATGGCTGCGATGGCCCTTGCTGCAGGCAGAGCCTGCGGAGACATAGCAGTCGTGGTCCTGCAGTAGGTTGATGATATTCTGGCTGGGGACGCCTGGCAGCGCGCAGCTGATGATCTGCGGCGCTTCTGCCGCGCCGAGGAGCTGCCAGCCCGGCAGCTGGGCGATTTTTTGCCGCAGCTTGTCGCGCAGCGCGGCCTGATGCCGCAGGTCAGCCATGCGGGTCGGATAGGCCGCGGCGCAGGCTGCGCCAAGGGCGGCGATAGCAGGCAGCGCTTCCGTCCCGGAGCGGTAATTCTGCTCCTGTCCGCCGCCCAGCAGCAGCGGCGGCAGTGTCAGGCCCGGACGGATATACAGCGCGCCGCTGCCCTTGATGGCGTGAATCTTATGCCCGGAGACACTGATGAGGTCCGCCCCCAACGTTTTTGCCTGGAAGGGGACTTTAAAAAGCCCCTGCACGGCGTCGGTATGAAACAGCGCCGCGGGGCACTGGCGATGGGTCAGCTTGGCCATTTTCTCGATGGGCATCACCGCGCCGGTCTCGTTGTTGACCAGCATGATGGAGACGAGGATCGTATCCGGCCGCAGCGCCGCCTGCAGCTGCGCCAGGCTGACGCGCCCGGCCTCGTCCGGCGGCAGAAATGTGACATCAAAGCCCTGCTGGGCCAGCTTTTGCATCGGATGCAGCACGGCGTGGTGCTCCACGGCCGTCGTGATGATATGCTTGCCCCGCTTGCCCAGGCGCTCAGCGGCGGAGAAAATAGCCCAGTTATCCGCCTCTGTGCCGCCGGAGGTGAAAAATACACGGCTTTCCTCCGCACCCATGGCCTGGGCGACCTGGCCTCTTGCCCGGGTCAGCGCCTGGCGGGCCTGGATGCCCAGCCGGTGGACGGAGGAGGGGTTGCCCCATTCATTTTCCAAAAGCGCCCGCACGGCGTCCACCGCCTCCGGGCAGGGCTTCGTCGTTGCGGAGTTATCAAAATATGCGATCATAGTCTCTTACGCTCGCTTTCCTGCTTTATTTGCCAACACAGAACCGGGAGAAGATGCGTTGGGTGATATCCTCCCGGATGGTCTTGCCGGTCAACTCCCCAATCGCCTGCATGGCGGCCTCTACATCTAATAAGACGGCGTCCGGCGTCATCTGCGCTTGCAGACCGGCCAGGGCGCGTTCCAACGCCGCGTGGGCGCAGCGGACTGCGCCTGCCTGCCGGGGGTTCGTTAAGATCGAGCCGTCGCAGGGCGCGCCGCCGGAGAATTTCTCGGCCAGCGCCTGCCGCAGCGCATCCAGCCCCTGCCCGGTTTTCGCGCTGACGGAGAAGACTTCGTCAAAGGGCAGCTCCGCCGGGGAAACGGCCTGGGGCAGGTCGGCTTTGTTGAGGATCCCGATGGCGTGCTTTGCCGTGGCTGCGGCCTGCATGGCCTGCCGATCCTCCTGCGTCAGTGGGGCGGCGCTGTCGCAGAGGAAGAGCGCCAGCTCCGCCTCCTGCGCCGCCGCACGGCTGCGGGCGACGCCCATGGCTTCAATCTCATTTTCCGTCTCCCGGATCCCGGCGGTGTCCAGCAGGCGGAAGAGAGTACTGCCTAGCTTCACAGTCTGCTCGACGGTGTCCCGGGTTGTTCCGGCGATGTCGGTCACGATGACCCGGTCAAAGCCTGCCAGGGCATTGAGCAGGCTGGATTTTCCGACATTGGGCTTGCCCAGCAGCACCGTCGCTACGCCCAGCTTTAAATACTGCCCCTGGGCGCAGGTGCCCAGCAGCCGCTCTAGCTGCTGGGTGGCGCTTTGCAGCACACCGGAGAAATTTTCCAGCCGGAATTCGTCGATATCCTCGTCCGGGTAGTCCAGTACGGCGTGAAAATGGCTGCACAGGTCGACCAGGCTCTGGTAGATCGGCTCCAGCTGCCGGACCAATGCGCCGCCGACCTGCCCCGCGGCATTGGCGGCCGCGTCCGCCGTCTCGGCGTCAATGAGGTCGATGACGGCCTCGGCTTGGGTCAGGTCCATCTGCCCGTTTAAAAAGGCCCGCTTTGTAAATTCGCCGGGGCCCGCTTGCCGCGCTCCAGCGGCAAACAGCGCCTCCAGCCCGGCGGCCAGGACGGCGGGGCTGCCGTGGCACTGCAGCTCCACCGTATCCTCCCCGGTATAGGTGTGGGGCGCACGGGTGTAGACAGCCAGAGCCTGGTCAATCACCCGGCCCTGGAGATCCCGCAGCGTGCCCAGCATCAGTTTGCGATTCGGCGCCTGCGCCAGCGGAATGCCCGCCTGCAGGTCAAAAACTTGCCCGGCGATCTCTGCGCAGCCGTCACCGGAGAGCCGCAGAATGCCGATGGCACAGGGAATCTTCCCCGATGCGATGGCCGCAATGGTATCTGCCATATCGAATCTCCCCCTTTTGCGTCGTTTCTTCTTATTATACGTTACGCCAACTTTTTTCACAAGCGCTTTTTGCATAGATCCCCGCCCGGCGGGAACGCTATGGCATGGGGTGAGATACATGGAGCAGCAATACAAAGGCCCGGTCACAGACCGGCGCATCCGGGAACTGTTTGCCGACGCTGGCGATTTCAATTACCGCACTGTCGAGATCTGCGGTTTTCCCGTCCATACCTATGCCATTGACGGCCTGACCTCCGGCGGCGATATTTCGGATTTCGTCATCCGCCCGCTGCTGGAGAATCTCCAGGGGAATAGTATGCAGGAGCTGTACCAGCGGGCGCTGCAGACGGTGGTCTATAACTCCGTGGCAGATGTCTGCCCGGACCTTGATACGGCGGCCCGGAAGCTTGTCAATGGATTTTGCGTTGTCCTGTTTGAAGGGACCGGGGCCATTGCTTTTGAGGATAAGACAGAGGAAAAGCGCAGCCCCTCCCGCCCGGAGGTGGAGAACACCGTCAAGGGACCGAAGGACGCCTTTACCGAGACGATCCGCACCAACACCAGCCTCATCCGCCGCCATCTGCGCACACCGGAGCTGCAATTGTATGAGACGGTCGTCGGGCGGCGCAGTCTGACGAATGTGGCCATCGTTTCCATCCGGGGCCTGACGTCAAAGGAGCTGGTGCGGCGGCTCAAGCAGCGCCTGGCGGAGATCGACATTGACGGCATGGTCTCCCCGGCGTCGGTAGAGGAATATGTCACCGGCTCCCGGGCGACGCCGTTTCCGCTTATTCAATATACAGAGCGGACGGATAAATTCTGCCAGGGCCTTCTCGATGGTCGCGTCGGCCTGTTGGTGGACGGCCTGCCCCAGGGTTATCTGCTGCCGGTGAACATCGGCTATCTGATGCAGACGCCGGAGGACCGGGGCGTGGATTATATCTCTGCCACCTGCGTCCGCTGCATCCGCTATCTGGCGCTGCTCATCAGTTTGCTGCTGCCCGCAGTTTATGTCGCGATGACGACGTTCCATCCGGAGATGATCCCCGACGCACTGCTGCAGTCGATCATCGAGAGCAAGAAAGCGGTCCCCTTTGCGACAGTATTGGAGGTCCTGGGGTTGCTGATCGCCTTTGAGCTGCTACAGGAGGCGGGCATCAGCCTGCCCCAGTCCATTGGGCAGACGATCTCCATCATCGGCGGGCTCGTCGTCGGCAGCGCAGCCGTCGAGGCGCGACTCGTTTCTCCGGCGGCCCTGGTCGCCGTGGCCATCGCAGGAATTTGCGGGTACGCCCTGCCGGGGAAGGACCTGTCCGACGCCATGCGGCTGTGGCGCTTTTTGCTGGCCGTCTGCGCCAGCATCGCGGGGCTGTTTGGCGTGATCTGCGGCGTCATTGCGCTGCTCATTCATCTGGCTGGGCTGACGTCCTTCGGTGTCGCCTATTTGCAGCCGTTTTCCAGCGTCCAGGGCAGCCGCGCGCTGCTCCGACACCGGCTGGGGCGGCAAAAATACCGGGATGCCGCGCTGCATCCACAGGATTCCAAAAATCAGAGGTAGCAAATGCGGAAATTATGGTTGCTTTTTGCCCTGGCGCTGGTCCTGGGCGTTTATCATGCGATCCCGTTCCGGACAAGCGACGTCGCGAGCCTGCTGCCGGTACAGACGCTGGTCATCCACGCGGCAGAGGGGCAGTGCCAGGTCGCCTGCGGGGGCGATTTGACCGGGACGGGGGCGACCCTCGCCGAGGCCCTGGAGGATCTGCAGGTCGACGCCGCCGGGCATGTGTTCCTGGCGACGGCGCAGCAGATTGTCGTTTCCGGGACAGGGGATATCTGGCAGCAGTTGGCGGAAATGCGGCAGCTGCGCCCCGCAGCGCAGCTCTATCAAGTAGCGACGCCGCCGGATGCGGTGGAGGCGACGGCGTTTTTGCTGCAGCATCCGTCCCCAGTCACGCTGCTGGAGCTGCGGGCGGCGCAGGAATATGGCGACAGCGTCTGCGTGCCGCGATTGGAAGAAACGCAAGGGAGGTACACGATCGCAGATGGAACAACGGTCTGAACGGGCGGGGCTCCTGGCCGCACTGGCGGCCCCCATGCTGCTCTGGGCGGTCCGGGCCTCCTGGCTCTGGGTCCTCGTAGGCGGCGCTGCTGCGGGGGGATTCTATTTGCTGTTGTGCCGTCTGCAGCCGCTGCAGGACCTGGCACATGTGACGCGGACAGTCATCGGCCCTGGTGCGGCCCGGGTCCTGCTCTGGGCCCAGGCCGTGGGACTGGCGTTGGCCGGTGGCTGGCTGCTGCGGCAGGCCGATGCGATCGTGCCAAATCTGACCCGGGGATTTCCCTGGATCGCCATCCCGCTTTTGTGCCTGGCTATGGCTGCTGTTTGGCGTGGGCCTAAGGCGGCGCGGGCGACCTGCGCCGTGCTGGTCTGGCTGCCGGCTGTGACGGCTGCCGTGATCGTCCTCGCGGCACTGCCGCAGCTGCACGGTGCCTGGCTGCGTCCGACCGGGCGGCCGATGCAGCTTGTGGGAGCGTTTGCGGTGTTTTTGTTCCCGGTGGTCAGCCGGTATACATCATCGGAGAAAGCCGGGAGCGGAAAGTGGCTCCTGGCGGCCGTAGCGGCGGCAGCGCTACTCACCCTCGTGACGGCAGGCTGCCTTTCGCCCCGGCTGGCTGCGACGGAGCCGCTGCCGTTTTTTGCCCTGGCTGCCTCCAGCCGTCTGCTGGGCCAGGCGGCGCGGTTCGACGCGGTGCTGTCCACAGCGGTGGCTGCTGCGCTGTATTGCGCGCTGGCGAGCCTTGGCAGCTTCACCCACTGCCTGACAAAAAAGAAAAGTGCCGCTGCAATTTTTACCTTCTATGCCCTGCTGTTTTTGGCTGCGTGCTTGGTGCAAGAGATCCCCATCGGTGCAGTGGTGCTATATTTAGTGGTATTCTGGGGAATTATCCCAATATGTATGATTGTTCTGGAAAAAGCAAAAAATGGGGAAAATTCGCGAAAAAGATATTGACAAAAGTGCAGGGAGCTGGTATACTAACGAAGCGTATTACGGAAGCGCAGTTAATACCAGGCAGAAGTGAAAGAGATAGCGGCGTTGCGT